>JAKORL010000075.1 GCA_029777855.1 Pseudomonadota bacterium
AGTACATCGCGAAAATCCTTGTCAAAGTAGCCTGCATTTAATTTCAAAAGCCTATTAATTTAGTGAATTTAGGGTTTGAGGTAGGGTTGTATACCATAATTATCTCGATAATTGTAACTTGGATATAGTACTAAACACTTGAGATAACATGAGATAACCGCAGGGAGAGTATCGAAAAAGTAACTCCATCTGAAAATTCACGCGGTAATTGTAATTTTCCACTCCACCTCTCTTCGTAAATTCAACAAAATAATGTATATTAGTATTGATCTAAGATCTAATTTGGCATAGATTTTGTTTAAGTACTAACAACTTGAGATGCGACGACGTATCTATGGAGTGTGAAACATGTTAAGCAGTTATCCAGCGATTCAACCCTATGAACAACATATGTTGTCTGTGACAGCGCCACATCAGTTGTATGTGGAGGTGTGCGGAAATCCTGATGGGATGCCGGTGTTGTTTGTTCACGGAGGGCCGGGATCGGGGTGTTCGGAAGATCATCGTCGATTTTTTGATCCTAATAAATACCGCATTATTTTATTTGATCAACGCGGAAGTGGGCGTTCAACGCCTCATGCGGATTTATCCGACAATACGACGCAGGCTTTGGTCAGTGATATGGAAATGATTAGAGAATTTATGGGTGTTGACCAATGGGTTTTATTTGGGGGCTCATGGGGTTCAACATTGAGTTTAGTGTATGCTCAAACGCATCCGGATCGAGTGGCAGGTTTAATTTTGCGGGGTATTTTCTTATCGCGTCAGCATGATATGTATTGGTTGTTTAATGGCGATGGGGCTAATTATATTTATCCAGATTATTGGGATGAATTTATCTCTGCCGTCAAACTCAATGGTCATAGTAATTATATCGATGCTTTTTATGCGGTATTAACTGGCGAAGACGAAGTGGCTCGCATGGCGGCTGCCAAAGCCTGGTCGACCTGGGAAGGACGTTGCTCTTCCTTACAGCTCACTCAAGACATGATGTCGTGGACCACAGATCCACACACGGCGCTTAGCCTCGCTCGCATTGAATGCCATTATATGATGAACAATTGCTTTCTCGCTCCTAATCAAATCATGGACAATGTCGATAAAATTGCTCATATCCCGGGCATCATCGTCCACGGCCGTTACGATATAGTCTGCACCTTGGACAATGCGTGGCGCTTGCACAAAGCTTGGCCAGCTTCGACGTTGCAGATTATCCCAGACGCAGGACACTCGAGCAAAGAACCCGGTATTGTGGATGCATTAGTTAGGGCTACTCAGACGATGGTTGAAAAGGTAGGTTAATCCAAGTGCAAACTCACATATTTGAGCCATTCTGCAGTTCATGTCATCGCGAGCCACCCCTGGGTGGCTCGCGGATTGATTAATTAACTAATAGACTTCAACTTGAAAACAGAGCTGCCACAATTATGATATTCAGATGATTTCGCATTGACTTTATACCACTTCCATGATAAATTCTCCCTATTAATGAACAACTATCACTGGAGCTAGATATGCAAACAAAAGCACCTCAAACAGTTACACCACTATTAGAAAAAATGAACTATTTGACTCCTAAAGAATGGATCACACGAGTCTTATTAGATCCCTCTATTACGTCTTCTTATGCTGAACCTGAATTTCAAGACAGCACTGGAAAACTGTTGCAAAGTGAAACTAATGCTCAACATTTATCAGTAGCTTCTAGTGATAATGAATTCGATGCTTTACTAGAAAAACCTGATAGTCAAAGCCAAAGCTCATCAGTCGATGCTGAAATGCGCCCCTTGCTCCCACGCATTAAAGCGTATCTGACTTATCTTGCTAAAAAAGTATTTGTAGAAACCTATGAATTTGACGGTCTACATTTAGCTAATGCGACTTATACAAGGGCAGATGGTGTTGAAATAAATTATCCAGGTGATGAATTACCACTCTCCATGATCATATGGACATTTCTAGGTTTTCCTACTCGACCACAATTCTGGGAACAAAGAAGAAGGAATAAACAAAGTCTTAGACTGATAGGTTTCGGATTGATACATAATATCAGTACAATTCTAAGGAATATGTTTGGCGGTAGCCCACACCCAGAGATAGAAACTATTAAGGCTTTTGGTACTGGCAGAGCTTTATTACTCGCGGGTCTTGTTATCGAAGCTTTCATCATAAAACCCAGCATTTTCTTGATCAAGTTCGCGGAATTATTCTTCAAAATCCCTCTGAACATTATTAAATTCGGCACTGAATATATTCCCTCTTTTTTAAAAAATATTACGGGTACTTTAGTTGGACAACTAGCAAAAAATTGGAATCTCACCACAGAGCTTTATAACAATGGTCAAATAGGATTTGGCTCAGCATTGGGTGGTTATCTAGTATTCGGTTTTGCAATGGTATTATTAGCACCGATTCACTACGCTATTCGAATTGCTACCATTGTTCTTACTGCAGCTACTTCACCACTTAAAAATGCAAAAGCCGCTTGGAATTTAGGTGCATCGTTAATGATTGATAATGATATTGGGGATTACAACTATATTTCTGTTATTCTCGTAGGAAGTCTATTTTTAGCAGCAAGCATCGCCTTATCTGCAGCATTATGGGCCATCGCATTCCCACTTATTTTCACCGGACTTACGACATTAATTCCTGCGCTTAATACTGCAATTAGTGCTTTAATGGGTACTCCGCTTATTGCTTCTACTTTTACGTCTATCAATGCAGCCATTACATCCGCTTGGGCTTATTTAGGATTAACCTCAGCTTTTGCTTATGTTTCTAACGCACTTGCATTATCGATGGGTATTCATATTGCTGCTTCAAATTTGGCGTTCGGAGTGGCAGCAGGTTTAGTGGCTGCACCCACTGCAATATTTGCCGCGCAAATTGCCGCTGCCTTCAGTAATGGTTGGGCTCGATTAAATCAGATGTCTTTCAAAAAGGCGTTTTTTCCTTTGTTTTTTAAACATGAAAAAGATGACGATACAAGGCATTATCACCACAACCATGGTCACGGAGAAGGTGTATCTTCTCAGTATCCAAGGCAACATGCTCAACATATCACCCGAAAACTCTCTGATTCAGATGAAGAACTTAATCAGGCCAATCAATTTGCTGATGAGTATGAATTAAAGTCTACCAAACGAGCATTGCCTACAATGCCTACAATTGAGCATGACGAAACACGACACATTCTGACTCTTAACAAAAAACCTCTGACACTCAGACAGATTAAATCAGCTATGTTTCGTATTGATAAAGGCTATGATTATGGAAGTGGTCAAATACTCCGTTTTCATTTAAACAACGACACTCAGTCCTATGATATTTATCTTGGGAGTAATGGAGATCAAATTCATGGAATCAAAACTATCGAGGGCGATTCACACATGTTCAGCGCTTCGCGTTTCTTTACAGATCTTGAAAAGAACGCAGAGACTGAACTTGATCGTAAACAACAAACTGAAATTATTTATCACTAACGTGAAGACTACTCATCTTACGAAAAATTTTATTATTAAGTTGATTTTATCTAGCATGGCGCAGTGAATTTTACTATCACGGCGCCATTTTTTTGACCGCTGAAAACTATAAGTAAAGATCTAAAATAGATATATGTTTCTTGATTGTAAAATTTTCGTACAATGATTAGTAAACAAATCCACTTTGTCGCCAGGCTTCATATAAAATGATCGCTGCGGCATTCGATAAATTTAAACTGCGACTATTGGGCAACATGGGAATTCGTAGCCAGTGATCTTTTGGCAAAGATTCTAAAACATTTAGCGGCAGGCCTCTCGTTTCAGGACCTAGCATTAAATAATCACCCAACTGAAATTCAACATCAGTATATTTAACAGAGCCTTTTGTTGTGATTGCAAATAATCGCTTGGGGTTATTTTGATTCAAAAAATCTGCATAATTTACATAGGATTTGACTGAGGCCCATTCATGATAGTCTAAGCCTGCACGACGTAATCGCGCATCATCCAATTCAAAACCCAAAGGCCCAATTAAATGTAATTGAGCCCCGGTATTTGCGCAAAGTCGAATAATGTTACCCGTATTGGGCGGAATTTCAGGTTCGAATAATACCACATGAAAATGAGCCACATTCTTTAACTCATACTCTCGTGTGCATTTTTCTTCATCGAAATCACATCCGGTAAATTCTTTCCTGATTTTGATTTGGAAAATGCCCGTCTTTCCTTCCCTTTTTTAGCAGAAGTATTTTCTTGCTTATCTTTCGCTTGTGAAGATTTATCATGCTCATCTAGAGCTTCTTGCGCAGGTGCAACTGAAGTGACTCTTCCATTACTTTGAGTTTTAATATCGTTTTCTCGTTTTTGCAGATACGCATCGCGCACCAAAATATACGGATCAAAAGCTTCATCGATGACTTTGTCTGCAGGACGTAAAGCCGCGCGTGTTTCAGTTTTTTCTAGGAAATATAATTTCCATGCGATATTTTCAGGCTCAATATAAGGCCAAAAAGTAAATGCATACACATTACAAGGCACAGCCACCAAATCACGAAAGGTATAAATGCCGATAAATGGCATTACGATAAATGAGGATTGTTTCCATCCCCATCGCGCCATGGTAATACCAAAATCTTGCTGATGTAGAGGAAATCCTACTCGTTCACCCACATCTAAAAATCCAACTAATCCAAAGGTAGTATTTAATACAAAGCGCGCACCATCTTGATACGCATAACGCATTTCACCTTGCAAAATATCATTGATCACTCGAGAAGGTTCATAGAAGTTGCTAAACATTCTACCAATTCCAGCTTGAACGGGATTTGGTACTAAAGTGCCATACACATCGGCTAAAGGACGCAAAATGACATAATCCAATGAGCGGTTAAATTTAAACATGGCCCGATTATATTTTTCATAAGGATCCACGGGATTATTTGTAGTAGCACATCCGGCCAAAAATAATACTGAACTCAGCAAAACGGCCTTGAGGCTTCGATTAAGAATTTGCGTCACATTTTTTTTCATACCAGACTTCCTGTCGTTAAACCAGGCCATCACTATAGCACTTGAATATTCCATAAACAATCGATGAACTCAGCCAAGCAAAATTATTGGCACACCTGATAGATTGTTTTTGCAATATCCAGGCCCACTGAAACCATGAACTAAGTTGATGACTTTTCAGGTTTTTCCGGTTATAATCCCCTATTTAATGTGGTTGCTACAGGCTCAGCGCGATTGCGGATAGGTCAAGGTAATTACAACACTTAACCATAGGCAAACAATACTGAGGATTCTATGACGACCCCTACACAGCACAATTCATTCCAAGAATTGGGATTAAACCCAAAACTGCTCCCTACCCTTGCCAAACAAGGCTACGAAAGCCCTACCCACATTCAAGCAGAATGTATACCGATTATGCTATCGGGTAAGGATCTGCTCGGACAGGCGTCCACTGGTACAGGTAAAACGGCGGCCTTTGCACTACCCATTCTATCAAATTTAGACGAAGCCCAATTACCCCCTCAGGCACTCATTTTAACCCCAACTCGCGAACTGGCCCTGCAAGTTTCAGAGGCTTTCCAAACCTATGCTAAAAACGCCATCGACGATTTTCATGTTTTACCTATATACGGCGGCACTGATTATCGCACTCAATTAAAAGCACTTAAACGCGGCGTTCATGTTGTCGTTGGAACACCCGGCCGAGTTTTAGATCATTTAAACCGAGGCACTTTAGTATTATCACAGCTTAAAACGGTGGTTCTGGATGAAGCGGACGAAATGTTAAATATGGGATTTTTAGAGGACGTAAAAACGATTCTTTCAAAAATTACCATCCCTCATCAAGTCGCTTTATTTTCAGCCACTATGCCAGCTAGCTTACGCGGCATTGTGAACGAACATTTGAAAAATCCAGAAAAAGTACATATCAAACAAAATCCAGCTTCAAGTATGACGATTGACCAAGGCTATATGGTTGTTAGTCAACAACATAAATTAGAAGCGCTTACACGTTATTTGGAAATTGAAGATATTGATGGTGCATTAATTTTTACTCGCACAAAAATAGGATCAGAGGAAGTTGCTAATAAACTCGAAGCTCGAGGTTATGCTGTCTCTGCATTAAACGGGGATATGCAACAATCTGCTCGTGAAAATGTTATACGAAAAATTAAAAATGGACTGTTAGATATTATTGTTGCTACCGAAGTTGCTGCGCGAGGACTCGATGTTGATCGAATCAATCATGTGATTAATTATGATATTCCGCAAGATATAGAATCCTACACCCATCGCATTGGACGAACAGGCCGGGCTGGCCGAAAAGGGAAAGCGATGCTTTTTGTAACCCCACGTGAAACTCGAATGCTTCGCGCAATTGAACGTTCCACTGCCTCACCGTTAAAAGAACTGCAACCGCCTTCCAACAATCAAATCAACAAAAAAAGAGCCGATCTTCTCAGTCTTGAAATCGGGAAAATTTTAGAGAGTGCTTCACTCGACTCTTGTCGAGAATTGGTAAAGAAATTGGCACATGACCATGAATGTTCTGAACTTGATATTGCTGCCGCTTTTGCCTCTCTCAGTGGAAAAGTGAATTCAGCTCCTGCTAAGTCAATTGAAACTTTTATTGATAATTCAGATCAGCCTAGAGATCGCAAAAAGAATCGACCCCAAAACTTTAAAGGCAATTTTAAAAACAAAAATCCCGATAAAAAAAGAAAATTTGGTGACAGAAATGAAAGACATTCAAAAAAGAATGATGATAATTTCAAGTCATCTGATAGAAATGATCAGTATCCAAAAAGGAATGACCGTAACTTCAAATCTTCTGATGGAAATGATCAGTATCCAAAAAGAAATGACCGTAATTTCAAATCTTCTGATGGAAATGATAAGTTTCCAAAAAAGAATGACCGTAATTTCAAATCTTCTGATGGAAATGATAAGTATCCAAAAAGGAATGACCGTAATTTCAAGTCATTCAATGCTAGTGAATCTCGCCCAAAAAAGAAATTTGGTAATTTCAAAGGATCCACAGCAAAGGCTAGATGATTAAATTATATAGACCGTATTTGCTTAGATAGTAATCCATACACACACCATCCTCTTTCTAGTCATCGCGAGCCTCCCAGGGGTGGCTCGCGATGACTGAATATGGAGCTTAGTGCTTTACCTTAGATGATTTTTGCAACGAATAAAAATATTATTCAGATTTAATGCTACGCATTAATAAAGCTTGAACTGCTTCTGCTGCTGTCATTTGGCCCTGAACCACTTTGCTGACCTGCTCAAGTATAGGCATTTCAATGTTGAGTGCTTGAGCCCGTTTTGCAACAATAATGGCATTTTGCTTTCCTTCGACCACCTGCCCTACTTCTCGCTCCGCCAGATCAATCGGGTGTCCTTGCCCAAGCGCATAGCCAAAACGCCAATTACGCGATTGGCTTCCAGTACATGTCAGCACTAAATCACCTAATCCAGCAAGGCCCATAAACGTTTCCATTTTGCCACCGAGCGCAATACCTAAACGACTCATTTCAGCCAATGCACGTGTAATGAGAGCGCAACGCGCATTCGCACCATAACCTAAGCCATCGGAAATTCCCGCAGCAATGGCAAGAGGATTTTTAACTGCGCCGCTGATTTGCACACCGATAATATCGGTATTGATATACGGCCTGAAAGTGCGAGTATGAAAACGCTCAACAAGGTCATTTGAAAATTCAGTATCTTGACTTGAAACAGAAATCGCGGTTGGTAAATTTTGTGCGACTTCCGCTGCAAAACTTGGACCCGCAAGCACCGCAGTGGGGATAGGCCATGGAATTATTTCCTGCACGACTTCATGTAATAATTTTCCAGTCGAAGGATCAAGGCCTTTAGTCGCCCACGCTAATCGCGTATTTTGGTTGATTAAGGGCAATAAATCCTCGATGAGCCCTCGAAATGCATGACTCGGTACAACAATCAAAATATCACGCACGCCTTTTATTGTCTCGCGTAAATCTGAAGAGAGAGACAGTGATTCTGGAAAAGGGCATTTCGGTAAGTAGCGAGCATTAATCCGTTGCTGAGACATTTCGGCAATTCGATCGGAATTTCTGCCCCACAATTGAATTCTCTGACCACGCTGAGCTAATAATATCGCTAAAGCCGTGCCCCAGGAACCGGCTCCTAGCACTGCCATTGGAGCAAAAGAATGTTGTTGATCAATTGCCATATTTATAAAACTCAAGAGGTAAATGATGACAACAAGGATATCACATTATCATTTAACGATGAAAGCTTAGAAATACAGCAGTTCCCATTATTAATGGGAACTGCTGTAAAAAATAGAAAAATTAATTAGCTGTCTCGCCTTCTTGATGTTGTTTCATTTGTTGTTGATAAACAGCATCAAAATTAATAGGCGCTAAATAAAGTTGTGGGAATCCACCACGAGTCACTAAACTCGTAATAGTTTCACGTGCATATGGAAATAAAATATTAGGGCAAAAGCTGCCTAATAATTGATTACGTTGTTCGTCATTAAATTGACCAATGCTGAATATTCCCGCTTGCTTAGTCTCCGCAAGAAAAGCCGTTTTTTCTTTAATCTTAACTGTCACAGTGACACCCAGTACAACTTCGTAAACATCGCCTTCGAGCAAATTGCTGGAAGTTTGCAAATCGATATTGACTTTAGGTTCCCATTGTTCACGAAAAATGCTAGGTGACTCGGGTGATTCAAAAGAAGAATCTTTGACATAAATTCGTTGAATTGCAAATTCTGGACCATGCGCTCCATCTTCTGCCATGCTAGCATCTCCTGCTTGACTCATAATATTACCTCTTAAAAAGTTTCAAAATATGATGGGATCAGATCCCTATCCCCACCTATTGGGTTAACAACAGTATAGCAAAAGTTAGCAGATTAGCGAATCTCATTCTATCAGTAATTTTGAGAGTTCACCGGATTTCTCTAAGGCATAAAGATCGTCGCACCCACCAATCGGCTTATCATTGATGAAGATTTGGGGGACAGTACGGCGACCACTACGCTGCATCATGATCTCGCGCTCGGCAGGATCTAAATCAATGCGAATTTCTTGGTACTGTATGCCTTTACGATCGAGCAGGTCTTTTGCTCGAACACAATAAGCGCAATTAGCAGAACTATAAACAACAACTTTAGACATAACCATTACCTTATTCAGTCAAATTGGTGAGTGGTAAACCATCTTGTCTCCACGCTGAAACCCCACCCGCTAGATAGTGCGCGGAAAGACCTTCTTGTCGTAATAATTTGAGCATGGTATGAAAACCATTCCCATTGTGATCAACCAAAATAATCGGTCGATTTTTGGCTTTTTGCAATTCGTTTATTTTATCTTTAAAAGTATCAGGGGTGATATTCAGCGAACCCAAAATGTGCCCTTTTTGATACTCTTCATTTTTTCGAATATCTATCACCAGTGCTTTCTCGTGATTGATCAGTCGTGTCAACTCTGCACTATCAATACGCTGCGCCCCACCTTGTCGATCTTTGAGCTCAAAAATGATCAATGTGATGAGTGTAACAATGAAGGCCAACGTTAACGGCCAGTGTGCTAAAAAAAATGGCAAAAGATCTTTCAAGTGCTTCTCCTCAGTATTCTAATGCCCTGATCCTACCAACAACAACGCGCAGAAGCAAATGAAGGATGTACCGAGAATGCCTCAGCATCGGCTGAATTCATAAGAGAATTTCTGACCCAGTTTAGACTATTTTTTGACAAACTCAGACTTCAGCTTCATTGGGCCTATGCCTTCAATTTTACAATCAATATTATGATCACCTTCAACTAAACGAATATTTTTAACCTTTGTACCGACTTTCACGACTAATGAAGACCCTTTAACTTTCAAATCTTTGATGACAGTGACAGTATCACCGTCCTGGAGCAAGTTACCGTTGGCATCTTTCACAATTAAAGTACTTTCAGTGGAGTGATCACTTGGTTGAGTCGACCACTCATGAGCGCATTCAGGACATACAAATAGTCCATTATCTTCATAAGTGTACGCAGAATTACATTGAGGACAATTCGGTAATGTTGACATAATGACGCTCCAAGCCGGCTAAAGAAAGTGTGGGAAATCAATTTTCAATATCATACCATCTATGGAGAGATTCTACTATTCACTGAGAGGTCATTTTGTCTTTGCCAACTCCTGATGCGATCCATTGCAGGGACAGGTACATCGTTGGAAGCCTCTTGAAGCCTTTGAATATTTTCATCCGTGATGCTGATTTCATTATTTTCTACAAGAAAATAAATCCACATGTTGTTCCACCACGTGTTTAGGTAAATCGAGAACTCGTTGGAGGAATGTTTCTAAACCGGTGTTAGGTTGACGGCTAAGCTGCTCCGCTAGCTGCGCTTTTAAATGTTCTTCCCAATCTGGAGTATTATCAAGATGAATTTCGCCAAAATTCTCAGGATGCTTTGTGAGTATGGCAATCACATTTTTTTTCAATTTATCTTGCCAACCTTCTTGATTTAGCAGTTCAAATTTTCCGAATGTTTCTACACTCATTTGGCGCTTTTCTCCGAGTTGTTCACACGTTTCAAAATCATATTTTTTGTTGAGATACCGTAATGCAGGTGTGAGTTCTTTTAGACCTTTAGATATGAGTTGATTAGCGATAGATAATCCGTTCCATGAATTTGCAAAATAAACAAAACCTGTTTGCGATTCGATATTAATAGCGACAAACGCTTTGCTATCTCCATTATCTCCCCAGTGAAATGCAATAATCCCATCTTCGGTTTTAAGTAGCCCCCAACCAAGCCCCCATGTTAATTGTTCTAAATCCGGTTGAGATACGCCTTTTTCAACTGCCCAACGATCTGTGCTGAGCGTCTTCTCATTGGAAAATTTAAAAGCAGATTGCAATAATTCATCGTGTGTATGCAACCATGCGATAACAAAGTGGGCATAATCCTCCGCAGTAGTATAAAGACCAGAAGCAGCTGTTGCAGGAGTCGCAGGTGCAACAGGTAATGATTTATTCATATCAGCGTTATGATGCACAGCAACCGGTTGATCTATTGGGCGAGTCATGTACGATTGACGCATAGGCACTTGATCAAAAATAAATTCTTGTGTCAGTTCTGCGTATGTTTTTCCCGTGCGCTTCTCGATAATTTTTTGCAACAAAAAATAACCATAACCTGAATAGCCAAATTTCTCCCCAGGTTTCACATAAAATTTCATATCAGCCGCATCGCCAGCATTTGGCAATCCAGTATGGTGTGTCAATATTATTCGAGCAGTCAGTTGTTCACGTTCATTATACTGTTGCAACGCATGATATTCGGGAATATCTTGTATGTCTTGCATTTTTCCAAGCGGCTCATCCAAACCAATTACGCCTTGCTTAACTAATTTCAACACTAACATTGCAAATAGGGGTTTAGTTAATGAAGCTGCTTCAAAAACGGTTTTTTCCGTGACAGGCGTGTTCACACCCAGATCTGCAACACCCACAGCAATAACCTCCTGTGGCTTACCATTGATCACCTGGCAAAAAGAAATACCCGGAATTTTTCCCCTTTCAAGTAATGATGATATTTCCGCTTTTGACCAACTCATATTG
>JAKORL010000076.1 GCA_029777855.1 Pseudomonadota bacterium
CGCAAGAATATGTAAAAGATGGGCAAATTATTCTTGATATCCAACCATCAGCCGTTCATAAATTCGCATTAGGAAAAGAAGCGTTAGAATTTAGCGCCCGTTTTGGTGGAGTTTCTCGCAATTTATACATTCCTATTCCTGCAATCACTGCGATTTATGCCAAAGAAACAGGTGGTGGAATGGTTTTTCCAGAAAATGAATATGATGGTGTAGAGTCAGGTGGCGGTGGGCAATCCTCGCCCTCTGGAAATAATCAAGGTCCAGGATCCAAAAAGCCGAATCTTAGAATAGTAAAATAATTTTGGTGTCGCATCTTTAGTTGTTAGTAGTTTCTCAAATTTGATAGTTCTTCGATATAAAATCACAAAGATTTTTGTGTGGTTTTAGCTTAATTTCTATTGTCTATTTTACACTCTTGTGCAATGTTGCTACAATTGAGCTGGGCTCATTTCATTGCGCTAATCCCTCTCAAAGACGATATCAAGCGCGATATCTACCTGCTAGCTGCCAACGTGAAATCAATTTTCACTTCGTCTTTGACATTATCAGTGCTTGCCCATTCCCCTCTTCCAATTCCGAAGGTGGAGCGTTGAATTTTTGTCTCGCCTTTTGCAATGGTGGTTGTTTTCGTTACGGGTTGTAATGTAAAAGTGAGTGTCACAGCAGAAGTTTTATCACGGATGGTGAGGGTTCCGTTGGCTTGATAATTATTATCGCCTATTTTGCTGAATGAAGTGGCTTTGAAGGTTGCTTTGGGGAATGTTTTTGCGTCAAACCATTCTGGGGAAAGCAAAGTTTTTGCAATTTCAGCATAGGATGTTTTAACGGATGTAATGTCAACAACAATGGCAACATTGCTGATGCTCAATTGCTCGGGGTCAAAATTAATGTCGCCTGTGAATGATTTGAATTCACCAGTGACGGGAGCATCATTTTGGGTTGCAGTAAATGTGATGGAGCTTTTATCGGGTATTATTTGCCATTTTGGTGCGGCTGCATAGCTCAATGATGAGGAGAAAAGAACAGTGATTATAAAAACGAATTTGTTCAACGTTAAAAATTTCATGGTTTAAGCATCCTCTGTAAAATATCATCACGGTCAATTAGAAAATGTTTTAAAGCTGCACCGACATGTAGGCAGATGGTTGCAATCAGTCCATAAGCGAGCCACTCATGAATTTCTGTAAATAGTATTCTTT
Organism: Pseudomonadota bacterium; assembly: GCA_029777855.1. Taxonomy (GTDB): domain Bacteria; phylum Pseudomonadota; class Gammaproteobacteria; order JAIEPX01; family JAIEPX01; genus JAIEPX01. Next base: position 1,200 of record JAKORL010000076.1, read on the forward strand.
TCGTTTCATCGGGGGTAATTAATACGGGAAGCGTGAATAAATTAAAAAAAGAAACGGGAAGATTTGCTGACCAACTCAGAAGTAATCCGGTGATGGGTTGTGCAAACATGAAGAAATAAAAAGCATAATGTGCTGAGCGAGCCGCGAGTTGTTCCCAGCGTGGTAAATTACTGAGTGAAGGCGTTGTGTTGGTGATGCGCCAGGTTATTCTGACTGTCGCAAGCATTAATGCAAGAACTCCAAATTCTTTATGCCAGCCGTAAAATTTCAGTTTTTGGATGCCGATGGGTAATTCGGCCATATATAAACCTAAGCATAAGAGTCCTATGAGCAATAATGCCATGGACCAATGCAAAAGAATGGCAATGAGCCCAAAACGGTGTTCGGTATTTTTGTACAGCATAAAATTCCTTGTGTATTGATGGGGTCAAGTAAGGGGTCAGATCTTTGCTTAGCTCATTTTCTGATTTATTCCTAAATAAATCAGAAAATGAGCTAAGCAAAGATCTGACCCCTTACTTGACCCCTTCCCTCCTAATTAACTTCAGCTTCAATATCAAGCTGAACTTCGTTACCTACTCCGGGTAATAAAGTTGTGAGTCCAAAATCAGAGCGTCTTAATGTGCCTGTTGCTGCGAATCCGAGTGTTAATTTATTGTTGATAGGGTTTTTGCCCTTCTTATTTAGTTTTGCTTTTAATGTCACTGGTTTTGTTACGCCGTGCAGAGTTAAATTACCATGAATAATAGCGCGTTCTTTACCGGTGCGATCTACGGAGGTGCTGACGTAGGTTGCGGTTGGGAATTTTATTACATCAAAAAATTCTTCGCCTTTAAGATGGTTATCTAATTCTGTAAGGCCGGTAGCGATTTTCCCAACATTAATAGTAACGTTCACTTTGCTGTTCTGAATTTTTTTATCGTCAAGCAATAAGGTTCCTTTGGCCATCCATTTTCCGGTTTGGGTTGAAAAACCAAAATGTTTAATATGATATAACACGTAGGTATGGTTAGGATCGAAATGATAGGTTTGAGTTTCTGCATTTGCAGAGTATGTGAATGAAATGCTTGCTAAGCATAGTGATAATGTCAAAAGAATAAATTTCATAACACGCTCCTTGTGTTGGTGGGGGGCAGGGGGAAGGTGGGAAGGTGTCAGATCTAAGATTTATACAACTTTCATTTTAGAGTCTGATAAATCACTTCTAAAATATGCTAGTATAAATCTTAGATCTGACACCTTCCCCTTCCTCCTGTCCCCCTCACGTCAGCTGAAATAGGTTCATTATCGCTGAAAAAACGAACTCTACTGGCTGAGCAATCATTGCCGTTAAAATGTTAGTGTAAACTAAGACAAGTAAAATAATAATACCAAAAGGCTCTATGCGGCCGTAGATTTGTGCTGCTTTTGATGTGAGTAAGCTGGCCACTACGCGACTGCCATCTAAGGGTGGGATGGGGATTAAATTCAACACCATCAGCCAGATGTTAATCATCATTCCCGCTTGGCTGGAATAAACAAGCCAGAGCCCAATGGGGCTTTGTGTATGGGCTAGGTAGATACCGACTTTTAATCCGGCGGCCCAAATAATTGCCATGAGCAGATTAGACAGTGGACCTGCTGCGGCGACAATGGCCATGTCACGTCGTGGATTGTTGAGATTAAAATGATTCACAGGAACTGGTTTTGCCCAGCCAAAAACAAATCCTGCGTGTGTGATAATTAATAATGCAGGTAATGCGATGGTTCCGATAGGGTCAATGTGTTTAAGAGGGTTTAGTGATAATCGACCTAATAATTTAGCGGTTAGGTCGCCGCATTTTGATGCGACCCAACCATGTGCCACTTCATGTAATGTAATCGCAAATAGTACGGGTATAAACCATACGGCAACTAATTGAGCTGTGCTAAGTTTGTCCATCCATTCCTACTAAATTAAAGGTTTACGTTCTGCTGTGTACTCAAATAATTTCACAACTTTTACAATGCCGGGTACATGCCGAGTAACGTTGGTTGCTAAATCAGCTTGTTCGCGACTGACCAATCCCATTAAATAAGCAGTGTTATTGTCGGTCACAACTTTTATTTGAGCAGAATTTAATCCTCGTTCTGCAAGTAAAGAGGATTTGATTTTTGTTGTTAACCAAGCATCATGTGCAGCATCTTTGATGGTCGAGTTATCACCGATAACAACTTCGTTATGAACGCGTTTTACTTTTTTAACAGAATAAGTGATTTTTGAAGCGAGTTCTTTGAGTTCTTGAGTGGGTGCAGTTCCTGTTAGAAGTACAACGCGATTAAATGTGCTGACAGAAATGCTTGTTTCTTGATCAAGGTGTTTGTTCAAGTGTAATGCAGTGCGAACTCGGTGAGCCATCGTTTTGTCTTCTAATTGCGTTTTCATGTCGCGACCGTCAGTAACAACGGCGCCGCTCGCTGCTGCTCCCGCTACAAAAGCGGCTGGAAGACATGCTGATAATGATAAACAGCAAACCGAGATGATAAATAATTTTTTCATGATTAATTCTCCTGTCCAAATAGGGATTGATCGATCATATCACATAAACAGTGAATGATTAATAAGTGAACTTCTTGAATGCGCGCGGTGCGAAAAGCAGGTACGCGGATTTCAATGTCGTTTGGTTTTAATAGTTCTACAATAGCGCCGCCATCTTTTCCTGTTAATGCAATCACGGACATTTGTCGATCGTGTGCTGTTTCTATCGCGCGCAAAATGTTGAGGGATTGGCCGCTGGTTGATATGGCCAATAGAATATCACCTTCACGACCAAGGCCTTTGATTTGTTTTGCAAAAATTTCGGCGTAGCTGTAATCGTTGGCAATGGAAGTCAATGTGGAAGTATCTGTAGAGAGAGCGATTGCCGGTAAGCTAGGGCGTTCTCGTTCGTAGCGATTGAGCATTTCTGAGGAAAAATGTTGAGCGTCGCCTGCGGAACCGCCGTTTCCACAGCTCAGTATTTTGTTGTTGGCAATCAAGCATTGCACGATAGCGTCGCCCGCTGCGGCGATGACGGGTGCCAATTGGTCAGCCGCCAAACGCTTTGTGTCCGCACTTTCGAGCATGTGCGTTCGAATCCGGTCGACGGGCGTTGTAATCTCGAGAGTCTCCATGGGCGCTTCTTTTTAACCAGGGACGGTCATTGTAGCGAATCTGTATGCGCTTTGAAAGGTCGGAATATACTATTCAAGCTAGCAGAATGCGCCTTTGATCCATTCAATATTGGGTGGGGTAACAGAAAAATCGACGCCGACCACATCAAATCGACAGGTGAGCTCAGAATAGGCGGGATTGTTTTGTAAAAAAAATTCGGCGGTGAGAATAATTTTTCTTTGTTTGAAAAAATCGATAGAGTCGGTGGGTGAAACAAATTTTGCATTTATTCGAGCGCGCACTTCTACAAATACAAGGCAATTATTATCCAAAAGGATAAGGTCTATTTCGCCCATTCTACAATAGTAGTTTTCTAGAATTAATGTCATGCCGTTATTGATTAACAGGGTTTTTGCTATCATTTCGGCTTGTTGGCCACGTTTATGACGTGAGTCGCGTGAGTTTTTGTGTATTGTCATGAGGTGCTCCTTGTGAAAAAACGGAGGTTACCTCATTTTCTTGTAATAAAAACCTCGTGTTTGGGGAAGGGTAATGCTGTAATCATCCACAGGCAAAATCATCGCGAGCCACCCCTTGGTGGCTCGCGATGACTGAAATGGAAGAATCAGGGGCTCTTGACCCAATGATCGTTGTTCAGGTTAAATAGGCCGTAGTAATGAATTAATCATGGAGCCTTTACTTATGCGTACACTGTTTAAATTGATTGTTCCAGCCGTTTTTTTAATGGGGGCATTTTCAGTATTGGCTGAAAAAGATCAGGTTGAGCTTCCTCATAATATGATGCCGTGTGACGAAGTGTTAAAGCTGTCATCGATGGATTTTGTTAAAAAACATACAAAGATTCATGGGGAAAATACGATTGAAACGGTTAAAGCGATTTATGAATATGGGACTTGTTACGATCAGGCTCAGGATGCACTTCGTGATCAACTTAATCAGCAAGGTAAGGGTCCTTTCATGGGTGCAAGCGGAAATTACCGAGATTTTGAATCCGCATTAAATAAATTTACCAATACGGCATTAGGTTTATGCAGTCCTGAAGGAACGATTAAACAAGTATCCGATGCATACGCTATGCTTTATCAAAAACAGTTTCGTCATCTTTTCTATTTGCAATATTTGTCCAAAAAACCTGCTGCAAAAGTCAATGCTCGTGCAATAGATACGGCAAAAGCGAAATTAGATAGTATGATCAATCATCTTTCGCCACAACAAGCACCGAAGGTGCGGGCTGATTTTGATGCGTATTATAATGCGGGAGTAAAAGTGCTGGGTTTACCTGCTCAGCCCATTTATGAATATGCTATTTCACTTTTAGAATCCCCCGCGGATAAGCCCTTTTCTCAACCGCCTTTTTAAGCAAAATCTTACCCTTTTTTAATTAGTGCAAAGCCGCAAGATGCCCAACTAGAGCAGCTTTCGGCTGCTCTCGCCTTGCGCTGTTTCCAAATCTGCTATAATTACAGTAGGAATTCATTGGGGGAGAGGTGAGATGGCTAAAGAACGAGCAGATGAACTTGTACAGCAAGCGCAAGAGATTGCGGTGAAAGGTCGGGATCCAACTTTTGACGGTGCTCAATCAATTTTGGATGATATTAAAGCGTGGGAAAAAGAGTGTAGTGATTTTATTCTTGAGCACGGACCGAACGCAAAAAACGATATCCCTAAAGAGCAAATGAAAGCAATTAATCTAGCGGCAAAAGATCTACACATGGAACGCTGGTTTAATATATTTATGCGTGAAGTTTATGCAAAGGGAGAGGTTTTTGAGACAATCATGAGCGATATGAGTGCTGATGTCGAAGAAAATCGCAATGCCCTGCAATCGCAGATTGAAAAATTTGGAAAATTTATCAATGACTTCAAAGAAAGTAATCGGGTTAAAGAATTTCAAGAACGAAGACCCGATGAATTCAAACGTATGTTAGAAAATATGGAGGAAGCCGTTGCTAAACTTGATCATGTTCTTCTGGTTACACCTTCAGCATTAGAAGAATTTACGGATGATCCTGAGGATAATATGCATAAGTCCATCGGTACAATGATGAAGTTGCTTGAATCGGAGAATTATCCTGGCCTTGATGAGATAAAAAAAGAACGAGCAGCATTAGCTAGAAGTAGTTATGAAGAGGATACAAGTGAAGATGAGATAGATGACCCTAGAAGAGTTCAGTATTTAGAAATACAAAGAAAATTATTAAAAGCAATGCTGGGTGTTGATGGACCCATGATTTTAAAAAGTGGAAATCAAGCATTAATGACGAAATATAATGAAATATTAGATCAATTAAACAATCCCGAGGGTAATAATAGGCAGGCCCAGAATGAAATCTTTATTGACGTGGTTTCATTGCATGAGAGACTTGTGGATGTAAAGATTCGTAATGTTCTTCAAGAGATGAAAACAATTCTATCTAAATCAAATAAAGAGAAGGAAGGTAAACTGATAGCTGAATTTAGAGAGGTATTTGAGCAAGTTGAGCAGGATAATAAAAAGATTAAAAATACCTCACTTGACTATAAAGTAGCCACATTAATTGCTCTGGAAGGAGGCTTGGAAAATCTCAAACGCTTAATGCCTGCTGAAAAAAAAGCGCCACAATGGAAGAAGTCATTAAAACCAGTTGAACGACCTGCTCAGTTCAGAGACAGTCGTAATATCGAAAGAGCGTCACAAACAGATCCAAAGAAACCTATGATGGGTAGTAGAAGTCAGCAAAAAGAAAATCGTTCTGATGACGAAAAAATGCAGGGTCCGTCTAGACGGTCTTCCTAAACTGGTCCAAGTACTTAATGTGGGATAGTCAGATTGAGGAGCGTGGTTTATGAGCGATGAGAAAGATAATAAAACCAGTCGTGACGATAAAGTGTTCGATATAAATTTAATGATTGTCGACTTAAATGATCATGTATTATCTATTGAGCAAGCTAAGGATTCGTCGGAAATTCAGGGGGCTTTAAAACTATTAGAAGAAGGATTGATAAGCCTAAAGAATCAAGTTGGTGATGATGCTTTGTTGGTTTCACAATTTGCTCAAGATATCAAAAATCTTGAGTTTGAATTGAGTCGTGGTAAAAAGAAATTAGCATCTTTACTGGCGGCTGATATCCCGGAAGCGGGGAAAGTTAGTGAAGGTTCGTCCTTAGATGCCAAGGGGCAGGTAGAAATCGATAGGGCGCTTGAGTTTTCGTCGGAAGACCAAGAATTTTTGGATGCAGCGGCAGCGCGAAGATTTGTGAGCGAAGATGAAAAGTCTCTGGCTTCTGAGGTTCCTGAGGCTGGCACTACTTCTTCGGTTGCTCCGCCTGCAGAGGTTTCTATGGCTCGCCGCCCAGTGCGTCCGGCTGGTCCGCCACCCCGGCCACCTGAAAAGCCTACGAAATTGTCACCACAAGCTCTTGCTGAGATGGCAGCTAAGCGTATGAAAGGTTTAATCGCAGCAAGTGCTGCGGGAAATCTTGAAATCCAAGGAGAGATAAAAAAACTATTAAATGCAGGAAATACCGCGGGATTAAATAATTTGCTTCGTGATATCAATCATGAATTAAACAAAGCTAAGCAGCAAGAAAGCAACTCACTGCTTGAAACTTTGAATACAAAAAATTCGGAGGAAATGCCTAATAAAGTTTCGCAAGCTATGCCTATGATCTTTGATCAGGCAAAGAGCGCATTGAACAGAGAAAAAATAAATAATAATACTGAAGCATTACAACGAATGAGGCTTGAGATTATTTCTGCAATGATGAAGTATGTATTGGATAATCCGAAATTAGATGAAAAAAAACGTGATCTTATTATTGGAGCTATTTGCGCAAACGGTTCTAAGGAAGATCGAAAAATTCTACAGGCAGCGGGAATGCCTGTACCGGTTCTAGAAAGCCTCAAGGATGCGCCTGATAAGTTAGTGGGTGACGTTTCGAAAGCCGCTGAAATTGCAGGTGGGGTTGTGGGCGGGCTCTTTAAAGCAGTAGCGAATGTAGTAGGCTTTCCAGCGGGGCAACCCGCAAACGCTGTAAAAGAGACTGAAAGCGCGAATGTCTCAGATGGAAGTAACTTAGCAGGTCAAGCCGCAGAGGACGTCATCAATAGTGAAAGAGAAAAAGCCATGGCAGGTCTTAACTCAGATTTAAATAACATGCCCAAGTTGAATGACGACAATACGCAATTTATGGATTTTAGTTTTTTGCATGATATTAATTCAGAAAACATCAAGCCGAATTTAGAAGAGTTTGAAAATCGATCCGAAGGTGGGGCACTTCAGGGGCATTTTGAAGCATTAAAGAATCTTGATGAAAGATCACATGAAGATCTAGTAATTGTAGCGGCCTCGTTAGAGTTTGTTTCGGATTTTATCTTTCATGTAAGAAATACTCTTGATAAGTATAGTGATGACCTGTCGTCTTCTCAAAAAATGGGTGCATATAGGCAATTGCAAATAAAGAGTTATGCTTTAATGCAGGCTCAAGAAAAATTAGTCCAGGTTATGATAGATAGGCTTGAATTATTAGAGCCTGGGATATTAGAAAATCTCAGCGCGGGTGATTTTGATAGAGAATATCTCTGCGAATATAGAGAGAGGAATGCTGATAAAAATGTACAGATGGGCATGAGAAATTTATTCGAAAAAGCCAGAAAAGGGAATGCCGCTGCTCGTGATGTGCTGTCAGTTCTTAAGCATATAAAAGGTTCAGATATAATAAAGTACCTTGCATATATCGGCAAATATGGAAGTCCTGAGCAAGCTAATAAATTATTTATGAGTCTCTCCGATACCGTTGAGGCAGATAATGAGAAGATAGATCAGTGGTTAGTGAGAAAAGTGAGCGAAGTTAAACCAAAGATGTCGCAAGAGGGCTTTCACGCTGTTTATGATTTTATAATCAATAATAAGAAAATATTTCAAGAAGGGAAGGGCGAAGACAAACCTCTGGTTATTAGGCAGACAGAATTTCTTAATTTGTGTCGTTTGATGGATCCTATGTTATCTATGGTTGATGCAGTTAGGATGGGGGCTGAGAAAAAATTCTTTGAAAATCGCGATGAATTCAGGCAATTTTGTAGTGTAGCTGAGAAATTCAGCAAACTTGGGGTGGGTGAAGAAGGTGTGGTCGGTTGGGCTTTTGAATCATTTGTTCGGAAATGTCAGAGCAAAGAAGAGTTTCAGATTTGCGCAGGGTTTGTGGATAATTGTGCGACGACAAAAGAATTCAGTGAGCTGGTTGAAAAGTATAAAGCGCTCAATCAAGAAGGCGTGAAGTTATATGCTAAGTTAGCTTCTCAATTTGAGGGTGTTTCTGATGTGTCAGAATTAATGGGGCTCATTCAAAATTTGCAGGGAGATAGGGTTAGGGTAGATGTTATCAATAAAATCCTCGACAAATTCAAGGGGAATATTTCTTACGATCAATTTAAAGAGATCGCTAGCTCTCTTGAGGAAGGAAAAAAACCCCTTTTCTTAGAAATATGTTTAAGAGAGGCTGATTCAATTGAGAGTTACAATAATAAAATCCAGGAGGTTAATGCATTAGTAGGTGATAGTCCTGCTCTAAAAGCGTTGGGTAGAATTTCGGATGTTAAGGTATTTTCTTCCCATTTAGGAATCAGTGGAAAAGATTTGATATCAGTGTTGGGTAAAGTTAAAGAGACTCTTGGGGATGATGGAATCAAACATGTCGATAATATTTTTAATAAGTTGAGAGATAAAAAATTAATTCAGCCCGATAATGATGAGAATGCTAATAAAGCCGCACTTTTAGTCATTGCGATCGTTAAAAACGCCAAGGATGTTGTGGAGACGTTGCCGGATTATCAGGCTAATAGAGGCGCAATGTTAAAAATCTGCTTTGATGCTTTGAATGATAGTATAAAAAAGTTTTCATCTCAATTTCCTGGCGCTCGTGAGGCCTTGAGTGAGTTGCTCGAGGAATTCTGTATTAATGTCAATATCAATTCTATTGTTGAAAAAATTAATGATCCGGAAGGCAATGTGCAACATGCTGAAGTTGTTGGATTATTCGTTAGCGCTATTGGAAAATTAGGAAACTTCGAGAAGGAATATCAGGATGTAATTGATCAGACATTTTCATTTGCAGAAGATTTCCTGCCCCAGAAAGATAAAGCGAATGAAGCGGCTTTAGCCTCTATGATGGTGCGTTACAAAGAGGTGATGAAATCGTCTGATGATTACAATGCTTATAACGATGCTGTGAAGCTAGAAGAGTCTCTTCTTAAACGTCCATCGCCAGAATTTAATGAAGAACAAGAAAAGGAATTAGGTGATAAAGTTTGTGTCGAACTTCTGGATCGTAAGAAACAAGCAGGATTTAAATCGCCCCGTAGTAAAATGATGGAAGTGGTCATTGATCTTGCAAGACAGCATAGAAATGCGAAGGAAGATAAATCAGGCATTATTGAAAATGTTAAACAATTAAAAGCGGAATTAGAATTAATAGAAAAGTTTCTGGACAAAGAAAAAAATCCAAACCAAAGCGCGGAGCTTGAAAAAGTAAAAGTTATGATTGATAGGATAATTGAGCGACACGAAAAGAAAGTGGGTACTTTGCCTGAAAAAATGTTAAGAATTTTTAAGAGGCCAAGAGAGGATGAAAATCAAAAACAGGTTGCTCAAGATGGATTATTAAGCCGTTTTAAAAGAAAACTTAGCAGTTCTGATGTGTCTGATAGAGAAGCGGCGTCTCGAGAGGAAGGGGTTTCGAGAGAGGTTGATGAACCGACTAAGAAAAAAATAAAAGGTGAAGAGCATCCGTTAAAGAGAAGAAGACTAGTTGCAAAAAGAGCTGGAAAAAATAGTGACGGAGATGCAACACCTTCACCAGATGGCCCTGGTTCATCAGTAAAAAAATAAATTTGTTCCCTTTTTATCTTGATTTTTTCGTTCTAATTAATTCTGGATTGCTCGCTTCTGTTATCGAAGTGGCAAACCCAACCACCCATGTCTCACATTAACCTCTGTAGCGAATATCTTTCATGATGATAGGGGGGGGGCATGGATGGTCCATTGAGCGGAAGAGGTTAACGTCAAAACTGAGAGGGTGGGGCATCCTGTGGCATCCTCCAAATTATTCATAATTGTACTCGCATCATAAATTTTGTGGGTAGGGGCTTCCATTTTGTGGGAGAGTGGTGTATTAATGTGGGGCTCGGTGGTGAACTGTGGGAGCAAAGTGGGTGTTTAGGGGTATTAATGCAGTTAACTTAGATGCGAAGGGACGGTTGGCCGTTCCGGCTCGTTATCGTCAAAGTTTAGAGACGATGGCGCAAGGGCATCTGGTTGTGACGATTGATACTGAAGATCCCTGTCTTTTGATGTATCCACTGCCCGTTTGGGAAGAAATAGAACGACGCGTACAGGCTCTGCCGGCGCTGAATGCAGCGGTAAGACGAGTACAGCGTTTATTGATTGGGCATGCCACGGAAGTTGAGATAGATGCAAATGGGCGAATTTTATTGCCCAGTGAGCTGAGAGAGTATGCTCAGTTAGATAAGAAAGTGACCCTAATTGGGTTGGCAAATAAGTTTGAGTTGTGGAGTGATTCAGTGTGGCACGAGTCGAGGGATCGCTGGTTGGCGTCCGATGGTAATGGTGCATTGCCGCCTGAACTGATGTCCATCATTTTGTAATGGATCTTTGATCCTAAGCGTTGAACAAGAGGCCGGGATTGTTGGTGTGCCTCGAAGAGGCGATCACTGTGAGTGGTGAGCATAAACCGGTTTTAGTAGAAGAAGCGTTGGTCGCATTAGCGATTAGGCCGTTTGGAAAGTATGTCGATGCGACATTTGGTCGCGGGGGACATACGAAAAAGATATTGGCGGCGTTGAATTCTGAGGGGAGAGTGTTGGCGATAGACCAGGACCCTGAGGCAATTCGGAGTGGTCAAGCGGCGTTAGGTGATGATGCGCGGTTGCGGTTGCACCACGGATCGTTTGGTGAATTAGAAGATACTGTTAGTGAGCTCGGATGGCGTGGTGATGTTGATGGTATTTTGCTGGATCTGGGGGTGTCGTCCCCGCAGCTAGATACGCCAGAACGAGGTTTTAGTTTTTCGGTTGATGGACCGCTGGACATGCGAATGAACCCAGCGTACGGCATGGACGCCGCTTCATGGATTAGTCAGGCTCGAGAGCAAGAGATAGAACGAGTATTGCGAGAGTATGGTGAAGAGCGTTATGCGCGACGAATTGCTAAAGCAATTGTGAATGCGCGAGCTCAAAACCCTATAACCCGTACTCGACAATTGGCTGAGATTGTGGCTGCGGCTCATCCGAAATGGGAGCCATTTAAACATCCGGCAACACGGAGTTTTCAGGCGATTCGGATTTTTATTAATCAGGAATTGTCGGTGTTGGAATCGGTTTTGCCGCAATGTTTTAGAGTATTGAAAACGGGTGGTCGATTAGCGGTTATTAGTTTTCATTCTCTAGAAGATAGAATAGTGAAGAATTTTATGCGCACGGCAGCGCGTGGGGATGATTATCCACTGGATGTGCCAGTCACTGCGGATCAGTTACATCCGCAATGTCGTTTAGTGGGGAAGGCTGTGCGACCGGGTGAAGAAGAATGTCGCTATAACCCGCGAGCACGGAGTGCAGTGATGAGAGTCGCTGAAAAAATATAAATTGGAAGGGGGTAATTTTGAATAGTTCGAAATTACTTTTGTAATTGTAAATACCTAAAAAATGGAGATTGGAAAATGACTACTGCAACACGTGCGATAAATGTAATTCGATGGCAATGGGCAATGCCGTATATGCCTCTGGCTTCTCGGCCGGTGCTGCGAAATATGTTGCTGGTTGCGTCGATTTTACTGACTTCATTTGCGACGATCAGTTCAAAACATATTAGTCGACAATTAACAACTGATTTACAAGCGCGTCATGATGTTAGCAATACGCATTATGAAAATTGGAGTAAATTATTGCTTGAACAAGGCGCTTTATCACGACAAGTGCGTGTTGAGCAAATTGCACATCAAAAATTTTTAATGGCATCACCAGCAAGTAAACAAGTTGAAATCGTGAAATTGTGAAATTGAATTAATGAATTATGCTGGACGATTTTATGCTGTCATAGGTTTGCTGGTTATTGCAGGTATTTGTCTTGTTCTCCGAATGGCTGATCTGAGTATTATCAAACATAATTTCTTGTTAAAACAGGGAGATGCTCGGATGCACCGCATTGTGAGTGTTCCTGCGCATCGTGGCATGATTACAGATCGCAATGGGAAACCCTTGGCGGTGAGTGCGCAAGTTAATGCGGTGTGGGTTAACCCAAAATTAGTTCCGCTCGATCATCCTGAATTTGATGAATTTGCAAAATTGCTCGGGTGGGCGCCTACAAAATTGCGACATCGTTTATTTCAATCTAAAAATAAAACGTTCATTTATTTAAATCGAAGTTTGCCACCTGGCCAAGCTGAGGCTATTAAAAATCTCGATATCCCTGGGATTTACACAGAAAAAACATATAAACGATTTTATCCTGAAGGCGATGTGATGGCGCATATTTTGGGTAATACGAATGTGGATGATGCGGGTCAGGAAGGAATCGAGCTGGAATTTGACGAGTGGTTGCGCGGTGTGCCTGGAAAAAAAGAAGTGATTAAAGATCGTTTGGGTCAAGTGGTGGCGGAATTAAATACTTTACGTCAGCCACGAGAAGGGCATGACTTGGCGTTATCAATTGATAGTAGAATTCAGTTTATCGCGTATCGCGCGATCGCGGAAACTGTAGAGGAATATCATGCAAAAGCTGGAACTGTGATTGTGGTTAATGTGAACAATGGTGAAATTTTAGCGATGGCGAATGTTCCTTCCTATAATCCTAATTCAATTACTGGTCCGCGCGATGGTCGATATCGAAATCGCGCAGTTACTGATACTTTTGAGCCTGGCTCAACAATTAAAGCGTTTAGTGCGGCAACATTTTTGCAATCGGGTAAATTTAAACCTGACTCTATTATCGATACAAATCCAGGTCGAATTACCATTGATGGTAATACCATCAGTGATGTGCACAATTATGGTGTGATTACTGTGAGTCAAGCTGTACAGCATTCCAGTAACGTTGCAATGAGTAAAATGGCGGCAGTTGTAGGTGCTCAACAATTATCAAAAACACTTTTTAATTCAGGGTTTGGAGAAAAAACGGCGAGTGGATTTCCGGGAGAAGTGTCAGGAACGTTGTCGGCACGTCAGAAATGGCGACCCATTGAAACGGCGACTTTGGCAATGGGATATGCGATGTCAGTAACGCCGTTGCAATTAGCTCAGGGATATACCATGTTGGCTGCCGGAGGAATTAAACGACCCATATCAATTGTGAAAAATGAACGGGTGAATTCCGGCGAACGAATTTTGCCAGAGAATGTGGTGCAAGAAGTCGTGAAAATGCTTGGTTTGGTAACAGAAAAAGAAGGTACTGGTACACGGGCTAATGTGAATGGCTATCGTGTAGGTGGTAAAACGGGGACCGCCTATATTGCAGGAAAGCACGGATATGATCATTCGCGTTATATCTCTTCGTTTGCGGGCATTGCCCCCTTGGATAAACCTCAATTAGTGTGTATTGTAGTTGTGACTGAGCCACAGTCACAACATTTCGGTGGCGTTGTAGCTGCACCGGTATTTTCGAAGGTGATGGCAGGGGCGTTGCGTATTTTAGCGGTACCTCCTGATAATTTGCCTCCGGTCACTGTTGAGCAGCAACCCGTTCCACCGGCTAAAACATAGAACGAGTAGAAAAACTAAGATGATAGTGGAGAGAAAAAAATGGCAGATTTAGCCTATTGTCTATCAGGTATTGTGGTACCTTCTTTTTCGGCAGAGTTTGATCGCTTGGTGCTAGATTCTCGTCAACTAAAAAATAATGATGTATTTGTTGCATTGTCGGGTGATGCGCATGATGGTCATGATTTTATTCAAGACGCACTTGATAAAGGTGTGATGGCAGTTTTGGCAGAACGCGGTGTTATTAAAAATGAGCGCGTGATTGTTGTTCCTGACTTACGTTGTAATCTAAGTAAAATAGCGGGACGTCTTTATGGGCAACCCTCGTCTCAGATGTCTGTTGTTGGTGTCACAGGAACTAACGGTA
>JAKORL010000077.1 GCA_029777855.1 Pseudomonadota bacterium
CAGTCCGTGAGCTGAATCGTATTAAAGATTCTGCTGTTGCTTTGTTTTCTGGGATACGCCAAGGATTTGCCGAACGGGCTTTATACCTATTGCAGTCACATCACACAGTTATTGAGGCACTACAACTCACCTTACGCAATCGAGGTGTAATGGCGATTGAAGACTATCTTAAAAAATCGTTACCTGATGAAGCTTCGGCCTTGTTAGCACATTACCAGCGGGATTTAGCAGAAATCCCGCTAGGTTCCTTATCAGATAGTATGTTTGATATTCCTATTGAGGGTGTTTCTAGCGAACGGATTACTGAACAAACAGGTACTCGAAATGTTGTAAATGAGGTAGGTTCGTGCTTTAAAAAAGATGAAGTCACACAAGAGCCTATTTATGACAATATTCCTTACGTCAAGTTAAATCTGCCAGGCATTGATCAGATGGCAGCTTGGTGGCAATCGGGGATTGATGTAGCTCGAAGTGGCCTTTGGAAAGCTTTTGGCGATTGGTTTGCACAGTCGGCTGATGAGCAGTACCGCTTGTTTTTAGGCTCAGCAAACACTGTTCACAAGCAATTAACGGATTTACTGGACTCGCGCTTAAAGCAAAATGAGGAGGATTACCAATTCAGATTGCAGAAACTGGATGAGTTAAGAAAACTGTGTGAATATGTTGAACACGATGCTCAAAAGTTGCGCCAGACATCCATCACTGGATCGATGTGAGGAGAAAATCATGACCAAAACCTATAATGATAACTGGTTTGAAACATTAGCATGTTGTGTGAATAATTTTTTAAAAACAACTCGACAGCAACGTCATGATTTTTGGAAAAAACTAGATGCTGATTGGGCGGAATTGGCTAATGATTTTGAAATTGAATTTGAAAAAGGAGTTCATAATACTCCCGAGTCTCCCCAAGAACTTATTGAGACTCTTGGTAAATTTATCAAAAACAACCGAACTTCTCTGATAAAAGAAATTCCAGCTACTGCTGAATCCAATCTTAAATATAAACTGATGTTTATACTGGCGGCTTTGGACTATACTAGCGTTTCTTTTACTAGCGTTTC
Organism: Pseudomonadota bacterium; assembly: GCA_029777855.1. GTDB lineage: Bacteria > Pseudomonadota > Gammaproteobacteria > JAIEPX01 > JAIEPX01 > JAIEPX01. The sequence continues at coordinate 1,065 of JAKORL010000077.1, forward strand.
TTTTACTATTTTATTTAAATATGCATGCGATTTACTATTGAAAACAGAGACTAAATTAGCAAGTAGAGTTAAAGCTTTTAGTTGTAAAATCGAACCTCTTTTGCGATTATTTAAGTCTAAATCTATTAAATCTATTTTTGTTTACACTGAATCAAAACTAATAAGCACTGGAGCATTATCGAGCTTACTATTACTAATTTTGTTTATTTATATTGAAAATGGCGAAAAAGATCATCTTTACGATGATCCTAAAGAATTCGCTGAAGAATTTAATAAACTAACAAATCAATTTACTAACGAACCACCAGATAAAGCTGATGAGCATCAAAAGAACGAACCCACATCTGCAAGCCAAGAAACTGCTGCTGGGTCGTCAGAAATTTCACCACTTACCGATGCTAGATCATCCCGGCCTCAACAGTTTGTTCCTTCACCTAAAACAAATGTTCCCGTTTCACTGATCCTAGTATTTTCTAGTGAACATCTGCCTGAATTGCAATCGCTTTCTACAAACAAAGATAAACTTGCGGGCAATATACCATTATTAAAGAAATACCAATGGTACTGGTTTGGCGCTACTCAAGATACTCAATCAGCATTAGCATTTGAAAGTCAAGAAAATGCTAATATGTGTTGGCTAAAAATAGATTTTAGTGTAGATGATAATCCTAATAAAAATCTCGGTGCATTAGAAATTACTGATTTATTTAATGCCATAGAGAAAAATACCGATAACATCCGTGATCTTGAAGCCG
>JAKORL010000078.1 GCA_029777855.1 Pseudomonadota bacterium
ATAGCCGGTCGCTCCCCACTTGTCGTCGCATCTCCAGTTGTTAGTTGTTTTGACAAATTGATGCTAAATTTCTGGGAATTTTAGAGGGTAGTAATCTAACATCTGGGTATCTTGATGTAATTTGTACGGTTTAAGAAATATAAATAACCATCCAATATCCAGACTGGACAAATTTGTAAAAATCATCAGCTCTTTTTTTTAAATTCATTTAGAAATGATGACGAATTCTCAAAACAACTAACAACTTGAGATGCGACGACAATTGGGGAGCGACCGGCTATACTTAATCAAAAGGAGGTCGATATGAATACTGTTCAAGTCCCTAGGAAGATCAAAAAAGTCTGGAAAAGTGTGCCCACTATCGAAGGGGCTGGTGTACATTTAAGGCGTGCATTTGGATTTCATGAAGTGCCTTTGCTGGATCCTTTTTTATTATTAGATGATTTTCGTTCTGAAAATCCCGTTGATTATCTTGCGGGATTTCCGTGGCATCCACATCGAGGAATAGAAACAATCACGTATGTTTTGGATGGTGATGTCGAACACGGTGATAGTATGGGTAACAGAGGCAAAATTAAAGCCGGTGATGTACAGTGGATGACCGCAGGTAGCGGAATTATTCACACAGAAATGCCTAAAGGAAATCGCATAGGCCAGATGTTCGGATTTCAATTGTGGGCAAATCTACCTGCACAATCAAAAATGATTGCGCCACGCTATCGTGGAATAGAATCTAAAACAATTCCTGTTGTAAAAACACCTGAAGGTGCAACTGTACATGTAATTTGTGGTGAAATTAATGGAACACAAGGGCCCGTAAAAGAAATTGTTATTGAGCCAGAATATTTTGATATTGAATTACCTATTGGAACAACATTTACTCATCAAGTTAATCCCGAGCATACTGTTTTTGCATATGTAATCGAAGGTGAAGCGTACTTCGATCAAGCACGGCAGCCATTTTCACATGAAACAACCGGCATGAATTATTTCGATTTCAATCCAGAGTGCGCGTGTCACGATGGATCGTTAGTGTTGTATGAGAAAGGGGGTAATCAAATTACGATTGCTGCCGATAAAAAAGCAACTCGCTTTTTATTGGTATCAGGGAAGCCATTAAATGAACCGATTGCGTGGTATGGCCCCATTGTTATGAATACCCAAGCAGAATTACGAACAGCCTTCCAAGAATATAAGGATGGTACTTTTGTAAAAGAACAATAGAAAGGAAGGTAGGGAGGAGGGCAAATCTAAGATCGCTACATTCTTAAGTAACAGTTTTGATAGTGCCTAAGTGCTAATTAGAGAATGAAGCAATAATAGATTTGCCCCCTTACTTTCCTTTTAATCAGGATGATCCGCATAAAGTGTTTTTTCGCACATTGCGAACCACTCGTTGGCAAATTCAACGTTCTCGTATTTTTTGCCGAGGTAAGGTCCCCCCAACGTCCAGTGAACGAGAGCAACATCATCGCTGGGTTCATGATAACCAACAAGATGATTCCATTTTTGAGGAAGAGCGCCGATTTCAGATTCATTTTTTATCCATTTGAATTGATGCAAATCATGAAAGTCGACGACATTTAAATACTCAGGAGTGAGTTGAGTGCATTTTGAATTATTAAATAACATAACACTCGACCAATTAAATTTAGGAAACGACTGAATTGTATTTCCAAGAAAAGTATGAGTCCCATTAATTTCAGGATGTTGAACGACCATCACTGTATGCGATGAATTTTTCAATCTCCACAAATTTGCAATATCTTCTCGAATTAACATATCTCCATCGATAAACAATCCCCATCCTTGAAAATTACAAAGATACGGAACTAAAAATCGAGTAAAAGAAAAATCTGTTAACTGCTTAGGGTCACGAGGCCTATCAAAAATCGGCTTGAGATTGCTGAGTCGGAGAGGAGTTATGCTTACGGGTATACTGCTGTGCTCCATGATGCTCTGTGAGCAAACGTGATAGGCGATGGTTTCCCGGCTATCGTAGCCTATAAAAATGCGCAGTGGCATTTGATTGTTCATGTGGTGTCTCCGACTAAATGTGATGAGATAAGATTATACAGAAATTCGTGCTGTGCAGTATATTATTAGCATGACAAAGGAATAGATACTTCTGTTTCAGACAAAGAGGTTCGATGTTGCAGATTGAAATACTATGTTTAGTTGATGTAATTAATTTTGTAACTCTTGATTTTATCATTCATTCTCACTATATCGTTGAGAGGGTATATTTACATTGAAAAAGGAGCTTCCGTGGTCACAAACTTGCAACCAGGTGCAAATACTCAGCGCCCAGAATTGGATCATCAATATTTTTTACATTTGGCTTATGAACTGGCATTAAAAAGTTACAACGAAGGTGGTTGTCCCATCGGTAGTGTCATTGTCGATGAAAATGGTAAGATTCTCGGTCAAGGACATAACATGCTAGTTCAAGAAGGAAATCCTATCCTTCATGGTGAAATGTCAGCAATGCGCGACGCGGGTCGGATGCCTTCAAGGCGCAACACAACCCTATATACATCCCTAAGCCCGTGCATGATGTGTACTGGCACAATCATTCAATTCAAAATCGGCCGAGTCGTAATCGGCGATACCGTTAATTCCGGACCTGGAAATGTAGAATTACTTAAACAGAATGGTGTTGAAGTTGTTGTTCTCGACGATCCAAACTGCATTGCCTTGGTTAAAAAGTTTCGTGAGGAAAAACCCGATTTGTGGCTTGAAGATTGGGGTGGGCTGTAAGTTGAATAAGCGATCTGAAAATACAAATATTATTAGTAGTTACAGCTCGATTATTCAACTCTGGCTGCTCACAATGTCACTGTCGCTCACTGTCGTCGTCACTGTCGTCGCATCTCAAGTTGTTAGTAGTTTTGTGTTTTCGTTGTGGTTTCTAAATATATTTAGAAAAAAGTCCAAATAATTTTGTTAATTTAGTGGGG
>JAKORL010000079.1 GCA_029777855.1 Pseudomonadota bacterium
AAAATAGCTAAAACCACCAAGGCAACCAGCGATCTGGGGCAAACAATAACAGAAATCAACACAGTGGTGAGAGAAACACTTGACGACCTGATGTTGGAGTTCAAGCTCTTAAACCCTACTCTGTATGGCGAATACCTCAACTCTCGCAAGATAAACAATCGCACTGCAGGGCGTTCCTCTAAATCGACAGACCTGAAATAAATAAACAAGAAAAAGCGCGAATCGGATAAATCGGTTCGCGCTTTTTTGGTTGAATTGTATATAGATTTTACTCACCGGTCCACATATTTACCAGCGACATAAATTCCCGGCGATAGCCATTAGGATCAAAAGTATAGGCATCCTGCCCTAACTTGAGCACCATTTCTTTAGAAGCAGTTCCTTTATATTTAGAATTCTTTAGCAACAAGCCAAAAGCGGTCACCGAAGCAGCAAACCGTGTATTCTCTGAAGCATTTTTAAAGTCCACGGGCATAGCCTGAATATCAAGACCCAATTGCCGGCTCTGTTTCTCGTCGGGTTTGGTGTAGGTAAAATCAACTATGCCAATTTTTTCATCAGCACTTAAATTGTGTAATACAATTTCATAAATAGCGGTAATCGTTTGAGTTGCTCCAATCTCAGCTGCCAGAGAATAACCATCAATCGCCTCTTTTTTAAATTCACGCTCCTCGTATCCAATCAAACGGAACGAATCGACCCTCAATTCATTAAACTTCACTTGAATCTTTGCATTTTTGGCTACTGAACAGAATTTCGCTTTTTCTTTTACAAAAACCTTCATAAACTGACCTAATTTGTCGATATACTCGTAGTTTCCATTCCCTTTATTGGGGATTTGCTCCATTAGGTGATTGTTCGGATTTGACTTTCCAAAACCTAGTACCGTTAGATTAATACCTGCCTTTCTTTTTTCAGTGATTACTTTTAAAAGCTCGTCGCTCGAAGAAGGATTTACGTTTAAATCACCATCAGATGCAATAATAACTCTGTTACTACCATTTGTAATAAAATTATCCATAGCCAAACTGTACGAATACGTCAAACTAGGCACACCAACGCTCGATCCACCCAAAAATAGGTTGTCTATAGCCTTCTTAATTTCATCTTTCTTATCGCAGGTAGTACTTTTAAGCACCAGTTTGGTTTCGTTAGAATAAGTTACAAGAGCTATTTTATCATTAGCTTGCATATTGTCGACTAACAATTTAAGTCCCGATTGCAATAATTCTATTTTTTCGGGCGAATTCATTGATTTGGACACATCTATCAAAAAAACATAGTTCGATTTTGGAAGCTCACTCTCCGCAATTGACTTTCCCTTCAATCCTAAACGCAGCAGATAATGACCGGCACGCCATGGACAAGCGGTTACCTCCGAATTCAATGATATATTATCCTCTGGCAAAATAGGTTCGGGATAATCGTACGTGAAGTAATTAATCATATCCTCTATTTTTACCGATGTAGTTGGTGGGGTTTGGCCTATGTTTATATATTG
>JAKORL010000080.1 GCA_029777855.1 Pseudomonadota bacterium
CGATTTGTATAGATACGCCGAGCTGGTAATAAACGGGGTGGTGGAGGATGACACGTTTTTTCCGCTGATTTATGAACTCGATGACCCGGAAGAGATTTGGGATGAGGGGTGTTGGGTTAAAGCTAATCCGGGTCTCGATACGATCAAAGACCGTGATAAATTGCGGAAGCATGTTGAGCGGATGAAAGGCGACCCGAACTTTGGGAATACCGTCAAAACGAAAGATTTTAACATTATAGGTGTGGATAATAAAGCCTGGCTTCCGTTCGAAGTGTTTAACAACAATGAAGTTTACTCAGAGGATGATCTTCGGAAATTCGATAATTCAATTGTGTTAGGCGGATTTGACTTAAGCCGGACTAATGATCTGACGGCCTTTAACACTTTACTTTTTGATCGAGAACACCGAAAAATAGTCGCGATCACCATGTATTGGATCACCGCTAAATTTCTCGAGGAGCAAAAGAAAAACAATTCAAAAGTTCCGTGGCAGGCTTGGGTTGATCGCGGGTTTATTCGCATTAGCGGTACGGAACTCATCGACTATCACGATATCGCAAATTACGTTGCTGCTAATTTTAAAACTTACGGTTGGATGTATCAATGTATAAATTATGATAGCTATTCGGCGCAGTATTTAGTTAAGGAGCTTGCGTCAATGGGTTACTCGGAAAAGCGTGTGCTGATTCCTACGCCTCAGGGCTATAAGACACTTTCGGTGCCGATGCAGCTTTTAGAGGCGCACCTCCGTGAGAAAATTTTAGTGTACCAAAACAACCCGGTTACAAAATGGTGTTTTAGTAACGTTATCCTTAAACAGGATCGAAACGGAAATTATATGCCAGATAAGAGTGAGCGTGACAAAAAAATTGACGGAGTATCTGCGATCTTAAATTGCTATGTTAGCTTAAGCGAGAATATAGAGTCTTATTTTTATGAATGATTGCGGGGTTAGCAGATGGGTATATTTGCGAGTTTGTTTAAGAAAAAACTGAAGCGAAAAAGCGATTTAAAGTTTATAGACCTTTTCGAGCCATTTTTTTCCCAGGCTTACGATCAAAAACTTAATGATACGTTTATGAGTGCAATTCAGGCGCACGCAAGGCATGTAAGCAAGATTAAGCCGGTAGTTAAACTTGGCGAAGGATTGGCAAATAAACCGTATCTGACTCGTCTTCTGCAGCTTCGGCCGAACTCGACCATGAACGCAGCTACGTTTTGGGAAAAGGTGCGGTATCATTACGACGTAGAGACTAATGTGTTTATATGGATAGAGCGAGATCTCTACGCGACTAATCCAAATGACGTAAAAAACTTGTGGCTTATAAATCCTGAGACCGCAGAAGTCAGAGTGACGGATTCAGGCAAGATTGTTATTAAGTTTTCGCTTGAGGGCCAAGAGATATATACGGGGATGGAGGACGTTATCCATGTTGCTAAAAA
>JAKORL010000081.1 GCA_029777855.1 Pseudomonadota bacterium
CAGGGTCCATACCCGATTTAGTGATAGCATTAAATGCCACTGAATTTGATAAAGCAATAGTTGGCATATAAAACATAACGCTACACAAAATCAAAGGATAGAGTGTGTCGTATGTTGTTTGGAAAGCTGCGGCAATCATAAATGAGGCTGCAATTAAATGGCAGATACCCAATACCTTTTGAGCAGGAATAAAACGGTCGGCGACAATACCAACCAAGGCAGGCATAAATAATGAAGCGATACCCATTGTGGCAAAGAAACTTCCAATTTGTCCTCCTGAAAAATTAAGACTACCTCCTAAGTAAGCACCTAAAGAAATAAGCCAAGCACCCCAAATGGCGTACTGGAGAAAATTCATGATAATCAAACGCAATTTCATGTTCATAATAAGTGAGATTTAAGATTAAATATAGATTTGAGTTAATTAAATTTGTGTTGTGTTTTTTCGTCTTTCTAATTCATCCCGAATTTGAGAAGCATGTTCATAGTTCTCTTCTTCTATACTGCGTGCTAAAAGCTTATTCAATGTTTCTTCCGACAGTTTTTCAAGTGTTTCATGTTCTGTCTCGGTTTGTTCACTACGTATTTCGTCCAGTTTGTCAAATATAGCTGTGTCCATAAAAATAGGTGTATTGCAGGCCATTGCCAATGCTATACCGTCTGAAGCGCGTGATTCAATTAAAAACACATGACTTCCATGTTGCCACGTTTGTTGTGCTAAAAAGAGCCCTTCTTCTTTACTGACAATTAAAACATCTTTCAATTTAATATTGAAATTGTCAGTAATTTTGCTGAAAAGCTGATGTGTAAGCGGTACAGGCGTTTCTATCTGTTGGCTTGACGCGGAAATGGATTGTGCTTCCATTTTTCCAATCAAAATAGGCACTCTACGCTCACCGAGTACTTCTTCGAGGAGTAGCCAATAGATATCTTGCGACGATTTTACTTCGCTGATACCTAGAATTTTTACCTGAACTTTCTGCATCTTTTACAAACGACTGGCAAAGATATAATTTTTTTGCCGATTTACCATTTAAAATAATCGGAAAAGTTGATTAAATCCTGCGCTGTTAGTATCGTTTCAAAGCATCTTCGAGGAATTTGACTAAATTATCAGGATTTTCATCGAATGAAAAGGAACCTGATAATGGTTTGCCTTGGTTATCTAACACCACATAATAGGGTTGAGCATTGGCGCCGAACTTGTGACGTTGCAGATAACTATTGCGATCGCCAATCGTTTCGATAAGACGTTTTGTGCCATTTTCTTCCACTTCAAAAGGCTTAGATAATGGAGTCTTATCATCCACAAATAGCGTGATAAGTACGTAATCATTTTGTAACAAAGAAGCTACCCGAGCATCGGTCCATACGGCAGCTTCCATTTTGCGACAGTTGACACAACCATAACCCGAGAAATCGACCACTACGGGTTTATTTTTTTCTTGCGCATAACGCATACCTAAGTCGTAATCGTCAAATGCAGCATGTACGTCGTTGGTATACAAATTGAAATCTTGTGTGGATAATGGTGGTGCAAATGCACTAATGGCTTTGAGTGGAGCACCCCAAAGACCAGGAATCATGTAGATGGCAAAGGCAAACGAAACTAGTGCCATTAAGAGACGTGATACAGAAATGCGTTCCAATTTATCGTCGTGTGGCAAAAGTAATTTCCCTAATAAATAAAAGCCAAGTAAAGCAAAAATAGCAATCCACAAGACAAGAAATACTTCGCGGTCGAGAATGCCCCAACCGTAAGCTAAATCAGCAACAGATAAGAATTTAAGGGCTAATGCTAATTC
>JAKORL010000082.1 GCA_029777855.1 Pseudomonadota bacterium
AGCCGTTTTAACCACTAGTTTCGCTAACATATCGTATTCGATATTCACAGGTGAGCCTACTTTCATCAGCGATAAATTTGTCACTTCTAATGTATGTGGTATCAACATTACAGTAAAACCGACTTCTGTCAGTGTATTGATCGTTAAGCTTACACCATTTACGGCAACACTGCCTTTTTCTACCAAATAATCTAAGCCTGGATCGTCTTCACAACAAGCAAATCTTACCGATATGAATTCACCTTGCTCTTCAATTTGAACAACGGTTGCTATGGTATCCACATGCCCAGTGACAAAATGTCCACCCAATTTATCACCCACGCGCAAGGAGCGTTCCAAATTAACTGCCGATCCTAGCATGCAATTCCCGAAGGTCGTAACCGCTAATGTTTCGGGTGATAATTCAACATTAAATTGCCCCCCCTTAGGCTCAAGGGCTGTTAAACAGACGCCATCGATTGCAATACTTTCTCCAATATCAATATCTTCAAATTGAGATTGTATTGTTAAACGACAACCTTTGCTCGTAGGAACTACGGCTTGAATTGTACCAAAATGATGGACTAGACCCGTAAACATTTACACCTCCAACAAAAACTCGCCTATTTTGACAATATCGAGTGTACCAATCTTGTCTAAAATCTGTGAGGTTTGCCATTCTAGCAATATACTGAATGATTACCAATAATATATCAATGTAACATCATGATTTAAAGGAAATTTATCATAACGACATTTCCAAAACAGCTTCATCTCCCACAAAATGCCATTGCTTTCGAGAAAACTGATCAAACGATAATATTCCCTCGTTAAATGCTGATTGAGCCTGATTACCTAACCATTTAGGTGCACAATAAACGATGAGTTTATGTACAAGTTTCGTTTCCATGAGCGATTTTAATAATCGTCCTCCAGCCTCAACCCACAAATCATGCACGCCATCACTGCCTATAATCTGCATTGTTTGCCCAAGATCCAATTGGTTGTTTTGTTCTTCGATGGAAATAAAGCGTATGCCACGATCATGTAAATTAGCGGGTATTTTGCCACTATTTTCCGCTGAATAAAACACAGTTATAGGTTGATCATTTTTCCAGATCTCAAGATCGCCTGTTAAAATGAGTTGACGATCGAGTATATAGAGTCGCTTGCTTAATTGGGTATTATTTACTTTATCACTTGAATTATTATCTATAACAGCATGATTATTATTGCTATTATTTAACACAACATTTAATGACGGATTATCTTTAATGATGGTTTTTGCCGTAGTTAATAGTGCGTCACTTTGTAAACGGTGCTGGTACGTTTTTTGTTTTAACGCCTCTCCTGTGATCGATATTCGCTCCCCACCAGGTCCAGCAATTTTTCCATCCAAACTCATCGCAATTTTGGCAGTCACCCACGGCCTTTGTGTGGAATGCCAATGAGAGTAACTTTGATAAAACTGATCAATCTCATCACACTCAATGTGTTGAATACTAAGACCCGCATCGAGTAAACACTGATGCCCATTACCAGCTACAATGGGATTAGGATCTTTGTATGCATAAATCACCCGCTGAATGCCAGATGAAATGATGGCATCCGTGCATGGCGGCGTACGGCCCGTATGTGAGCAGGGCTCGAGCGTTATATACAGTGTTGCTGATTGCGGATTACCTTGGAAATTCTTTAGAGCAACCGCCTCAGCATGGGGCTCCCCACACGCATAATGCACCCCTTCTGCTACAACCTCACCATCCTGAACAATCACAGCCCCAACGGCTGGATTAGGCGCACAAAACCCTCTGCGCGTTGATGCTAACGCTAGTGCTTTCAACAAATACAGACGATGATCCTGCAACACCAATACCTCACGATTATCTAACACTAAGACTTTACCGTATTTACCAGAAAAACTCTACAGTAAAAATAGCTATTTAAATCATCAAGTTACCTCTACTTTTCAACACAACCCATGCCATACAACCCGGGGAAAATCGTATTCGTGAGGAACGCGAAAAATCACCTAATCCATTGATTATTATAGTTATTATCAATTTAAGATATTCCATGAATCATCTCTACTAAATGTTTTATAGGTAGTCAAATTTTACCTCTGTTCAACAGGCAAATCTGTGGATAGTTGCTATAATAAAGATAGGTAAGTTAAGCGAATGGAAATCGCACCCGTATAGATAGGACATCACTCAACAACACTAATGTAGAGGAGAGGTGTCATGAAGCTGAGAAAAGTATTGTTACTGAATCTGATCCTGCTCTTTATTCCATTTTTAGCCGTAAACGCTGAAATGGAATCGAGTGTCAATGATGAGGATCAAACTGCTGTTGTGGATGAACAGTCAATTGAAAATGACAATCATCAAGAAGGCATAAATCTTTCTGAGGAGGACACTACAGTCAGCAACTCGCAATTATCAAATGATAAGAGTGACCAATCAAATACTCAAACTCACAACGTCATTGCTTACAACGATGAAGCCAGTGACGAGGATGATAATGGCGATGATGATAAAACGTACTTTGATGAGCGTTATCAAAAATACGCCTATAACACTCCTGAGTATCGAGAAACGCACGGTCGTAGTTTGTTCATCTTTGATCCTAACAACCATCGTTGGATGGCCTACAACAGCAGTGGAGAACTTGTGGGCTCTGGACGAGCATCAGGGGGTAAAGGATACTGTCCGGACATTCATCGAAGATGTAAAACACCGGTAGGATCATTCCGCGTTTACTCAATGGGTGGCCCTGGATGCGTCTCAACTAAATTCCCCGTAGGAAGAGGCGGCGCTCCCATGCCCTACTGCATGTTCTTCCATGGTGGCTTTGCGATTCACGGCTCCTATGATGTACCCAACCACAATGCCAGCCACGGTTGCATTCGTGTAGAACCTTCCGCCGCTCGTTGGCTGCAAGAAAATGTCATCGGAATTGGTACAACCGTAGTTGTCAAACCCTATTAATGGTGTCGTATCTTTAGTTGTTAGATCTTTTGCAAATTTGATAATTTAGTTGAGTTAAATTGTTGCTATTTTTGCCATAATAAAACAATTACCGCTTAGGCGATAATGTAATTAGTGGCTTATGTCTATTTCTCTCTTCTTTGTGACGTGTAGACACCTACTATCGTCACACTCTAATATTTTTAATAACAAATTTATCAATAAAAATTACGTAAATTAGAAAACATCTAACAACTAAAGATGCGACACCATATGGAAGGACACCTTATGGAGTGGTACACTCCTACGTATGAAATCAATCTTAATGTTCATTTTAATTTCGATAGCAGCAACGACTCCGTGTCATGCCTATCAATTACCTGAATTGGGTAATTCGAGTTATGCTTCACTGCCTCCCAGTGAAGAAAAAAAAATGACCGAGCTTTTTATGAAAGAGGTACGGGAATCAGTGCCGATTATTCATGATGCTATTTTAGATAATTATATTAACTCACTCGGCAAAAAATTAGTTTCTAACTCGACGGCTCATCAAAAACAATTTCATTTTTTTATCATCGATTCAGATGATATTAATGCTTTCGCAGGTCCGGGTGCACATATTGCTATTAATTCTGGCACTATTTTACTTGCAAAAAATGAAGATGAATTAGCCGGTGTACTCGCTCATGAAATTACTCATGTGAGTCAACATCATCTCGCCCGCGCAATGGAAAAAGCACGAGGTAGTACAGTGACTGCACTCGCAACCATTGCTGCAGCCCTTATTGTTGGAACTACAACAGGACAAGGTGATGCCGCGATGGGCGGATTAATGGCCGCACAAACCCTCACCCTCGAAAATCAATTAGGCTATTCACGCGATAATGAACGTGAAGCCGATAGAATTGGTATACAAGTGCTCCATAAAAGCCAATTCGATCCACAAGCCATGCCAAAATTTCTCTCTCGAATGTCTAAACGACAAATTGATATTATGGATGGACGCTTTTCTTATTTGCGCACGCACCCGATTAATGAAGAACGTATTGCTGATGCAAAAGCAAGAGCTGATGAATTGCCGGCGATCCACCACGAAACCTCTTTAAATTTTAAATTAATGCAAATGCGGCTATTAGCGTTGAGCGGTTCCTATACTCCCACAAAATTTCAGCACTTTACTACAGACACTGTGAATACTACTTCTCAAGACTATATAGCAAAACAATATGGTCAGGGAATTCTTTTATTTCGAGGTAGAAAATTATCCGAGGCCGAAAAAATCTTTAATTCTTTACATCAACAACATCCACACAATAGTTTATTTTCTATCGCTCTTGCGGACGTTTATCGAGAACAACACAATATTATCGCTGCCGAACAAGTACTAGAAAATAGCTATAAAATCAACCCCGATTTTTCTCCCTTAGTGCTCAGCTATTCAGAAATTCTAATGGAACAAAATCATTCTCAAAAAGCACTGACATTATTAACAAAATTTACAAAAGAACATTCAAGTAATAATGTAGAGCTACTCGAAGCCCTCGCACAAGCCCAAGCCAAAAATGGATTAATGAGCCGTGCTTATTTAACTCGCGCTCGCATTTATCAACTCACCGATCAACCTAAGCATGCTCATCTACAAACCCAGCAAGCATTAAAATACGCCGGAGAATCAGAAAAGGCCTTTATCAAGAATGAAGTGTTATTGAACAATTAATTTAGATAGAAGTCGAAAAATGCATTTCTCCTGCGTCATGTAAAGCATGCCTAGAAAAAACCGCCCTTACTAGCCATAAAAGAAACATACCATACATTATCAAGGGATTTGACATGTATAAACACAGTCTTGCAATTGAAATAGAACAGGTCAAGGACAAAGGCTCAAGTCTAAACTAATTGATTAATTCAGATTTGCCGCGTTTCCATCATTTATTTCAAGTCAAGAGACCGAGCAAAATGTAATATCAAACGTTGTAATAGAAATTGATATAATGGATTCTCTTCTATATTATAGTGATCACCATAGATTCCTAAATTCCCCATGGGTGTCATATGAACCATTTCTTCAACAACGATACCTTCATTGTTTTTATGACGAGATTGTAGAATTCCAACGAGTGAACCATCAAAAAGGACAACCTCATCTTTTTTTGATGCAATACAGGCTCGATGAGTTTTTGGAAGCTCTAAATAAAGCTCTGCAGCATCACATTGGTATTCAGGGAACATGCTGTTACTAAAAAAACGTGTGGGTCTAGATAAAAATGAAAAAAGTGACTCTGCTGCTGACCACGCAAAATCACTCACACTATTCGGTGGGCTCTCAACTCAATTAAACGCATCGATACCTGTCAGATATTTACCTAGAATTAAATGGTGAATATTATCAGTACCTTCGTAGGTAAATACAGATTCTAAATTGACAACATGACGCATTACAGGATATTCAATACTGATGCCGTTGGCGCCCATTAAATTACGGGCCATACGGGCGATTCGCAGGGCTTCGCGGCAGTTGTTCATTTTTGCAAGTGAAATCATTTCGGGTGTCGCATCGCCCGTGTTCATTAATCGACCAAGTTGTATATTTAAACATTTTGCCTTAATAATTTCGTTATATATGTCGACTAAATCTTTTTGGATTAATTGATAAGAAGCCAGAGGTTTTGCAAATTGATTGCGCTCTGCTAAATAATTGCTCGCGGTATCAAAACAACTTTCGGCTGCACCAATAACGCCCCAAGCAATACCAAAGCGCGCTTGATTAAGACAACTTAAGGCACAACTTAAACCTTTTTCTGTGCCGGGCAATAAATTTTCGTCCGGAATCCAGCAGTCGTTTAAGCTGATTTCTCCAGTGCTTGAAGCGCGTAATGAAAATTTATGTTTCATTTCAGAACAGATGATACCTTTACGATCGGTTTCAACTAAAAACCCTCGAATTCCGTCTGATGTGTGAGCCCAAATCAGTGCCAATTGCGCGATAGGGGCATTGGTAATCCACATCTTAGCACCATTGAGTACCCAGCCATTGTTAGATCGTTTGGCATGTGTTTTCATGCTACTGGGATCCGACCCTGAATCGGGCTCCGTGAGGCCAAAACAACCAATGACTTCCCCCTTAGCCATACGAGGTAACCATTTTTGCTGCTGCTCTTCTGATCCGAATCGAAATATGGGATACATGCATAATGAACTTTGTACGGAAGAAAAACTGCGAAGTGCGCTATCACCCCGCTCTAATTCCTGACAGACTAATCCATAGCTATAAGCACTTGCGTTTGAGCCCCCTACACTTTCTGGTAATCGCATACCAAATATACCGAGAGAAGCCATTTGCGCGATTAATTCTTTAGGAAAGTGGGCCGCTTCATTAGCGGGGGCTAATAATGGCTCGGCGACTTCATTGACAAATCGTCGCACTGAATCACGAATCATGAGTTCTTCGCTTGAAAATAAGCTATCAAGCATTAAGATATCTTTCATAAGCTACATCCTTCATCAATTTATGCTTAAGCATAGCACTGAACGATCACAAAGAGAAATCCGAAACCCTGATAATATTACTCGGCAAAAACTCAGCCTTAAAAGCATTTCGAAATCGATCCTGAGCTTCTTCAGAAGATAATTCTTTAAGATTGAACGAATAATTAAATCGAGAAGAAAATAATTTGACTAAAATATCAACAAATCTTATTGAATAGACATTGCTTGGCTTTTTACTGAGAAACTCAAAGATCGCTTGGGTAATTTTAATTTGATTAAAAACATTTGATTCACACTGCTTTAAAAGCTCCTTTGCCTTGGATAGTTCAATCTGATACTCATAATCCATTCCATAGGTAGAAGATAAAAAATTAATGGAACTAGGCTGATTTTGGTAAGACTCATATTCTTTAATTGCATCCCTAATCGTTGCAATAAACCGTCTATTTTGTCTAAAAATATCGAATTTTTCAGCATTATTTAATTGCTGTTTCAGTTGTAGGCTTTGAGAAAAATCAATTAATCTGCAAAAATCAAAATATTCTTGCAGTCTCTTTAAAAAATCTTCGCGATTATTTGAAACCTTACTGAGAAGAGTCTTTTCTGGCAGCGTACTGAGCGATTTTCGGTTCCACTGTTGTGTCAATGCTTGAATTTTCTCTTGCACGATTCTATCACGTGCCTCTGCCGGTACAGCGCTATAAATTAATAAATAAAAGATAATTTCTTGAAGACCATAATCGCTTAGGCACTGTTTTTTTTGTACGGCATGAAAAAAATGACAGTGCTGGATGATCCAACAAGAAAATAAAGCCAGGTGCGGCGAAGAAGACAAATCAAGAATATGTCCACCTTCAATCGAGCCCATTAAAAATTGAAGCGCTGTTGAAAATCCATGATGGCTCATGGATTTTGCCTCTTTGTCAACCAATAATAAACTCAAGCGAGACTCTAAAACATGATCAATATACTTATATAAATTCTGAGAAGAGAAAGGGATCCGTTTATCTGACTCCTCGACTGTCTCTGATACTCGAGCATCTTCTGCCTGAAGCTCGCATCGAATAGCCTCAGCAAATAACCAACATTTCTTCGCCTCAGCGATCAAATCGTCTTTTGCTTTTCCTTCGAGCTTATCCGCTAATTCTAGACAATCGTCTACAGCTTCTATGGCGAGCTCTCCTAAGCGGTACAAAAATCCTCTTAATTCTTTCTTTCGATCGATTGTTTTTCCAGCGAGGGTATATAGTTCTGGAATTTTACCATCCAGCAATAACAAAACCCATTGCATTCTTGATCGTCTAGAGGTGATATGATCAGAAAGTAGGTAAAAACGAACTATAGTATCAAAACCTTGGTCCGCACTCATCTCTTTCAAAAACTCTGCATTAACAGCAACCCCAAAGCAATACAAAATAAAGCCGTATTCTTTATTCTCTTTGAAAGCGGGATTGTCCATAATTTCATTAAATTGTGTCTTTATAACTTCGCATTGAGCTTCTTGTCGTAATCTAAGACAGGTGAGATAGGCTCGAAGAAAATATTGAGCGATTGTACTTAGGATTTCAGAGTTTTTTTCGGCATTTACAACTGATGCACGAGCAATTGCGACTAAACCGTAAGGGTCCCCCTCAAGAAACACACTATGCGAGTCGTATTTGATTGGTGTACGTTTAATTTTTTTAATAGATTCATTTACGTGGCTTTTCAGAGATTCATCATCATGATGTACTCCATTCGATTCTAGATTCTCTATTACTTTTATTAATCTAACTGCATCAATCTGCCTTTTAACTCCCAGATTAATTTTTAGTTTTTCACCTTCTAGCATTCCTTTTTGAAGTAATGCTTTAATAGACAAAAAGCCTGACAATCTTTGGTCATTTAACTTATCTTTAGAAATTTCACCTTTAGAAAACATATCTGCTTGTTGAAATTGCGCCTCAGGGTTTAAATTATCCACTGAAGCTCGTTGAAAACAGTCCCATGCACAAGAAAAATGAGGCTTCCCGCCTTCTAGACCGTGGCCTTTTCTAGCCATAATTCCAAGAAATATCCATGCATCTTTCTGATCTAAGGATACAGCTAATTCAAAATAATGCTTGGCCAATTTGTCATCTTGTTGAATGCCAGCACCTAAATAGTGCACAACACCGAGTAACGTTGCTACGTTTGAAGCGTGATTTGAATCATTTGATGTTTTTTGCAAAAATACTATATCTCTAACGCTTCTGCAGAATCGTAATGGGGTTTTCAGTTGAGACCGCTCAAACGAGCGACAGACAACAAGAATGCGGCTGGTTTGATTCGGCGTCAATTCAAAATGTAACCAGCGATATAATAATTGTTTGAACAACAGTGAATCATGAAAAAGTGCATTGCTAACAAGTTTTTCAAAACGATCTAACTCATCAAGAGAAGAGGAATTGGGTTGTTTTTTTTCACTTTCAATACTTTGCATTTTTACTACACCTACCTTTGGACTTTATCACCACAAGATAAAAAATTCAGATCTTCGCCAATCTGGGGCGTATAAAATAATTTTTATCCTCATAAACTAGAGGTAGCTTTGGCTAAAATCTGCGAATTTCAGCCATTCAATCCAGTTACTAACCATCTACATTATCGTCTCAATTTCTGTGCCTGAGCAATTATTTCGAGCAATTTGGCCCCATCTTCACTGTCAGGTGAGTAGTATGGCAGCAACTTCTCAAAATAGCTTAAGGCCTGATTATACTGGTGCTTATTGTACGCGTCTGTGCCTAGCAGAGTCAATGCAACTGGCGATTCTGGCACCTTCTTGAGCACCTTTTTCAGTAGGTCTTCAGCCTGTGGATCCAAGCGATTATTGTGCTGTAGAAACAAGGCCTGAGATAAGGCTAGTTGGGTATCTGTTTCCTCTGAATTGAGTTTATAAGACTTTTGTAGGGCTTTTACAGCCTCGTCCACTCGCTGATCGTGCAAATACAATTTGCCTACCAAGTACCAGCCTTTAGCGCTCTCTGGATATTCCCTAAGATGCTGTTCAAACTCGCTGATCAGTTTCTTTCTAGAGGATTCTCCTTTGATATCATCACTCATTTCAGCCATGCGTTGTTGAACCATAGCCGCGTGTTGTACGCGATCATAATTTCCCCAGGTGTAATACAATAATCCCGACAAAAAGGGTACAAAGACAACTAGAGAAAAAATAACGGGTCTATTTTTTAATCGCCACACAATCACGCTTAATATCAAGGTTATTAAAATAATCAAACTTATCCAAAATATCATGATTTATTTCTCACTGTACGAGTCAGCACGATTGCACCTATTATGATTAATAAAATCGGGCTAGTCCAAAGTAGCCATGTCTGTTTCGATACTGTGGGATCCAGTAAAACATAGTCGCCATAACGATGGGATAAATACGTTTTGATTTCTTCGTTGGATTTTTTCTGATTAATTAAACGATAGATTTCGGCACGTAAATCAGAAGCAAACGGTGCATTAGAATCAGAAATGGCTTGATTTTGACAGACTAGACAACGCACTTCTTGTGTCAGCTTTGTGAATTGTTCTTTTTGAACGCTTGATTCGAATGGATAGAGATCATCACTTGCCATCGCAGGCAAAAACGATAACGTTAATAGTATGCTTAAATAGAACTTTTTAATCATTGGCTTGCTCGAGCAATTTGATCCTAGGAACAATTTCTTGCTGCCAGATTCGATTATCTACAGGCCCTGAAATTTTATATCGAATGACGCCTTGAGCATCAATCAAAAATGTCTCCGGTGTTCCGTAAACGCCCAAATCCATCGCTAACCGCCCCGCATCATCTTCAATAATGGTTTTATACGGATTCTGATGACCTTTTAACCAATCCTGAGCTGAATATCGAGCATCTTTATACAATAATCCATAGAGAGGAATTTTTTCGTGATGAGCAATATCAACCCAAAAAGGGTGTTCGCTTTTACACGTACTGCACCACGTTGCCCAGACATGTAATAGTGAAATATGACCTTTAAATAAAGATCGATTTAATTTATCTGAAGAATTCTCCAACGATGGTAAAGAAAACTCCGGCAGCGGTTGATTGATTAAAGCCGAGGGAATTTTACGAGGGTCCGCACCTAATCCTTTCCAAAAAAAGAGAACTAAAATCAAAAAAACCAAAAATGGTATAGCAAAACGGGTTATTCGAAATAATCTGATCATGTTAATTTCCTCAATGCGCGAGCACGCGCATAAGCGGCCAATATTCCACCCAGCATCATCATGATTCCACCCGCCCAAATCCATCGAACGAAAGGCTTCACATAGAATCGAAAAGACCAACTTTCTTTATCTAAAGGCCGTCCCAAGACCGTATAAATATCACGCCAAAATGTTGCGTAAATAGCACTTCTAGGTTGTGCATTATCTTGTACAGGATAATAACGAATTTCGGGTTTCAACGTCACAATTGTTTTATCTGCGCGTTTAATGGTTAGAGTCGCTTGGGTTGCTTCGAAATTAGGGCCTTTAAACTGTTGAATGCTATCAAAATTAAACTCATAGCCACTTAAAGTTGTATTTTCATGCTGTTTTAAGCGCACTTCACGCTGCTCTCCATAGGCAGTACTTAACATTATACCTAAAATTGTAACTGCAACACCCATATGAGCTAATGTCATACCAAAATATCCGGGCGTTAATTTACGCAGTGCAACATCACCCGATGCATTACGTACAGTCCAACCTTGTAGTGTAGCCAGCAGTATCCAAAATGCTAAACTCACCCCAATGACGACATGAAATGACCACTGCCCTGTTATTAATTTAGGTAATAATAAACCTAAAAGAAGTGATAAAAGAAAAGTCCAACGTAATCGTTTCCAAAGTTTTTTTGTATCATTTTGTTGCCAATGAAAAAGTGGCCCAATTCCCACTAAAAAAAGTACTGGAATCATCAACGGCCATAAAACGGTATTAAAATAGGGAGGGCCCACTGATAGTTTCCCCAGCCCTAAAGCATCGATGATAAGAGGATACACTGTACCTAGTAAGACGGTCAGTACTATAGTCGTCAATAAAATATTACCCGATAAAATTAAGGTTTCGCGTGACCACAAAGTAAAAGTACCTTCATTTCGAATCGATTGACCACGCCAAGCATATAATAATAAAGAACCACCTATCACGAGAGATAGAAATAATAAAATAAAATTACCTCGTGCACTGTCCACGGCAAAAGCATGCACAGACACTAATACGCCTGAACGCACTAAAAATGTTCCAATCAAACTGAATGAAAATGCGCCTATTGCGAGCAACGCAGTCCAGGCTTTGAACGTATTTCTGCGTGCAGAAACCATCAATGAGTGAATTAATGCAGTGCCTGTTATCCACGGCATTAAAGAGGCATTTTCTACAGGATCCCAAAACCAAAAACCACCCCACCCTAATACTCTATAGGCCCATGCACTGCCCAAAGTAACGCCCAAAGTTAAAAAACTCCAAGCCAACAATGTCCAGGGTCTGGTCCATGCAGCCCAGCTCGCATCTAAACCACCACGCCATAGTGCAGCGATAGCAAAAGCAAAAGCCACTGAAAAACCCACATACCCTAAATACAGCATCGGTGGATGAGACACTAAACCTGGATCTTGTAAGAGTGAATTAAGATCACGGCCATCTGTAGGAGGAATCGGTAATAATCGCTCGAAGGGATTTGATGTAATTAAAATCAGTAAATAAAACCCTATCGCAACTAATGCTAATACAATGAGTACACGCGCCAAAAAATCCAGTGGTAACGTTCGACTAAAATACGCAACGGCAGCAGTCCAAGCTCCGAGTAATGCAACCCATAATAATAAAGAGCCTTCATGACTACCCCAAACAGCACAAAACTGATAAATAGTAGGTAATTTGGTGTTCGAATTTTGAGCCACATAAGCAACGCTAAAATCATTCAGCAAAAAACTGCTGGCCAAGGCTGCGAAACTAATACTCATCAAAAGAAATTGCGCATACGCGGTTCGGCGCCCGAGATTCATCAACTCATCACGTTGAAAATAGAGTCCAACACTCGGTATGACCACCTGAACAAGTGCTACAACCAGTGCCAAAATTAATGCAAAATGCCCGATTTCTGGAATCATCTTCGCACTACTCCTTCAGTGATTTTATTTTTTCAAATTTTTGAATAGAAGGCGGGCGATAATTCTCATCGTGTTTAGCGAGTACCTGATTTGCCACAAAATCACCCGAAGCATTTAAGTGACCTTGCACAACAAGCCCTTGTCCTTCACGAAATAAGGCCGGCAAAATGCCATTATAATGAATCTGTAATGATTTAGTATAATCGGTTAATTTAAAATGCACACCTAAACCTTCTTTATCATGAATCACAGAGCCCTTTTCTACCATTCCACCCATACGAAATTGCGGTAAGGTTTGCATGGCGACAGGATCCACTTGGCTAGGCGTGAAATATAAATTAATATTCGAACGCAGTGCATATAATACTAATCCTGCTGCTACAGAAACACCGAACAACATCATTCCAAGAGTGATTAATCGTCGCTTACGAACTGGATTCATCATTCAAAAAACTCTTTAGCAATAATTTTCGTTGTCTTCGAGTGGCAAAAACACCAACAATAAAACTCAGCATTAATGATGCATACGCACTCCATACATAAAGTCCGTGACCACCCATGGTGACAAATTCATGCCATGATTGAAATGACGATGACATAAGAAGTACTCCTAATAATTCTAATTAAGTATTTGAGATACCCATTGTGAATGACGCTCACGTTTGAGTAATTCATTGCGTGCACTCATTAATAAGAGCGCACCAAAATACGCGCCAAATGCAATGATCATTGCAAGTAGCGGATACAACATACTGGGTGAAATAGAAGGGGCTCCCATTTTTAAGAGTGTCGATTGTTGATGCAGTGTATTCCACCAATAAACTGAATAATGAATGATCGGTAAATCAATGATGCCTACCAGTAAAAGAATGCTAGTAGCCTTAGAAGCTCGATCTTGATCGGGAATTGCAGATCGTAATCCGATCACACCAAAATAAATGAAAAGTAAAATTAATTCCGAAGTTAAACGTGCATCCCAAATCCACCAAGTTCCCCACATCGGTTTACCCCAAAGTGAACCCGTTAATAATGCTAATCCCGTAAACATCGCGCCTATAGGTGCACTCACTGCAGCGATCACATCAGCAAGTTTAATTTTCCATACTAAAAATATCAGCGCAGAACTTGCCATCAGACAATAAACACCCAACGACAACATCGCCGCAGGCACATGCACGAACATGATCCTATAACCATGGCCTTGCTGGTAATCACCTGGTGCCCACCACAAACCATCGACGATTCCAAAAACAAAAGCCACAGCAAAAAGGGCCCACAGCCATGGCAGGCAGTGTCCAGTAATGCGGTAAAACTCTCGGGGAGATGCTAAATGCTTCACGTTACTCTCTTAGTACTGACTTAATGACTGATTTTGCCATAAAAAAGGGAAGGTGTCAGGTCTCAAATTGACGATTTAGAGGAAAGAGTGCACCTCTCTTCCCCCTAAATCGTCAATTTGAGACCTGACACTTTCCCTCATAAAATAAGGGGCTCCGCCTGTAAAGGGCGGAACCCCTGTCAATTTCCCTGCTATTCTAAAGTAATCCTTTATATATTCCGTTTATATTGCCTGAAACTCAGTCCATGTGTTTCATAAAAAGCTTCTTAATCAGAATAAGAACTGCAGCTACGCCTACGGCAATGTAGACAACTCTTGTAATCAAGCCGGCCCCAAACAAGGCTTCGACTAAGTTATAATGAAAGGTACCTACCAAACCCCAGTTAAGACCACCAACGATTAGCAAGATCACTGCAACCAATTTGACTACTCTAAACACACCCGTACTCATACATAACACCTCCTACTTATATTTTAGTATAATTTTACAATATTTCATGATTATAATTAGCGTATAATCGCCTCTATTCATTTAATATATATTTAAATATAGTAATAATATTATATGAAGTGTATAACAGAAAAATTTAGAAATAATCATTGACAAAAATCAGACAATGGCATACAATCTATATATGAATAAAGGAATGCCAAAATTTGAATTTTCTGCCGATAAAAATCAGCAGCTCATTAAAGAACGAGGCATTAGCTTTGATGATATTATTGTTGCGCTCGGCGATGGGAAATTGATTAATATTATCAAACATCATAATGAGACAGAATATCCAAACCAACAAATTTATGTAGTCGATATTGATGGGTATGTTCATTTGGTACCTTTTGTAAGAAAGGATGAAGAAACTGTGTTTCTTAAAACAATTTTTCCTAGTCGGAAAATGACAAAGAAGCACCTAAAAAGTGGAGATCAAAAATGACTATGAAAAAACGAAAAGTTGCCGATTTTAAATTAGATGCTGAAGAACAAGCCCTTCTAAAATCCGTCGAAAATGACGAATGGAAATCCGTTGACAATATTGATCAAGAGATAGAATTTGCTCGGAAAGCATCTCAAAATTATCTTCGAAAAGATGAGCGTATCACTCTCCGTATATCCTCCGGTGACTTAGATCGTCTTAAACGTAAAGCTGCTTACAAAGGACTTCCTTATCAAACTTTTATTGCGAGCGTCCTACACGAATACGCTGCCGGACATTTCACAGATGTCGCCTAAGCCAGCTTATTCTCAATAGGAGCTTCACCATCAAGAGTTTCCTCATCTGAATTCGTGTCGCCCTTGATAGCTTTCAATACAGGCTCCATTAATTCCTGATGCTGCTTTTGATCCGAAGTCCAAAACTGCCGTGAATTCCACCGTTGCATTCCCTCTTCCGTCGATTTTGCGTGACGGCATAATGCTTGTTTCAAAGTGACTTCTTGATAATAAACATTATTAAATGATTTATAAAATAATTCAATAACACTGTAGTGCTCAACTGACTCAAAATACCCTTTTAATTTTTTACTCAGTTCTTCAACAGAATATTTATGAATAGTTGAAACGCATTTTCCATCAATCATTTCAATTGTTGCACTTCCGGTAAATACTGAAAATAGCTTTGATACCTCATAAAGAAAATCAATATCTATGCAAAAATCTTCATCGGCATTATTTGACTCATTGTAGAATAAACAGAGCAAATCATCATATCTCTTTTGAGAGATTTGCCTTAATGACAAACATTGTCGTAAGGCATTGAAACGAGCATCTCGAGCACCAAAACCTTCTTCGAAAAATGAAAGCATGGCTTGCTGAAAATGCTTAGGCTGCATTTTTCCTTCGTGAATTAAAGCACGTGCATGATTTGTAAATATCAATTCTAATTCTTTTAACCAAGCCTGAGGCTCCTGAGGTACCTTCTCAAGAATCGCGACAATCTCACGGAGTCTTTGACCGAACTCCATATAAGCAGGAGAAAATTGATCTGCTAAAGGAGAAATATTCACTGACTTTTTACCGGCCTTACGTGCTTCTTCCATTTTTTTGCGTGTATCGGTTTCACTCTCAAGCTGATGATCATTATAGATTGTTAATATTTTATTCAATTTACGAGTAAGATCGCTTTTTTCCCAAAATTCTTTCAAAAGCTGATAATATAATCCGCTACCTACAAAAAAAGCATTTCTTTGCAATAACTCTTGCCTTTTTCCATCGTCGCCGATGTTACCTGCAGGGATATTCATAGGAGATCTTAATACATAACCATTACGATCATATCGATAATAGCCTTCAATGACACGATATTGCTCATCGGCAAACTTTAATTAGCTTTGTATTGCTTTAAGGGCTGTATACAGACTTACATTGCTACTTTCTTCTTGATTTCCAATGTTATTAGGAATCTTTTGCATTTTTTACACCTCTACAATATTAAAAACAAAGCTTTTATAACATAATTATGTAATTTTTACAAGTCTAAGGTGTACTTTGGGTCTATTCTAAACCGAATCGCACTGCAGAAGAGGCTGCCCAAGGAATAAAGGTAATACAGAGAACCAACATCGCGGCGAGGAATAATAAAGGCGAGAGAATTGGCTGGCCCAGTGTAGCCGTCATGACGCTGCTGGTACCAAAAATAAGGACGGGGATATAGAGCGGCAAAACGAGAAGCGTGAGCAAGAGGCCGGCATTACGAAGACCGAGTGTTAACCCAACACCCGCAGCCCCGATAAAACTTAATATCGGTGTGCCTAGCAGTAAACTGATTACGAGAGCGCCTACTCCACTCCATGATAAAAAAAGCATTTTTCCAAGAACTGGTGACATAATGACGAGCGGCAATCCAGTAACCAACCAATGCGCCCATACTTTTGCAAAAATTAATCCAGGTAGTGAAACAGGGCATAAAATACACTGCTCTAGAAATCCGTCGGCGTGATCTTGTCGTAATAAGCCATTTAATGCCATTAGGGCTGATAATAACGCAGCTACCCACAATACTGCAGGAGCCATTGCTTGAATGAGTGCAGGGTCTACACTTAATGCCATTGGAAATAACGCAATAACCATGACAAAAAACAGTACAGGCAGCAGTAATTCTGCTCGATTACGAAAATTCGCGATAAGATCATGTAGCCAAAATTGACGAAGCATCAGTTCTATCCTGCTTTAAATATCAGCATTATCCAATGTACAATAGTTTGCAAACTTCTCATTTGAATATTGCTTACGATCATTTTCACGGAACATTCACCCAATTCAATCATCTTAAATACAACATTTGTATTGTTAATTCGTTGATCACAACAGGCTGATGCGATGTCAGCACAACCATCCCACCTGATTGAATATGCTCTCCAATTACATTTTCCAGCACTTCAATTCCACCCACATCAATAGAATTAAAAGGCTCATCCAACAACCAAAGCGTGCATTTTTTTGCCAACAGCCTCGCCAACGCAACTCGTTGCTTTTGCCCGGCCGATAACGTATCGCATAAATGATTTTTTAAATGCTTGATACCCATACGGGTTAACACATCATCAATAATTTCTCCAGCACCATCAAATTTTTTTGAATCAATAAATATTTTGATGTTTTCTGCAACAGTGAGGCGTTCTTTTAATCCTAACTTATGACCTAAATAACCCATATCGCTTTTAAATTGAATGGGATTAGAAGCACTTAATTGTCCCTGCCAAAAAATTTCTCCTTCGACTGGCTGAAGTAATCCGCATAATATGCGTAATAAGCTGGATTTTCCTACACCATTTTCCCCATGTACGTGTATTATTTCACCAGGATTTAGAGTGAAATTAATTCCACGAAATAAGAGCTTGTCATTACGAAGACAGGTCAAATTTTTAACAATTAATCCAGAGGCGGCTGAAGCAGAAATCACGCATTAAATCTCACAGAGTTCTTGCAACGTCAAGCTGCTTAAATAAGCCCGAAATTCTTCACCCACTTCAGGATGACGCAGCGCATAATTCACTGTAGCTTGTAAATAACCTAATTTACTTCCGCAATCGTAGCGTACACCATGAAATTGATAGGCAAAAACATCTTCTTCTTTTAACATTTTCGAGATCGCGTCAGTTAGTTGAATTTCACCGCCAGCTCCTCGACCAATTACCGCTAAATGCTGGAATATTTTCGGTGTCAAAATATAGCGTCCTACGGCTGCCAAATTCGAAGGTGCTTCAGAAGGTTTCGGTTTTTCAACAATATCTCGCAAACAACCGGTAGAGGGGTCTCTTTCATCTAATGCCATAATTCCGTATTTGTGTGTTTCATCAGGTGAAACACGCTGCGCAGCAATCACACTACTCGCCGTGCTCTGATACATATCAACCATGCGTTCTAAACAATAAGGCCCTTCACAATCGATTAGGTCATCAGCTAAGAGCACAGCAAAAGGCTCATCACCAATAAGAGATTGAGCACACAGCACAGCGTGCCCTAAGCCCAATTGATTGGGCTGGCGTACATACGCACAACTAACCCCCGGAGGCAGGATATCCTTGACGATAGACAACATATCGAGCTTGCCACGCTCTTCTAGCTTAGATTCAAGCTCAAAATTCGAGTCAAAATGGTCTTCTATGGCACGTTTGCTCGAACTTGTTACAAAAATGAGTTGAGTAATCCCAGCAGCTATCGCCTCTTCAACTGCATATTGAATCAGTGGAATATCCACGATTGGAAGCATTTCTTTAGGGCTAGCCTTGGTTGCAGGCAAGAAACGAGTACCCATTCCCGCTACTGGAAATACCGCTTTAGTCACTTTTTTCAGCATGATGTCGCCTTCTAGGATTGATCAATTGGTGGCAATCTTAAGCGAATTTAACGAGTACCACAACACCGATTATGAGGCTTAGTCGCTTCCAACATCTACTCATTAAGACTATCTATTGACAGTTTTGCATGGTATAATGACAAATTAGTGGAACAAATATTAAACGTAACGTTGAGGCGCGCCATGAAACTAACACCAGAATTTATTGCAAAACTATTAGCTGACAAAACGGGTAATCCCAACGTACAGGTAGTCAGTTCTAACGACCCATCAGTACAAGCCATACTACCAAAACGCTTACAAAACAATTCCGCAGATTTAGAAGGCCCTCTAGAACCCGTCTTTTACGCTAAAACTCAAGAATCGTTGTTAATCTCAGATAAACCTCCGATGCTGGGCGGCATTGTAAAATCACTTCCAACCATACAATTTTGTTCTCAAGAAAAAATACAATGGTCTGAAGCGCCATTACTCCATCGTAAACGTAGAGAAAATCTATTTCATCATGTTGCACGCGTAAACCTAGAAGTTCATGCATTGCAAACCTGGTTTCAGGGCGCCAATCATTTTGTTATCGCCAATATGAGCGCTAATCAAAATGAAAATTTTAGATCAATTGGAAAAGGTGCTTTTTATTTTTCAAAAGATAAAAACCCAATCCCTGCTGGAGTCTGTGTTGCAAATTATGCCGGAATCATCATTTCACAAGGCGATGGAAAATTTTACGCTAATGGTTTTCTGGCTGGAAAACAAATTAATGAGATGAATACATTTTGCCAATTCTACGGCAACGCGCTGTACGATGCTCAATCTGTCCGAAATACTACCACCTACTTTCAACACGCACCTCTTGAAGAAGAGCTTGAAGGAATTAATATGCCTCAAAATCTAAAAAAGCTCGTGCTTACTGCCAATCTAGTCCCAAACCTAGGTGTTAATTCTCCAATTCCTACGATCAGTTTCATTGCCAGACGTGAAATACAACACGGAGAGCCACTTTGCTATCCCTATGGTAATTATTGGAAAGATATGGCAGCAAATAAACAAGGAGATGGTAGCTATGCATTATTTGATTTAGACGGCGATATTATTGGCACAGTAAACCTGAAAAATCAATTTACGCCTAATCCCAAATACAATCCAGAAGGTAAAAAACCAGCACCCCGCTGTAATGCGATGGCAAATGACAAAGTGTGCGATCTCCTTGCATCAAATACAAAAATTAATAAAGATTGTGCAGCCATTTTTCAAGCAAATATTCGTTTCATCATTAATCTTTATCTCAACCGAAAAAACACTGATGATCGAGACTATTATGAAAAAAACGACTTATTAATATTAAAAAGGATTCAAACCATTTGTCTTCAAGATGCTCCTCAGATGGTATCCGATGAACTTGAGCCTTTTTTGAAAAAACTCGAGATTTCTCACCCTCATCTCAATTCAGTGAGACTTGAATTATTTATACAACTTAAATTCTACCAACATCATCATAGATTACTTAATCCAAAATCAAGCAACGCCAGCGTTGCTACAACGCCACTTCCACAAACTCCAACAATAGGACTCTTAGACGAACCCACGATAAAGGTGCTTTACGCTGAATTGAAACTAAAAACTATTGCTACAGGTTGGAAAATGGATACCCATCAAAATTTTTGGATAGAAGGTGATGAGACACAATTAAGACTAATTCGCGCTCATTTATCTGAGCAGTCCGTTAATTCTATTTTTCAAAAAACCGCTGATGGCAAACAGTTTCGCTTAAAACTGCCAGCATCAAATCTATTAAACAAGCATTTAATACCTATGAAAACAGTTGAGACAAATAATCCTACGCATATTTCTGATCATCTAAAAAATAAATAGTGATCAATCGCCCTCAATGCCTTGGATAGCGCGAACAGTGCTCCATTGATGACAACTTGGACACTGCCAATATAATTGATTTCCTGAAAAACCACATTGCACACATCGATAAACAGGTTTACGCGTGAGCAATTGAGTGACAAGATTATTCAATAACTCCAACTTATCCTTCGTATCACCCACCGTGTTGCCTAAATACAAATGAATCAAGCGATTTAGTCCACGCAATGATGGATGATGTCGAATTTGCTCTGCAACAAAATCAATAGCCGGCCTGTCGCCCTCACGTTGACGAATTAAATCCGACAGTGCAAGAATTACCGAAATTCTCGGATGCTCTTCTAAACACTCCCACAAATAATCAAACAACAGCTGCTCTTGACCTAAATGATGATAACACTGTCGAATCGGCTCTATTGTTTCTGCAATATAATCAGGATCATTAGACTTCACCAATTTTAATTGCTTCAAAGCAGACTTATATTCACCTTCTTGAATCGCCAAATCCGCTAAAGCTAAACAGCCTCTCACACAATGCTTATCGGTTCTCACAGCCAACTTCAAATGTGCTTGCGCCTCATCAACTCGATTATCCAGTAATTCTTTGGCGGCTAACTCACAGTAATAATGAGCGATAATTGATTGCATAGGAATTCGTGTCATTAATTGCAATTTTTCAGCTGTTTGTATTGCTTTAAACCACTCTTTTTCTTGCTCATAAATGGTCTGCAAATACTGTAAACTCCGCTTAACCTCTCCACCAATTGATACCAACTCTAAAAATAATTTTTCAGCTCGATCCAACACACCGGCTTTTAAATAATCCTGCCCTAACTCCAACATCACATGAATTCTAAGTGATTTATCCAAATTAGGGCGGGCAATTAAATTCTGGTGAATTCGAATGGCACGATCTACCTCACCGCGCTGCCTAAATAATGCACCCAACGCTAAATGCGTTTCAGCAGTATCTCCGTTGACTTCGAGTAATTTAATTAAAACATCGACTGCGCGATCGGGTTCTTCATTAATGAGGTAAGTTAGACCTAAAAAATAATCAGAAGGTATAGCGTTTTTTAAATTTGGCAGTACGAGTTTTTCACCTCGTCTCCCTAGATACCAGCCAGTAAACGCGGCAACGGGTAACAACAAAAACAGTAATTGCCACATCATAGAAAATCACCTACTCGATTTGCTTAGAAGGCAAAGTGCGTAAATGTTCTATTTCTTTTTCGAAAAATTTAATCCGGTTTTTCATTTGTCTATTACTTCGTTTCAATCTGAAGAGTGAAGGGACTGATAACAATAGACCAATCAAAGCACCAGCTGCCAATGTAATTGCTATCAACAAGGCTAATGAAATTTCCTTTGCATCAAAATAATAATTGAGTGGTACAGATTTGGCATTCAAAATAGCAAACGAGACGCCAATGGCAATTATGACTAACATAACGAGTGTTTTGATCAGTTTCATGATGTCCTCCCTTGCTGCTTTCAGTCACGTTAATACACAAACACGAGACACAAAAAAGTATTTTCCTTTCCTCTCAAGGCAAGAAGGTGTCAGATCTAATATTTATACTAGTTTTCACGCCTGTTACTAATAGCTCACTTCTAAATGAGCTAGTATAAATATTAGATCTGACACCTTCCCCATTATATGGATCAGTTTAAAAAACGATTAACTCTCGCTTTTTCCACCGCCCATTTTTTCTTTCAAAATATCACCCAAGGTTGCACTTGGCGGAGCCGATGTGCCTTCTTGAGCTTCGCGTTGACCGTTTTGTGATGGCTCTTTCATCGATAAAGAAACCATTCTACCTTTGCGATCTGGTCCTAATATGCGCGCTTCGACTTCCTCGTCTACTTTGAGGAAATCACGCACATCATTAACGCGTTCATTACTGATTTCGCCAGCGCGAATAACGCCTTGGATATCATCACCTAAATCAACAATCGCTCGTTTTGCATCGACTTCAATAATTTTTCCTGATACTCGCGAACCTTTTTCATGTTTATCAAAAAAGTTTCCTAGAGGATCTGGTTGTAATTGTTTGATGCCGAGTGAAATTCTTTCACGATCAGGATCAATAGCAAGAATGATCGCTTCAACTTCTTGACCCTTAGTGTATAGACGCACTGCAGATTCACCTGGTTCAGTCCAAGAAATATCAGACAAATGCACTAAACCATCAATGCCACCTTCAAGTCCGATAAAAATACCGAAATCTGTAATGGATTTAATCGATCCTTTAATGATTTCATCTTTGTTGTGGTTTTGGGCATACGCTTCCCACGGATTAGTTTGACATTGTTTGATACCTAATGAAATTCGACGACGTTCTTCATCGATATCCAATACCATTACTTCAACTTCATCACCTAATTGAACGACTTTTGAAGGATGAATATTTTTGTTGGTCCAATCCATTTCTGACATGTGAACCAAACCTTCAATGCCTTCTTCCAATTGGACGAAGCAACCATAATCTGCAATATTAGTAACAGTTCCGAATAAACGAGTATTAACCGGATAACGTCGAGCAATATTTTCCCATGGATCTTCACCCATTTGTTTGAGTCCAAGAGAAACTCGTTTTTTATCTTTGTCGAATTTAAGGACTTTAACAGAAATTTCGTCACCCACATTGAGAATTTCGCTCGGATGTTTAACGCGTTTCCACGACATATCGGTAATATGTAAGAGACCGTCAATGCCGCCCAAATCAACGAAGGCACCGTAATCAGTAATATTTTTAACCACACCGAGAATTTCTTGGCCTTCTTCAATTTTATCGAGCAACGCTTCGCGTTCTGCACCGGATTCTGCTTCTACAACGGCACGACGTGAAACAACAATGTTGCTACGTTTTTGATCCATTTTAATCAGTTTAAATTCGAGTTCTTTACCTTCTAAATACCCTGGATCTCTAACAGGGCGTACATCCACGAGTGATCCGGGTAAGAATGCGCGAATATTATTGATCGCAACTGTAAACCCGCCTTTAACGCGTTCAATAATGATACCGGTAATGGTTTCATGATTTTTGTACGCTTTTTCAAGCTCTGCCCATGATTCGATGCGTTTTGCTTTGTCACGCGAAAGACGTGTTGCACCAAAGCCATCTTCTATTGCTTCAATGATCACATCAATTTGATCACCGGGCTTTACTTCGAGCTCACCCTTCGCATTTTTGAATTCATTGAGATCGATGACTGCATCTGATTTTAAGCCTGCGTTGACGAGTACAGCATCTTGTCCAATCGCCACAACGCTCGCTCTTACAATTGAGCCTACGCGAAGATTATTTTGTTCCAAACTCTCCGCTAATAATTCTGCAAATGTTGACATTAAAAATACCTTTCACAATTTCAGTTCAATTTCCATTTCGGGAATGAACCAATGGTTAGTTAACATTATTTTCACTCACTGAATCTTCAGTCGTGAAAACCCCAATTACACTCGCTCTTTAACTAATTCAAGCACTTTTGCCAAAACCTCATCAGCTGTCAAATCGCTGGTATCGATAGTGACTGCATCTGTAGCTGCAACCATCGGGGCAATAAGACGTTGGCTATCGCGCTCATCTCGAGCCGCAAGCTCCTGTAATATCTGTGAAAGTTTAACATCTAACCCACCAGCCTTCAACTGTCTGTAGCGCCTTTCGGCCCTGACCTCAGGGGATGCGTAAAGGTATATTTTTAGGGTTGCGTCGGGAAAAATGACTGTGCCCATATCACGGCCATCAGTGACCAAGCCAGGCGCCTCTCGAAATGCCCGCTGGCGCGCCAGCAGGGCTCTGCGAACCTCTTTATTGGCAGCCAACTGAGACGCTAAATGACCAATAGCTTCCGTATGAAGTTCGGAGACTACATCTCTGCCCTCAAACAAAACCTGCCAATGGTCGTTTCCGAATTCAAACTCCACAGGCAGCTTCTCAGCGAGTGCTTCAATGGTGTGAAGATCATCTTGAGGGATCTTTCGGTCCAATACAGCCAAGGCCAATATGCGATACAAGGCCCCACTATCCAGAAAATGCCAGTTTAAATATCGAGCGACTTGCCGACCTAAGGTTCCTTTGCCTGTGCCACTCGGTCCATCAATGGTGATGACTGGAATGTTAGAAGATACTGTGTTATCGATATTTTCGCTGGACATTGGGTCGGCCTTATCACTCGTAATAGATTGCATTGAGTTTATCGTATAGGACCCGGCCCCTTCAACTCAAAAATAACCCTACACCCGTTTGGCTTCAGAAAAGTCTTCATCACCCAAAAATAAAGCATCGCACATTTGGGGGTTTATCTCTAATTCGTATTCATGCAAATGCTTTTTCCAAGTATTAAGGAAATTGTATAGCTCACGATTAAAACACATTCCACGGGTCTGTTTATTGCTAAAATTAAATCGAGGAGTAGATTTCACGGCCTTCTCAGATAGTTCAAAAATTGCTTCAAACGTTTTTATATCGAGTTGTTCACAAGGCATCTCGGCTGCAGAAAAATACTCACATAAATATGACATTATTTCTGGATGAAAATCTTTCTCAAGAGAAAAAGGCGCTGGTTGGGCATAGTTGATTCTATCCAATTCAGTTTGAATTGCATTGAGTTGCACCCATTCTGATCTAGGCCATACGTATGAACGATGAAATAAACTTACAACATGGATGAGAATACATTTCAGTATGATTTTTTTACCAAATGCCTGTAATATTTTATAGGATAAAAACCCTTCTATTGAAAATAGCTTAGAAAATAAACTCGATTTAAAACCAACATCTCTAATTTTAATAACGTGTAAAATCTGATACAAATTCCAAACTAATTCATCATCAATTTTCTGATCATGCTTAAATCGTTCTAATAAAAATTCAAGAAATGTGAAGGATTTAAGTTCTGAGGCTCTTCTTAAATGATCCATCCGAACATCAATATTATATTGAATAATAAATTCTTTTATCTTATCGTCAGAGACTTCATTTACAAGCATCATAGACTGTAGAAAGTCCGCTCTTGCTTCTCTGGAGCATTCAGGATTGCTCATCAATAAGTGTCTTAAGCCCGCATCTTTATTCACTAAAGCATGTTCAAACAGTATTTTAGCCATTTTCTCATCAATACTTGGATTGAATAGTAGAAGTTTTTTAATGTTGGCATATCGATGATAAGCATGATGATTAACCAAGTCTTCAAATCGTTGCTGTAAACTGGCTTTGAATACAGCTTCCCATCCTGGAAGGGTTACAAAGGCTTGATATTTTTCATCTAATAATTTTCTCACATCTGATGAATCAGTTTCATACGTTGCGATATATTCATAGACGATTCTTTTTAGTGTATTTATATCTGTATATTGGAGCTCATATTCGATTAAAGAAGATATAAAGTCTAATTTGGTCTGCCCTCCAATAATCGCATAAAAAACAGTTGATTCATTAATGACATTTAAGTCAGCTGTTTTTCTACACGCCCCTAGTCGAGGTCTCAATTCATTTATGAGAGTATCGTTGCCCAATTTTAAAGCCGTTAAAAGCACGTATCCAAATTCTGCATTATCCTGCTCATCATTCGAATAGCGTCCTAGCAGCCTCACCATTTCCCAATCCATTTTATCACAAGCAATTCTCATGGGTGATGGCACAACACCATCTCCAAAAATATTAACACCTCGTTCAAGCAACATTCGTGCAAGGGTATGCTCTTTTGTCCTACAAGCACTGACCAATAATAGATGAAGTAATGATTCATCATTGATGGTATATTCTTTAAGGCACAGTTTTATTATAGAACAATAATCATTAGCTGCCGCCTGTTTTAACATCTGCTCTATGCCTAAGTAATTCATCTGCCGTGGATTGCCATTGTTGATGACATGGACGCTTAATGAGCCGTTGTTACATCGTAGGGTCGGCTTAGATGATGCAGTCACTTCAATCAATCTGCTTGCAATCTCAAATTCTTCCACTAATACAAACTCACCAATGACTTCATCGTTTTTTTGTATGAGGTTTTCAGATAACAGATACTCTACTAATTCTTTTTTTAATGCGAACTTGGCACGAGGCGGGCGTAATAATCGCGTTAGCATCCGTGTATACCCATTTTTTATCATATGTAGTGCCAATGGCTGCGATACTACCTTGCCATTCTCTTTTTCTTCGATTTTTTCTATCAGGATGTCGAGTGAAATTTCTTTCAAACCGAGCAAAAATTCATAATGCTTAAGCATGTAAAGCCCTATACGCATTTCGCCATTTTTAGCAATATATTTGTTACTGGCCTTCTCTTGATCGTTCAAATACATTGCTTGAGTGTAAAATCTTAAATGGTTGTTTTTAGCGAAAAGATCAATTTCTTTTCGAGGCATATAAAAAATAATGGGGATTCGATAGTGAGGATTTACTGTCTTCCCTTGCACCGTAGCATACTCTACGTACTGCCCCCACAATTCTTGTGCAAAATCATAGGCCATTAAGCGTGCTTCAAGAGTATCTGCACAGATAAATACAGCGCTTCTTAAAGGATTAAAACGGATACGAGCCAATAGCTCGTTTGTAACACTCCGCCACCCCTCTCTAAGAGAGTTCTGTTTCTTGAATGTTCGAAGTTCACTACGCAAGAAAAGGTATTTGTTTCTATAACGAAAATCAACAAGTCGATCAAGAGCTGTTTCGCTAGTCTCACAATCAAATATCCGTCTGACAGTACCCCCATCATCCATTAATAATCGCTGCACATGAGCATCTTGGATATCTGTGACCAAACCATACAACGTGCCTTTACGAAACTTTGAAAACCCAAAGACTGGACTTTGTATATCACCTATTAATGTACAAGATTGTGCTTGTGTATATCCATTTTTTTGTACAGCAGTCAGCATGGGTTTCTTATCAAGACGTAATTGACTTGTACCCCTGGGAGTAATGACATATGGCAAACGATTTTTAGGACGCAAATTAGACAGTCGTCTTTGATCTTTGCCATCCGGAATTAATCCGAGTATAAATTGTCGACTAAAATCGAATTGATCTGAACGCAAAGTTTTGAGCAATGTATCATGTATATAATGCGAAAATATTCTACCTTCCTGATTCGATAAAAAACGACCATAAAAAAAGATCATATCATCGCTAAAATAGAAAACACTTGGATTTTCACTCTGAAGAACCATTGCTTTGAATGGAAAAATATGTTCAAGAAATAATTTAAATGCTATAGCGCTCTGTAAATCTTCCTGAAAATCAAATTTCCAAGTTGAGTCACGGTTGTCATACTGCCGATGGTACCTCTCCGCGAATACTGCAACGATATGGGAATAAACATGATGATCTTCAGGCCTATACTTTTCGAGGTGTTCTAGAACATGCCCCCAAGATAGCTCAACCTCAGCTTCGCCTAGATTTACCGGTTTTCCACATCGTTGAATCACTACCTCGATCAACGTCCTCAGCTTCAGACTAGCACGATCGACTAAATCTGGCGCTTGGCATTGCTCAAAGGCTTCAGCAGAGTGATCAAGGATCTCTATGATATTTTCACGCATATTCTTCAACAATAGTTAATAGCGGCCAGCGCCTGCTCCCTTCGGATTCCCACAACCAAACCATAAATATGATTCAGGACACGAACTCTCATAAAACAATTCATTATGGTGATTATTTTTATCTAATTCTTTTTTATAATTCCTAAGCATAACCACCCAATGATCCAAAAAACTGTAGACTTTTTGATTAAAGCTATTATAATGGTAATTTTTTTTCGTTCCTATGAATAAGAATGTATTTTTTGATGACTTCCTAAATAATGAGAATACTTTTTCTAATGAGTCTAAAGCCAAATCTTCATCATGAATTCTAGAACTAGAGAAATACTTTCTCAACTCTTCTATTATTTCATGATGAATTGGCTTATCGAGCACTTCCTTACTTGAATGTTTAGATATATATAGCTTCTTTCGAATAGATCTGAGAACACCCGAGTCAGTATTATTCATTTCATAGGAGTCACAGAAAAATGAAAATGTCTTCGTAAGAACAAACTCACAAATTGTAGTAATACCACATGCTCTCAGCAATTTTACAGGGAGATCTTTTTTTGCCCAGAGAAGCCGTTCGAAGATAAGATATAGCTCATTTTTTTCTTTATCATTTAAATCACCATTCACTTGATACCTTTCCAATAAAAAACTCATTAAATAATTATTGTTCGAGTAAGGTGAAGAAGCCCTTGCTAAATGCTCACAATTTACTTTAACTCTATATTTATCGATATAATTAATAACCATATATTGCCCAAAATCAGTGATCATACTATAAATCACCAATGATTTTCTCTCATCACTGGTTTCAGGATGAGCCAATATGCTTTCTATTGCCGCGTAGTTGTGGCTAAAAGCAATATGCTCAGCAGATTCTTCTGTGATTGCAGGTTGCAATTTTAATAAATTGACAATACCAGTCCTCGATTTATCTGTGCGCTGCTTGACCAATTCATCGAATCGAAACTGCAGATTCTCTATAAATAATACACCCCACGCTACCGATTCTTCAGCTATTTGAATACGTGATCGGTAATACTCCAATAAAAAAACTCTAAGCTCTGGGACATCAACTTCGTAAGTCGCGATTATTTCTAAGCTGACTCTTCGTAGAGTATTGCTGTCTTGATATTCTAGTTCATAATCAATTAACCGAGCTAATAAATCATGCTCATGGTGGCCATTCATAATCGCACGAAATACTACTGAATATCTAGACCAAGATAAATTAGTTGAATGTCGCAAAAGAGGTTTTGGCCTGGCGCTCAGCACATGCAGAGCCAGATCTAATTCACCCAACTCACAGGCTACCATAACAAAAGCCCCACCAATTGCCATATCTTGTTTGTCTTCTTGCCATTGAGCAATCAATTTAAGCATTTCCATATCTTGCTGAGCACTCACAGCCACGATCGACTCAACTGTGAAACTAGCCCCCATGGCCAAAACCATTTTGGCAAGAGTATGTTCTTTACAGTGGCAAGCGGCTAATAAGATGGCATTCAATACAGCTAGATTTTCGATATTGTACTCTTTTAGACAGAGTTTAATAATAGAACAATGTTTAATTTTAGCAGCTTTTTCTAACATACTCTCCAAGCCTAAATAGTTCATGTGGCGTGGATTACCTTTTTCAATAACATGACTACTTAATGCAGAAAAGTATCTGTCTTGATTTAATTTCTGTAACTTGTTTTTTTGAGATCCAGTTGCCTGAATAAGCCGATCTGCCAATTCAAATTCTTCCACTATTATTAATTCACTGATAACAAAATCGTTTTCCTTAATTAATTGTTGAGACAGTAAGTAATCCATAACTTGATATTTCAACTGTGAATCACAACGTGATGGCCGAAGCAAGCGCATCAATAACCTTGTATAACCACTTCTCATCATGAGTAGAGCTAATGGGATCTTATCACCCCCTTTATTTACTTCAACTTCTTCTTTTAACATATCTAAAGTGATTTCATTAAGTCCAAGCAAAAATTCAAATGATCGTAATATATAGTACGCCTTTCTTGTTTCATCATTATAAAATCTGTAAATCTTGTAAGATTCCTTCTTATCTTCAATATGTTGCGCCTCAGTATACCAACGTAAATGCTTTAACTTTTTGAGAGGATTTTCCTCTCTTGGCAAATAAAAAACGATAGGAATTCTATAATGGGCATTGATAACGATACCTTTTTCTTTTGCGTAATCACGATAATTTTCCCAGAGCTCATTTGCAAAATCATAGGCGAGTAATCGTGACTCCAGTGTATCACCACATATACATACTACACTTCGATAAGGATTAAACTTCAGACGTGCCAATACTTCATTGCTGATAAAAGGTTCATTACATCGGAATGTGTTGTTTTCTTTAAAAGCGCGAATTTGACTCGACGAAAAAAAAGAACGATAAATTTTCACACTATCAGACTCGAATACGCGTTCTACAGTACCTCCATCACGCTCCAACAAACGCTGAATATGAGCATCTTTGCAATCAGTGATCAATCCATATAACTTTTCGCTACGACCTCTATCATAGCCAAAGGGTGTGTTCTGTATATCATTAATTAATGTGGATGACTGTGCTTGGGTAAAACCTTCTTTTTCTTTTGGCGTCAGCATGGGTTCTCTATTGAGACGCAATACTGTTTTTCCATCAGGAGATACGACATAAGGAGATCGATTTTTTGGACGTAAATTATTCAAACGTCTTTTATTATTATCTCCGGGAATCAGCCCCAAAATAAATTGTATACTAAAATCATCTTGATCTGCACGCAGTGTTTTTAATAACGCATCGTGTAAGTAATATGAAAATAGCTGTCCTTTTTCATTGCAAAAAAAGCGACTATAAAAAAACATAACCTCTTCGGTTAAATAAAAAACTGGCCCCTCTGAATTTAAACAATTGACATTTTCAAAGGGAAGAATGTGCTGAAGAAATAATTTAAAGGCCCTCGCGCTCTGTAAATCTTCACTAAAATCAACTTTCCAAGTTGCACCCTCACCCACACACCTACGAGTACATTTCTCAGCAAAGACAGCCACTACATGGGAATACAGATGATGCCCTTCGGGCGTATACTTTTCGAGGTGTACTAGAACATGCCCCCAAGATAGCTCAACCTCAGCTTCGCCTAGATTTACCGGTTTTCCACATCGTTGAATCACTACCTCGATCAACGTCCTCAGCTTCAGACTAGCACGATCGACTAAATCTGGCGCTTGGCATTGCTCAAAGGCTTCGGCAGAGTGGTCAAGGATGTCAATGATATTTTCACGCATATTCTTCAGGTTTATTGATTAGTTAATTATACACTTTATACCATATTTCCTGATAATTAGCAATGATTCTTGGTTCTCTGCTGAATACGGGTAGCCAATACTGACCTGTTCTTAAGCATCACCTGCACTGAAATTGATTAATTAAGTTTCTTTATCATCAATTGGCTCATGAGCAAAAGTTGAAGTCATGAGCTCCAGATCTATGCCATTTTGTGGGCCAAAGTATCTGAGGAAGATTTCACTGGATTGTTCAGGTATATTTATAGCCTGAAATAAAATTTGAGTGATCTTTTCTTCCATAGAAACTCCATGTTTATCGTCGAAAATCTTCCATAAAGTTCAACAACGCATCTACACCCGGTTCAGGCATTGCATTGTAGATGCTGGCTCGGAGTCCACCAACGAGTTTATGGCCTTTAAGGAAGAGTAAGCCTGCTGAAGTGGCTTGAGTTAGAAACTCAGGATATAAAGATTCATCTCTGATTCGAAAAATGACATTCATTCGAGATCGATAGGGCTTGTCGACTTGACAAGCCTTAAACAGTGTATCTTACATATCGATACAGGCGAAGACACCCTCTGACAGCGGGTTTCAGGTGCTTCTTTGTAATAAATTTGCAGACTAATCAGTAGTTAATTAAAACAAAAAAAATTTCCAAAAATCTCAAACGGTAAAAAAAGCCGATTTTTATTCTATGTTTGCTATTAAAAATCATCTTCACGAACAATCGTGTAACGGCCAGCAGAATTACTAGAATGTGCTATAATTAGAACATGGCGGCTATAAAAGGCAGCCTGAGCTAAAGGAAGAGAGTTCGGTTGAATGGAGGCAAATGGTATAAGGTGAGCCGGGTTTTAAGGGGCATTTAGCACTGAGAAGTCCTGACTCACAAGTAACAGAGCGCTAGCGTTGATGGCTACTCGCCAACGGGCTTAGCACTCTATTATTTAGGAGGGCTCTTAACATGAACTGGACAAAACCTGTGTTTCTTGATAAACGATTTGGGTTCGAAGTGACGATGTATGTGTATTTGAAACC
>JAKORL010000083.1 GCA_029777855.1 Pseudomonadota bacterium
TACATCTTAATATTCTTCATGAAGATTTCCCTTTTGTAAAAGTTGGTGAAATAGCTCATAGGGTTAAAAGTATTAATATAGCCTATTCTAATTTCAGCGGCATTCTCGATTTAAGAGAATTCTCTCAACTCGAGATATTAAAGGTGATAG
Organism: Pseudomonadota bacterium; assembly: GCA_029777855.1. Lineage (GTDB taxonomy): Bacteria > Pseudomonadota > Gammaproteobacteria > JAIEPX01 > JAIEPX01 > JAIEPX01. The sequence continues at coordinate 151 of JAKORL010000083.1, forward strand.
GTAGTAATAATATTACTGCAATTAATAATATACCAAGGAGCATCCGAAAAATAGATCTCATGGGATGTGATCGAATAAAAGTCGAATTAAATGATTATTTGGATACTATCACAGAAGTGAATATTAGCAATTGTAAGCAAATGTACGCTGAGTACGCCCAATCACTGTCCAAACTGAATCATAACTCGAGCTTGGAAGATAACTTTATTAATCTTGACAAACCAACAGAGTCTGGTGCAATTACTTTAAACTCGCTCAGAACTCTTCGAGCGTGTTCCCATAGAACGGAAAGTCTTGAAAAAGAACGAAAACGATGGGAGGCATTTCAGAGACATATCAATAGCGCACTAAATGAACATGAAGGCTATGAGCGTGGTGGACCTGATGCTCAGGAATATAATGTTATGCGCATCCAAAGTTCTGACCACTATACCCCCGATTCTAAGACTGGATTTATCACTCATCTATACGGTTCACAAAGTGCGGCCTCAGGAAATGAAAAAGATAATTTCATGATGGTTTATGATCAACGCGGCTTGTTAATCAACAATTATTTTCGTTTTTGTGCTTATAATACTGTGGAAAGTGATGTGTTCCAACGTAGTCTTTATTTTTGTTATAAGCCTAAGGACCTTCGCAAGGTCTCTTTATTAAAATATAAACACTGTCATTCATTAACTGAGAATACACTTCACGAATTAAAGTCTTTTGTTAATAAAAATCTGAAATGGGCTCTGGGTTATGCTGAATTTGAAATAAAGCCTGGTCAAGATGTAACGTTGGTGACCACACCTATTCTTTATCCTACTGATCAATTGGTAATATATTGTGATGATGCTCACAATTTAGATTTAGTCCTTGATCCTACTGAGCGTAAAGTAAGTCTCTCTTTACAAGCAGGAAAGCCAGTTCAATATATAAAGGTTGCATATCGTTTTGAAATCCAGGAGCAATACTTATTAGAACAGTTTAATGATGAATTAAAGTTGTGTCTTTCTCCTAAACCTCTTCTGAAATCTGATCTCATTAATGAAATAAAACATGTTATTAATCGTGTAGACAAGCTGAAATTCATGCATAACCCTAGGATGGAGCTTCGAGAAAAGTTAGCCTGCTTGTTTGAGTTCTGTCAAAATTTTGATCAAGAAGAGAGCCCGGGTGATGAATCCAAACCCACACTGGATATCATTATATCGCAAATCAGGAATGCCAGAGGGGTTTGTCGACATCGTTCCGAAGTCTTTATGGTGCTTGCTCATTATCTAAATATCCCAGTATCTCTATATTCTAATGGGAAGCATATGTTTCCTGAGCTAGTCTTTTTTACACAGCTTGGTTTCGTGCGTTATGGTGTGTGCCTGGGTGGTGGATTAGTATTAGATTTGATAAGGAAATCTGAAAATCGTACATCAGAGCCTGAGAATCCGTTTATTAAACTCATTGCTGAACGTGAGTTGCCCCATGATAATTCTGTCAATATTAATACTAAAAAGGAGCACGATGAGTCTTCTCAAATAGTAACGGCAGTAAATAAAAACAGCCAAAATCAACCAGGAAATGAGCAAAAAGAAGCTGAAAGAAAAGCCAGAGAACTGGAAGAAGCAAAGGCTTGTGAAGAAGAACTCAGAAAAGCCAAAGAAGAGGCAGAAACTAAAGCTCGCGAAGAAGAACTCAGAAAAGCCAAAGAAGAGGCAGAAACTAAAGCTCGCGAAGAAGAACTCAGAAAAGCCAAAGAAGAGGCTGAAGCTAAAGCTCGCGAAGAAGAACTCAGAAAAGCCAAAGAAGAGGCTGAAGCTAAAGCTCGCGAAGAAGAATTAAGAAAAGCAAAAGAAGAGGCAGAAGCTAAAGCTCGTGAAGAAGAAATAAGAAAAGCCAAAAAAGAGGCAGAAGCTAAAGCTCGTGAAGAAGAATTAAGAAAAGCCAAAGAGGAAGAAGAAGCAAGAACCCGTGAACAAGCAGAAAGAAAAGCACAAGAAGATACCCAAAGAGCGACCAGAGAAACTGAGGCTGAAGCTGCGAGAATAGCCGAAGGAAAAGCACGTGAACTGACTGATCCGTTTCCATCAGTGAAAATAATTACTTCTGTCATGCCATTAATGACAAATGATGGGCCTCATGCTCCACTACTACGTTTGCCGAATAATTTAGATCCAATAAAAGTTTTTAAAGGCATCCGCTCAGAACTATTAAATTGCTCTAAATTAACTTGGCCTGGTGCGATTTTATACGTCAACAATCCTACTGATTTGCGACGTTATATGAAATCAATAAAGATAGAGCATGGTCGACGAACAGCTGTGCCAGGCCCATTAAAAACCTTACTCGACCAAGGTGGAATTGTAGTAATTAATTGGACAGAATTTTCAGGACGCCAAAAGAAGGATTATATGTCTATGCTTGAACCTGGCGGTACATTGATGGGTATTCCTGTATCACCCTCTGTAAAAATCATCAGCATTATTCAAGATAAATTTAGAACAGGCCCGCGAGCATTTTTCACAAGAAGCACAGCATTTTTACTTAGCCAATCATACGAAGCACCTAAAGAAGCAGTTAAGTCGCAAGCATCTTATGATGAATTTGTTGAAATTGATCTTTATGGAATGCCCAACTGGCGAGAACGATTATTTGGCGAAATTGTTGTTGATGAATCCGGCTATCGATTACGTGAAAACGGCGCGTTGAGGGTTGCGTTGAATCAAAAGAGAAATCTACGCCTCATAAATTGCCCTGACACAGAGAATTTTAATAAATTCTTACATCGACTTCGCACAGAAAAATGTTGTTATGTGAATGCAGAATTTATCGAATTACCTGACGGTTTTATCATCCAAACGCTGAAAAAAAATCAGAACTTACATCATGATAATATCACGATAAAATCACAACCCGATGAGCATTCAAGCATTGGTGTTTTTTGTAACGCGAATAATTTATATGAATGTTTTAGACGAGAGGTCGTTGATCCAGTAAAACGTATTCGCACTGAAACATCGCCCTGGTTTTCTACAAAAGAAAGCGAGTTTTATCTAACGGAACGAATTACCCGAGAAGAATGGCATGAATTATTAGATCGCTACCAAGAATTTTCTCAACATCCTATTACCTTCACTTTACTACCGGGTGGTGAAATAGAGGGGGTTGCGATTTATAGCGGTGAGCAAAATACTAACGCTGAGACTAGCTTCTTAGTATTTACGAATGACCCGGACTTTTATGTTAATCGTTTAAAAGAAACCTTATTGCCCGAAGCAATAATAGTCGATGTTACGCCACAAATGACGTATCAGGAATTAATGGCTAAGCTCGATGACCACCGCGATGAAGCAGGAAAAGTCGAATTTCAGTATGAGCCCTGCGTTGTTATGAATAATCTGCTCAAAGGTAAAAGCATTATTTTAGATGGGGAAATGAGTTTATTGTTGTATCAACAACTGCTGCCATATCTTTATCCTAATTTGGCACGATTTTATCAAAACGGCCATGAAGTTCAGCTCAAAGGGCAATTGATCTGTGTGATGCCTTTGGAGTGTCGTAACCTATATCCTTATCACAAAATTCAAATTGAAAATATCAGTTTTGAACACTATAAAGAATTACTAACTGAAGAAGATCGTGTATTATCCCAAAAAATTATTTTCTTTTTTGAAATGGCGCGCCAGCTGAATCATCGTGGAGTGGGTCAACCGCCTATTCCTGAATTAAATTATCGCTGGCTGACTTCCATGATAGCTCGAGTGAAGGATAAATGTCTTCAAATGATTCATCCTGAAAATCCGATTAAAGGGCTCTTTCATTATAATTACCCAAAGAATTCTGACAATTATGCTTTCTTGTGCGTGATTGCAAAATATTTATTTTCACCGGAACGAAATATTAAAACCGTGCACTATCAAAAATGGGAAAGATTAATAAAAGCCAGAAAAATAATCAACAAAGATGATTTCACAAAGCATTGTTGGAAGGTATTCAATTGCTGTTATGGAAAAACTCTGCGAGAATTACTGGGTGATTCACTGGAGAGTATTATTGAATTCAAAAAGGGCAAACCTTCTTTAAAAGACCCTCTGGTCTTAGAAAAATTGTGGGGATTACTGCGGTCTGAAGAAGCCCGAGAAAACAGAGTTGAAGTTAGTCAACATCATAAACCTACCCAACAATTACACACGCTGTTTTTTAATCCGACCTGCCGCACCATTTTTCTAAAAAGCACACCGGGTACTGGAAAATCCTACCAAACTCGCCAATTGCGATCAGAATTACCAGAAGGTCATTATTTTAAAGGTTTAATGCAAATAGAGCCCTATCTATCTGCTCAACCCATAGATAGAGAAACACCACTTCTTATTGCTCCTGATGAGATTAATATGGAAGAACCCGGCTCCTTAAATATACTTAAAGGACTTTTTAGAGAAGGTCCGTTCCATCACAAGGGCAGATACTTTCAAATTGCGGGTGAGCGTAAACTGGTCGGTAGTGGCAATCCTGAAACCTACACCAATCGATATTTTCATACATTTATTCAAAATTACGCGGAAACGGTATTATTCGAACTTCCTCATGAAGACTGGTTAAGAAAAAATATCATTGAGCCCGAATTATTAGGCTTAAATTTTACAGCAGAAGAAAACAGTCGCATTGCTGATAAATTACTCTGGTCATTCTATCATGTTAAAGATTACGAACCGCATTGCGAAATATCACTGCGCGACTTAAGATCGCTAGCACAACGCTTTGTAGTTGCAAAAAAATTATCGGATAATGTTGATGAGGCTGTGAAACGAGCTCAATGGCATGAGTTTGGATTTATGATACGAGATGAACAACAGCGTAAAGCCTATCAAAAAGCCATAGAATATACCCCAGTGATTAAAAGTCTCAGTGTGATATCGGTAGGTAATTTATGGATTCCTTCTACAAAATATGTCCACATAGAAATCCTGGAAGAAGATCTTGCTATTTGCGCAATGGCCACAGAAAAAAATAGGGCGTATAGACGAGGTATTCTTATGGAAGGGCCCTCTGGCATAGGAAAGTCGAGTTTATATAAAGCGATATTACAAGGGCAGGGTTATGAAAAAAATCATCCAGATCCTTTAAAACGTTATTATGAAATATCACTGGATGATGGTGATGAAGCAGCACGCCTAATCATCAGAGCCTTATGCGATGGATCAAAAATAATTTTAGATGAAATCGATACTCGGATCGAAAGTTTACTCATTGCGTTGATGGAAGGTGAATTACCCGAAGATCCTACTCTAGTGGCATTAATACATGAAGTTGTCGGAGAGAGATTTGAGGTTAAAGTAGGTGGATTTGTGATGGCATCACAAAATCCTGGAGAAGTGGTCTCACTAGCCCTGCAAAATCGATTCCATTATCTTCAAGCCACCGATTATACCGATGAAGAATTACTCGCTGTAATGAAAGAAGCTAAAATAGCAAAACCTGAATTTGTATTGGAAAAGTTTAACGAAGCCCGAAGACGTGATCCGGTGAATTACAATCCACGGAAATTGTTCGAATGGATGCGAAGACAGCTCAATCGAACATCCCAGGAATCCTTAGAAGTAAAAGAGGATCCGCATAAGAAGCGTTTAAAATAATTAAGAACCGCAATCTCGTCCTCCACGTGCGCTTGCGCAGTAAAAAAAGCCGTGCTTTGAATGAGCACGGCTTTTTAAGTGTTTCACCATTTACTTAGGGCAGTTTGAAAATGGCCAAACCACCAAATGCAAATAGTGGATTTGGTGAAACTGCACCTTCGTGCCCAACTGCTATACCAACGGGAACATAGAGATATCCGTTTACAGCTGCAACACCGCCTAACACAACATTTCCTTGAAATCCGAGTGGTGCTAAAAATTCAGCACCAGGAAACATGGATATAGGTTGTGGAACTAAAGTCATGGGTAGTAATGCCCCATTTTGAGCATTAATAAAATCAACAAACCCTAAGATATTCCCCATGATCAAAACGCCATTGTCATAGGTAAAACCTGATGCTGCTAGAGGTATAAAAGGTTTTAGCGTAGTAGTCCATTTCACAATGTTATTAGGTAAAAGGCCATCGCATGTTGGATTACCCACCATATCCACATTAGGATTGATCAAATTTGCGTCTATTCCGCAAACAGGAATTTTTTTACCCTGTAATAACCGCCCCATACCAAAATAAATCAATTGACGTAGATCAATTGCACGTAGGGTGGTTGTGCCATATTGAAAAGCCGCAAAACGCCCAAAAGGATCATTGGCCTCAACTACACTACCGAGCAAATCTAGCGATGTGTGTCGACCCATTGTATAGCCTGGAAGTGTTTGAAAATATGCTGGATCAGTACTTGGATCTTTCACTAAGGCTGTTGATCCTATATACATTATACCGTCCTTGATAGGCGGGTCGGTTTGAATAGCACCATCACCGAAAGTAGCAGCAGGCTCAAACTGCACCTGAGCTATTGGAAAAACATGACCAGGAATTTGATCTCGTGTAAAAATACGATAGGTTCCGTCTTTAGCACGTGCTCCCACTAAGTCAATCTTGCTCAAATTTACCCCGGGAATGAGATTGATAGAAAAGATTTGTGGGTGAGCATGCACATCAAGATCTTTCTTACCATTTGCACCAACATCTAAACCTGCGCTACCCCAAGCATCGTTGGCAGTATATTGGTAAAACCAAACGACCTTGCCTGTTCTATAGTCTATTGCGACTAAAGAATCTGAAAGTGGGCCCACTGGACAGGTATTTGTGGCGAAACAGGGCTGGGACACATCTGAATATTGGTTGCCGATCGCAGCGAAAACTAACTTTCTCGCATTATCCACGCCGAACCCACCAAATGTTCCCATACCAGAGCCATAAGATTGTCCATTAGGCAACGGCTTTCCATCTGGTCCAATGCTGGGCAAATCGATATGCCATGCAATGCTCAAATCGCTTTGTCTAAAGGCGATAATTTCACCATGTGCATAAGGATATAAAAGCAACGCATCAAGTCCTCCAGAAGCTTCAATATTAAAGGCTGTTCCGTAAATAATCAGGTCATCAGCCACCATTAATTGAGAGCCAGTAATCTGAGCTGGGCCCGAATGGCTCGTCAGATTGATATCATCATTATAGAGATGAACAGCAAGCTCTGCGCCTGTAAACCTATCTAACTTATGCATCCGTCGTCCCGCCATGTAGATGGCGTTTTTGGTAATGACAGGAGACGAATCAAATAAGTCAGGATTACCATCCTCGTCCGTTAATTGTGTTTCAACATAGCCGACTACTGGATGTCCTACGTTCGGACCATTAGCATAGTAAGCTGACACTTTGCCACCACCTCTGGCCACATAGACTATACCATCAGCAACTACGGGTGCCGAGTCAACACCGGCTAAAGAGGTCATCGTCGGATCAAATGCTATCATACCCAAAGCATTGGTCGGATCGACATTCACCAAGGTAGTGACGTTGCTGGCATTAATTTGGGTATCCGGCGCCACATTTAAGTTATTAGAATTAACGTTAGATGCAGGCCAATCACCATACAAAGCTGTACCGGATGCACTTCCACCTGCGAACCCCGGTTCAGCTAACATAAATACACTAATAGCCCCTACAAGAAGCATTAGGCCTCTCAGTTTCATCGTAAAAATTTTCATACATCCCTCCTCAAAACTTGTTAAACCTGCATTTCAAGGGCTCTTCAGCCCTTTGACTGCCGGTGAACTATTAATAACCATAACTCCTTGCCTATTCTCACTCTTATTAACGTCAAGATTTTTACTACCTTCTTATTACAAGTATAGTACACTTTCGTAAATAATGCGCTAAAGATACCAAGTAGTATGGAATATGTGATCGGATACAATATAAATACATTACCCCCTGTACTCTACAAAACTACATCATCGGATAAGGGTATTAAATCTCAGAGCATTACGTTTACTTACGAGATACTTCAAAGTTTAATCTACTATCTGACACTTTTTCTTGTGTCATAGATTCAATAGATAGCATTGATATTAGTACGGTTGAGGATTTCACTTGTTTAGAAAAGGATCAATTAGTGAAAGGACTTCATCAAAACAAACTCCATTTCATCCTGATCGCGGAATATATTCCGAGAATGATTCGAATTGAAGTCCTTTACTATAATCATGCGCAATTTTTATGGAATTAGTCATTATTAGTTGAACGGCTTTTCTCTGAGGACTATTAGGGTTGTCAAACAGCCACATATCAGCTGCTCGAATAATTTTAAACACGATACGAGGTTTTTCCTGATCTGATGCTGCGTCGAAACGAATAATCAATTCATTGAGTTCTTTGGTTGTAATATTTGGGTCCCAATTTTCTTTGCTACCGATATGAGGAATCTCAGATGCTTTCGTTTTACCGAGTTCAAGATATGCTTTTTCTCGTTGATCTCGATTAACAGTAATCTGATAATCAATGCGTTGATAACACGAACTGCCTTGAGTGTAATGTATTTGCAAATGCTTAAGATGCTGTATTCTTAGGTTAGTTTGTTTGATGAAAATTCTCAGCGCGGCTTCATTGTGTTGAGGCAAAGGTTGCACAGTAGCAATTTTTTTAGTCTCAATTTCAGGTAATTTTCTAAAATTTTTAATACGCGCCGCGGGATTATGATTGAGCAAGGGTTCAATTAAAGTTGCAAACCTCTCATTTTTCTCCCTAAGCTCAAAGAGCATGGGAGCAAATGTAGTTGATAAATTTTCTTGAGAATAGTATTTTTCGAAGAAGGCCGCTTGCCCTAAAAGATTAGAAGGAATTTTGCTTTTAAATTTTGAAAATTGTTCTGGCACAGCAAGCTCCAATATGCTCATAGCCATTGACCAAATATCATGTGCTTCTCGATTATATTGTTTTTGGTCTCCAAAATATTCCGGGGGTGCATACAACAATGTGGTATCTCCCACTGTCTTGTCGTTAAGAAATCCCGAACAACCATAATCGATTAATGCAGGTAAGCCATTATCACGCAAAACAATATTGGATGGCTTAATATCGAGATGTGCAATGCCCTCATCATGCAAAGCTTTAATCGCATTCCTCAAATCCCAAAACACACTTTGAATTTCTCTCAAATGCAAAGGATAGTGAGTGATAACGCCTGTTTTTGCATACAACACATATTCATCGTCATCAACGTAAAAGCTCGGTAATAGAGTTTGTTCAGTCTTAGCGATATGATGGAGTTTTGTGATTAATTTCTGATCTTGTTTGGATTGACTTTGACGAAGCGCAACGCGCTGTTTTACGATGACTCCAGAATCAGTCAGAATGTAAAGCTTTCCGGATTCAATGACTGCTTCTCCGCCACTTTCTGGAGCTTTTTCGTCCTTATTAAAAAATGTCGTCGCTTTCATACCTATATCTCTTATTATACCTACCCATATATTATTATAGCAGCTTACAAGACCGTCGTCGCATCTCAAGTTGTTACTTCTTTTACAGATTCAATATAGTTTCAAAATAAATTCAGAGAAATAATCCTGTAGTTTTTAACAATCTGATGCTGAATTCTTTTTGACAGCACTTTATAACGTATTCAATAACATTAACATAATGATATTAAGAAATAATATCGATTTTTCAAAACATCTAACAACTAAAGATGCGACACCCATTTTCCCATTTTCTGTGTCATCAATGCCAGAACCCAGCCTCTAATCGGCAGACCTGATGCATATGAAGAAGTCCTTTTATCTTTAACAAACATGACTATAAAAAAACAAGAGCATTAGCTTAAATATATTATTGATTCACTCCTTGTGACACCACATAACTGCCTCAGATCATCACCCTGGAGCTCGAATTTCGCGTCCGCTGCTCCATTAAAATAAAAATATTGCATTTCATTACTCAGTAAACTCGTAAATTTATTTGACAAGGGATTTCCAGTCAGTATAACTTTTTCAAGTTTACTCAAATTATTGAGCCAGCTAGGTAGTGATTGAAGCTTATTATAGCTTAGATCTAGAATCCTCAGCTCCTTTAAATCTTCCAGCTCTGTTGGTAATTTAAATAAAGCATTTTTTGATAAATCTAGATAAGATAAATTTTTCAATTTTCTAAATTCATTTGGCAACCAAGCAATACTCATTTCGCGCAAGGATAATTTCTCTAAAAGTTCAAGTCTCATTATATTTTGTTCAAACCAAACAGAAAATAGATTTTGCTTTTCTTGGATTGAAGACATTTCTCCTGGAGAAGGAAATTGTAAATTGCCTAAAGCTTGGTGTAATTTCTTCCAAATTGCCAAATCATCATGAGATCTAAGGAAATTATAAACTTCATCAGCCTTTAATATTGTAAGATCTTTTCTATCAGGTACTTTAGATCTGATTAAATTTCTTTTAGGCTTAGAAAATAAGGTCGCTCTGCAATCTAGAGTGACTGCAAAAGGTGCAAAATATGGATTTAACACGGGATCCTTGAGTTGTGAAATCTTTTCCCGGGCAAGGGTAATTACTAAACTACGGAGATATTGACAAACTTGGCTTAAAGATAATGCATCCATGAGCGTTAATTGATAAATAATTATTCTGAGCACATCCTTGTTCAGTGTATTAAAAAAATTCTTCTCTTCAAAGTTTTCATCAAAATCGACTGCATTGCTGTTAGGATTTTGCTCGCGTCGAACACGTTTCATATTGGCACCCCAGTTTCTTTTACTGCAACAATTGAATAAATCTTGATTGATACAATGATAAAAACGCTATTTTATAATATTTGAAGATCAGCGAATTGAATTAATGTATTAATGAACCAAAAAGTAATTGATGATACTATCTATTTCAGCACTAAGAATCAACCGCATCCTGGACTAAGAACATTTTTACTAAATCAGAATCACATTTTGCGTGTTATCAGTCAAATAACTCCGCTAATACCTTGCATCCAGATTCTGGCGCGAGTATCGAGGAGTGATACTCAAATGTTGGTTTATTTTACAAAGTGTGTGACACAACAGAAAGGACATCATAATTAGACCAAACTCCTATTCATTGTCATCAACGTAAAAGCTGGGTAATAGAGTTTGTCCAGTCTTAACGATATGATGGAGTAAGGTCGTCGCTTTCATACCTATATCTCTTATTAAGCAGTGTCGTCGTATCTCAAGTTGTTAGTTGTTTCTCAGATTCAGTATTTTTTCAACACAAATTTAAAGAAATAATCATGTAATTTTTGCCGATTTACACGAGGAATGATTTTTTCCAATTCTATATATCGTGCCCAATAACATCAATTCAATGATATTAAGGAGTTATTACGTACTATTTTACTGAGAAATAACGTCGATTTTTCAAAACATCTAACAACTAAAGATACGACACCATTAACTTATTTATACAGCGAAAACTTCTTTGTAATCTGTGAAACTACATCCCATTTTCCGAAGATAACTGCAGCATAATAGGTATGTTCGTCTTCCGTTTTTTTAGATATATTCTCTATTTGTTCTAAATAGGTTCCACCTGTCATACTATCGACAAAGGCCAGCTGAGTAATGTTGGCTTCTTTTGCTTCCATGACTGCTTTTTTAATTTCATTTGATTTACCGCGCAATACGATATAGGGCATTCCTGAAACTTTCCAGTCGTTGCCGCTTGCATCTATGTTAGATTGTAAAAAAGAGATTTCTTCACCCGACATTGCTCCCACTGCGAAAGAAGCATGAGCAACGGCATTCATCGCTACGCCGATATCAATGTTTTTATTGACTACAATTACCAATTTATTTTCAAAATTCATAAAGCCTCCACTAGGTTAAAAATATTTCGATTCGCTCTTTCCCCTTCCCGGGATTACAGCGTTTCAACTTGATTTGCCCAATTTCCCTGGTGTTTTTTATATGCGTTCCGCCACAAGGTACTTGTGAAAATCCATTAATTTTCCAATATCTAATTTCATTTATTTCGTCACTAAATCCGCAAATAATTTCTTGATTGGAATCAATGATGCTTTGTGCATCTTGTTGTAGTTGAATTATAAAAGGCGTGATATTTTTTTCCCATTGAAAATCTATGCGAGCTTTTTCTTGGGCAATATGTGCACCAATTTTAATGAGATCAGGAAATTGTTTAGATGCTAATTCAAGCACCAGTTCTGCTGCAAAGTGTAATCGCATTAGTTTGTATCTGCGATTCCAGGCTATAACAATTTTTACTGGATCTCCGGACTTGAGAGAGTGATCGTTTTCTAAGGTATAGAAAATTTCTTTATTTTCTTTTTCAGCTTTATCGACTTTATATCCACCAATTGTCCCCGAATCACTTTCTTGACCGCCGGAAAAAGCATAAAAAATAGTTTCATTAACTGTTATTTGCTTTCCATTTACCGTTTTTACCGTCGTTTCTAACTCTGCTAAATAGGGATTTGTCCAAAAAATCTTTTTTGTCATGATCCAGCCCCCCTTTTGTTGATAGGTATGACTTCAGCCTTAGTTATTCTGTTCATTGGCAGTTGTTGTTTCATCGATTATCACCCTCCTCGCTATTTACTTCATGTGCGTTATAGCGCACAATAGGCTCACTATAACATTGTGCGCTATAACGCACAAGCATTTTTTTTAGGTGGACCTTGGAAAACTTATTACTCAAGATATCAGCGACTTTAAAGTCGCTCCGTAAGGCAAAAGGATGGAGTTTGGACGCCCTAAGTCAAAAAACCGGGGTGAGTAAGGCCATGCTTGGCCAGATTGAAAGGGGAGAATCGAGTCCTACGATTGCGACTCTCTGGAAAATTGCCAGCGGTCTTAATGTTTCCTTTTCATCTTTTGTGGAAGACATTGAACCAACAACTCCCGAGCTAATACTTCGTACTGGAACTTTACAACAATTGCATCCAGAGGATAATAAAATCCGAGTTAGCCCGATTTTTGCTTTTGATGAATCACTCAAATTCGAAGTATTTATAATTGAATTATTTCCCGGATGTGAACATTTATCACCCCCTCATCAGAAAGGCGTTATTGAACATGTGATAGTTACGCAAGGTGAAATTGAAGTATTGGTTAAAGGAAAATGGCATTCTCTAAAACAAAATGAAGGATTACGTTTTGATGCAGATCAAGCACATGGTTATAGAAATAAGATGAGTAGAAACGCTATTTTCCATGATATCATCCACTACAACTGAAGATCACACCTTATTATTCGATTAAAAAACTTTTCAACTTTTCTGATAATAATTTAGGTTGATCCTTTAAAGCTTCATGACCGGCAGAAGAGACGTTGAATAGTTGTGTTTTTGCTACGATCTCAGCTAATTCTTGAATATCTTGATATGAAACAATAGGATCGCTTTCCCCTCTTATACTTAAAAGTGGGCATGTAATGTTTTTAACACGTTCATTGGGGCGACCCTTTTCAGTTTTATCAAGTGCCATATTTTTCGCTAATTCGAATATATGATTGATATTGGGTTCTGGATTTAATTTTTGATATTGTTCATAATCTACGCGACAATATTCTTTCCAAACATCAACGGTGATTTTAGAGAAAGCATCTATGCTACGTTCTACATGTTTTGTACACCAAGGTGAACCGATAGTGATTAGCTTTTTTATCTTCAGTTTGCTTAATGCAGCAAGTCTATAAGCAATCGTTCCACCATTACTAAAACCTAAAATATTTAAGTCTTCGATATTTAAATGTCGTAAAACAGCTTCTACTTCTTTTTGGAGAAACTCATAAGAAAGTGCTTGAGTGCTACCGAGTGTAGACATGCCATGCCCACGATTATCAATACCGATTATTTTAAATTCTTCTCTCAGTTCTGGAATGACGTCATTAAAAACTTCTATGTTTCCTAGACTACCATGAAGACATAATAATACCGGTCCATTTTTATTACCGATGATTTCATAATAAATTTTTGCATCGTCTAACTCAAAATATTTACCCGTATAATGATTGAAACCTTGCATATATTTAATCTCTATATTAAAGCACATAGCCTGAAGTTTGTTTAACTGTCATCATAACAGTATAATGGGGCTCATAATGAGGGTCAAGTCTGAAGCACGTCGCGGGTCTAGCTCCCATGATCTATAGACAACACTCTGTTGCATTAATAAATTCTACTTTTAATGATCCTTTTTTTTGCTGTGTGAGCTTAAAAATTTGGGAGAGTAGTGGTAGTAGGTTTTGGCAATTGGCAATAAGCCGGTAAAGAGTAGGTTTTCTGATAGTGGCTAATGGCTTGTCGAGTTACGGCGTTTTTAGATATTGTGTTCATCATTAGGTTTAGCAAAGAGGCAGTGGAAGTACTTTGAGTATTACCGTTATTGATACTGCTGACTATAAAAACGCCCTCGCAAGGAAAGTACGCCAGAATATTTCGATATCCGGAAGCAAGTCCAGGTGTATACCACATGATTCCATAAGGGGTATTTATCGAAAACACTGCGAAGCCATTACTGGGAGTATTTAAATCTGAAGTAGCTTGGCCCGTACTTAATGCCATTCGGTAATGTTTGATCATAGTGAAGTATTGGGGTATTTCTTCAGAATAGATTTCCTTTGCCCAAATGATTAGATCATCTGGCGTTGAAACAATACCACCCGCCCCTTGAACCCAGGTCATATTGGTGGGTGTAGCATTATATTGCGCGAAAAAACCCGGCATCATTTTAGTTTCGATGTCTTTGGGGAAATATCCTGCGGAATAAAACGTTTGATTTAATTGTAGTGGCTTAAAAAAGTACTGATTGTATAAATGAGAAAGCGATTGTCCACTGGATTTTTCAGCAATTAATCCAAGCAACAGATAGTTGGTATTCGAGTATGCCCAACCTTTGCCTGGAACAAAATTCTGTTTCATATTGTACGCAATCTCTAATAATTTTTGAGAAGAATACAAATGACGAGGATGTGCAGCCATTTTTATGAAGAAGTTAGGAGTATTAATATAGTCGGGCAAGCCGCTAGTTTGATTCAGAAGCATTTGTACGGTGATGTTGCTCCATTTTGGATATTGAGGGAAGTATTGTCCTAGGTTGTTGTCTAATTTGAGCTTTCCTTGTTGGAATAGTTTCAGAGTTAAAGCAGCCGTAAAAGTTTTAGTGATACTAGCAATAGGAAATTCCGATTTATTAAGGCTGGCCTTGCTATTGGTAAATAGCATTGTTTTCTGATTGGGTACGCTCACTGCAACTAAAACTTGAGAGATATTTTCCGAGTGTACGTATTTTTGCAAGGATTCTTCCATTTCAGTATTGAGTGTCTTTAGATTATTATTCATCGTTTCACTATCAATGAACAGACAGCCAGAGATGCATAATAATAACAGGGAACACAGCTGTTTGTACGATATCACATATGCTCCTTTATTCACTTTCGTCAATTAATCGATGTAGTTCACTCAGTAAATAGAATGGAATAGACTTTAAGATATAGCGAACAGATTGATCAGCGGATATATTGACATCAATATCTGTCTGACTAGGTAAATCAGAATTAATGCGTACAGCAGTTGTAAACTTTTTCAGTCCCATGTAAATATGGAGTGATTTTAAAGTACCTGTTGAACCCGCTTTCACTTCGACAGGAATAATGGTGCTTCCATGCTGGATGAGGTAGTCCACTTCAGCTTCTGCGCCTTTTTCTGTTCGTTGCCAATAATATAATTTAGGTTCAACATACGGTGGAAAAAGTGTTCTCAACAATTGTCCAGCAACTTGTTCTGCAATACCACCTCTATTAATCATGATGAGTTCATCAACTTTGCTAATCTGATTAAGCTCTAGTCCTAAACATGTTGAACATAATCCTACGTCTACAAATATTTCTTTAAAATATTTTTTATTAATTTCAGCACCAATAGGAACACCATTTCCAGCGCTACATATTACCGGAGAACAGACTCTTGCTTTATTTAACAAATTCAATGCTAGTTTAACTGACGATGAGTTTATATCAGCACTCACTTTGCTATAGCTATATTTTTTTGCTAATTGTTGGGGCACTGAGAGCAGAGTTTCATCGAGTGTAGAAATTAAGATACGAGTATTATATTTTGAAAAATCATCTCTATAGGTTGTGAGTAAGTCGTGATGTTTTAGATTAACAGATTGAAATGATTGCTCAGAGCACCAATTTGAAACTGCTGCTGGCATCCCTCCTACTAACACATATTCTTTGAATAATTTACTCAATTGCTCATGAATTACAATCGGAATGGATTTAGATAATGAATAAGATTCCACATAATCAACGAGTGGCTGCAAATCAAGCGCGGTCAAAAATTCCAAAAAGGAAAATGGCTCGAGGTGCATATAAGTAATACGACCAACAGGCATGCTAAAGCTGTGATCCGCCAGAACAAACTCAAGTAATGAACCAGCCGCAATGACAGGGAGAATCGGTAGCTTCTCAGCAAACCATCTTAATTTCGCGATAAGCTCTGGCACCGCTTGAATTTCATCAAGAAACAGTATGCAATCCTCTGGTTTAATCGGCATAAGAAGTGCAGCACTGAGATCTTTCAAAATTTGCTTCACATCATTCGTTTGGAACAAACTAATCAAGTCACGTCTTTCTTCAAAATTGACTTCTATAAGCCGCTTTTGAGACAATCTCGCGCATTCTCGAACAATCCAAGTCTTGCCCACTTGTCTTGCTCCCCGGATAACCATTGGCTTACGATCATGGCTATGTAACCACTGAATAAGATAGCTTAGGTGCCTTCTTTGCATAATTTTATCCCTCTGAATATCGACTAATAGCTACTAATTATAGAGCTTTGCATAAAAAAAGTCAAAAAGAGCCGGCTCTTTTTAATGTCATCAAGCGAAAAGAGCCGGCTCTTTTTTCTTGCTTGTTTTAAAAAAATGAGCCGGGTGCCGTATCTCAAGTTGTTAATTGTTTGGCAGATTCTATCAAATTAATGTCAGATGTTTTTTGCCAAACTTATTATTTCGTGTTCAATAATACAATACCATCAAGATAATAAATTTAAGCTGTTATTAGGCATTATTTTAATGAGAAATAATATCAATTATACAAAACGTCTAACAACTCAAGATGCGACACCACATCTATGGAGATCCTGGATGCGCGTGATTGATAGGCGCGGATCATATTGTAAAGAGGCACACGCCGCTTTTCCGCCTTCTAAGGTGGTAAAATAACAGACTTTTCGAGCGACCGCGTTGCTTCTAATTGTGTAGGAATCACCATACGCTTGCTGGCCTTCAGTTGTATTAATGATCATGGTGATCTCATTATTTTTAATCAAGTCCACAATATTGGGCCGACCTTCCGTTACTTTATTCACAATTTTATGAGGAACACCCGCTTTGGCTAACACAGCGGCCGTTCCGCGAGTGGCAATAATGTCAAAACCCATTGCACATAAATAACGAGAGACTTCCACTGCACGAGGTTTATCTGTATTGCGTACACTGATAAAAACTAATCCGCGTGTTGGCATGGTAATTCCTGCACCTAATACACCTTTTGCAAAGGCTTCTTCAAAGGTGGAACCTATTCCCATGACTTCACCCGTTGATTTCATTTCAGGACCTAACATGGGATCTACACCCGGAAATTTTGCAAAAGGAAATACGGGAATTTTCACGCTATAATGTGCAGGACGAATCGCTTCTGTCAAACCTTGATCAATTAAACTGATTCCTAACATACATTTTGCCGCAATTTTCGCTAAAGGAACGCCAGTTGCTTTTGCAACAAAAGGCACGGTACGCGACGCTCTTGGATTAACTTCCAACACATAAATATTTTCTCCACGAATGGCAAATTGAGCATTCATTAACCCTACAACACCTAATTCAAAAGCAATATTTTTCATTTGCTCGACTAATTTTTCTTGAGTTTCACGCGATAATGAATGAGGCGGCAAACAACACGCTGAATCTCCTGAATGAATGCCAGCTTGCTCAATATGCTCCATAATTCCGCCAAGAAAAATATTTTTTCCATCGGACACAATATCAACATCCACTTCAGTGGCATCATCAATAAAATGATCCAGTAATAGTGGAGATTCTGGAGTCACTTCAGATGATTCATGCATATATCGTTGTAATTCTTTTTCGTTGTAAACAACTTTCATCGCTCTGCCACCCAGCACATACGATGGCCGTACAACGAGTGGATATGCAAAAACATTCGCTAGCCGTAATCCTTCTTCTATAGAACGAACTGTGCCATTGGGTGGTTGTAAAATTCCTAATTTCTGAACTAATTGTGCAAATCGTTCACGACTTTCAGCACGATCAATGGCATCAGGTGTTGTTCCAATAATTGGCACACCCGCATCCTCTAATGCTTTAGATAATTTTAACGGTGTCTGCCCACCAAATTGGACAATAACACCTTTAGGATTTTCTAATGCAACAATATTAAGTACATCTTCTAATGTTAATGATTCAAAATATAGGCGATCAGAAATATCATAATCCGTTGATACAGTTTCAGGATTACAATTCACCATTATTGTTTCATAACCTGCTTCGCGCATAGCTAATGCCGCATGAACACAACAATAATCAAATTCAATACCCTGCCCGATACGATTAGGCCCTCCGCCTAAAATCATAATTTTTTCGCGTAAAGTAGGCTGAGCTTCACATTCTTTTTCATAGGTTGAATAAAGATACGCAGTGCTCGTTGAAAATTCAGCAGCGCAAGTATCTACTCGTTTGTAGACGGGATTAATACCCAGATTTAATCGCTGCTTACGAACTTCATGCTCACTGATCCCCATTAATTGTGCTAAACGAGCATCCGAAAATCCTTTACGTTTAATTTGCCATAATGTATTAGTAGTGAGCTCGGATAAATTCATATTTGAAATCTGGCGTTCTAATTGAATTAATTCTTCTAATTGTGCCAAAAACCACAAATCGATGTGTGTGATTAAATAAATTTCATCTCGACTCATGCCAAATCGAAATGCATCTGCAACATACCATAAACGATCCCAACCTGCGCCACGCATTTCTCTACATAGAATATCTCTACAGTCTTCATTTGATAAATCAACTATAGATTCTAATCCACATTTTCCAACTTCCAGACCTCGAATCGCTTTTTGCAAAGATTCTTGAAATGTCCTACCAAAAGCCATCACTTCGCCGACTGATTTCATTTGAGTGGTTAATCGTGGATCAGCACCACGGAATTTTTCAAAATTAAATCGTGGAATTTTCGTCACTACATAATCGATACTTGGTTCAAATGAAGCCGGCGTTTTTCCACCCGTAATTTCATTGGCTAATTCATCTAAGGTATATCCGATGGCTAATTTAGTGGCAATTCTCGCGATAGGAAATCCGGTTGCTTTTGATGCTAAAGCAGATGAGCGAGAAACACGCGGGTTCATTTCAATGACAACCATGCGTCCTGTTTTAGGATCCACACCAAATTGAACGTTTGATCCACCGGTATTGACACCAATTTCTCTCAATACTGCAATCGAAGCATCGCGCATTCTCTGATATTCTTTATCCGTTAATGTTTGTGCGGGCGCAACGGTAATCGAATCGCCGGTATGAATTCCCATCGGATCGAAATTTTCGATAGAACATACGATAATACAATTATCTTTGTGATCTCGTACCACCTCCATTTCAAATTCTTTCCATCCGATAATGGATTCATCGAGCAATAATTCGTTGGTAGGTGATAAATCGAGCCCTCGCTCGCAAATTTCGATAAATTCTTCACGATTGTATGCAATTCCTCCGCCAGAACCACCCATCGTAAATGAGGGGCGAATAATAATAGGGAATCCAATTTCATCAAGAATTTCTAATGCATCTTCCAAACTATGCGCTAATCTTGAATACGGCATCTCAAGGCCAATTCTTGTCATCGCATCACGAAATAATTCTCTATCTTCGGCTTTATCAATTGCTTCGCGAGTAGCGCCAATCATTTCAACCTTATATTTTTCTAAAATTCCTTCTCGCGCTAAATCTAAAGCAACATTCAGTGCCGTCTGCCCACCCATAGTCGGTAAAATTGCATCGGGTTTTTCGCGTTCAATAATTTTTGCGATAACTTCCCAATTCATAGGCTCGATGTAAGTGACATCGGCCATTTGAGGATCAGTCATAATTGTCGCAGGATTTGAATTCACTAAAATTACTCGATAACCTTCTTCGCGAAGGGCTTGACACGCTTGCGTTCCCGAATAATCAAATTCGCAGGCTTGACCAATAACAATTGGACCTGCACCTAATAATAAAATGGATTTAAGATCATTTCTTTTTGGCATGACGAATCATCTCTACAAATTCTACAAAACTGGCACATAAATCATGGGGGCCAGGACTGGCTTCGGGATGTCCTTGATAAGCAAAAGCAGGATATTTTTTATGGCGTAGACCTTGCGGAGTTCCATCAAACATCGAAGTGGCTGTAATTTCTAAATCAGAAGGCAAATTACTTTCAGAAACTGCAAATCCGTGATTTTGACTGGTAATGACAACTGAATTATCTTTATGGTGTCGAACAGGATGATTTGCACCGTGATGTCCAAATTTCATTTTTTCTGTTTTACCACCACACGCCAGGGCTAATAATTGAAATCCTAAGCAAATTCCAAAAATCGGAATATTAGTCGGTAATAATTCTCGAATCGCTTCAATCGCATAATCACATGCAGCAGGGTCACCAGGACCATTCGAGAAAAATAGCCCATCTGGATTTAATTCAAGCACTTTTTTCGCCGGCGTGGTTGCAGGAACCACTGTTAAATGACAACCTTGATCAACGAGCAATCGTAAAATATTTAGTTTAATGCCGTAATCATAAACAACTACATGATACGGACATTCCGTTTTTTCACGTTTTTGAAAACCTGTCGGCCATGACCAACTGCCTTCATTCCACTCGTAAATTTCAGACGTCGTAACTTCTTTCGCCAAATCCAATCCATTTAAACCAGCAAATTCTCGTGCTATGGCAATGGCTTCTTGTTCATTAATGGATGCACCCGCCATTAAACACCCGTGTTGCGCACCACGATCACGTAAAATGCGCGTGAGTTGACGCGTGTCGATATCAGCAATTCCAATAATATCGTTTTCACGCAAATAGTCATCGAGGGATTTTTCTGAACGCCAATTACTCGGAACTAAAGATAAATCACGAATAATAAGACCGGATAAATAAGGCTTTGCTGCTTCATTGTCTTCAGTATTAATACCGACATTACCAATATGCGGATAGGTTAAAGTGACTATTTGTCGAGCATAGGAGGGATCGGTAATTATTTCCTGATAGCCTGTCATTGAAGTATTAAAAACAACTTCCCCAACTGAAAATCCTTCAGCTCCGATTGCCGTACCCCAAAAAAGTGTACCATCAGACAGCGCTAAAACTGCGGGGGTGTTTTTAAAATTCATTACATTACTCAATTAACAGTAATTCCACGCTAAGGAAAATAATTTGCAATCAATTCCTTTGACAACATCATTTCGCGATGAAGGGTTTAATGCCCCAATATAGAGGGTATTCAGTGAAATGCTGTCAATTAATTTGTCAGACCCTCAAAAAATTTGCGAACTCCATCAAACCATTTTTTCCCTTGTGGATTATGTCGATCCCCCCAGCTTCTAAAGAAACACGCAATTGTTCAAGCAATTGAGTTTGTTCTTTGGTGAGATTAACGGGTGTTTCAACCATCACATGACAAAATAAATCTCCAGTTCGACCAGAACGCGAAGCTTGCACTCCTTTTCCGCGCAATCTAAATTGTTTGCCACTTTGCGTGCCCGGTGGAATTTTTAATTTTACGCGCCCGTCGATTGTTGGAATTTCCATTTCTCCACCGATCGCAGCCATCACAAAACTGATAGGAACTTGGCAGTGAAGATCGTTGCCTTCGCGTTGAAAAATAGCGTGCTGTTTAACTGAGATTTGTACATATAAATCACCTGCAGGTGCACCTTGCTGCCCCGCTTCACCTTCACCAGCTAATCGAACACGATCACCTTCATTTACCCCAGCAGGCACTTTTACGGATAATGTTTTTTGCTGCTTAATTCGTCCTTGTCCGTAACAATGGTCACAAGGATTTTTAATCATTTTTCCACGACCATGGCACGTAGGACAGGTTTGCTGAACGGCAAAATAGCCTCGCTGCATCCTTACTTGTCCATGGCCATCACATGTTGTACATTTTTCTGGACTACTGCCTTTTGCAGCACCCGTGCCACTACAATAGCTACAACTCACCAAGGTAGGAACTTTTATTTCAACTGTTTTTCCGTGTACCGCTTCTTCTAAGGATAATTCTAAATGGTAAAGTAAATCTTGTCCTTGAGTAGCACGCTGACGTGAAGCACCACCGCCACCGCCGAAAATATCCCCAAAAATATCACCGAAAATATCGCCTAAATCGCCAGGATTAAATCCACCTGGCCCACCACCCATCCCACCACCTTCGACGCCAGCATGACCAAATTGATCATAGGCAGCGCGTTTTTGACTATCCGATAACACTTCATACGCTTGTTTAGCTTCTTTAAATTTTGCTTCAGCTTCATGATCACCTGGATTTCGATCTGGGTGATATTTCATGGCTAAACGACGGTATGCAGTTTTTAATTCAGCATCTGATGCATTTCGTGCAACACCGAGCAAATCATAATAGTCTTTTTTTTCTGACATACCTAACTGTCCTTCAGAATTAAACGCGTTTAATCAACATAAACAGAAGGGAGTTTCCGTAAAACGAAAACTCCCATAATAAAACCACTCAGTCTCTGAGAATAATACCAGAAACTTCGCTACTTTTTACGATCCTCGTCTTTAACTTCTTCAAACTCAGCGTCAACCACATTTTCATCTTTAGGCTGAGCTTGTTCTTGAGCACCAGAAGCAGATTCGCCTCCAGCTCCTCCTTCGCTTTCACCTTGTTTTTGAGCATAAAGTCTTTCAGACATAGACGCTGAAGCCGATGAAAGTTTTTCAGTTTTTGCTTCGATATCAGATCGATTATCTTCTTTAAGTGATTCTCTCAAATCAGCGATCGCTGATTCAATAGAGGATCTTTCATCAGAAGTGACTTTATCACCTAATTCTTGCATGGCTTTGTTCGTTGCATGAATTAAACTATCGGCTTTATTACGAGCATCAGCTAATTTATGGTACTCTTCATCTTCAGCCCGATGTAACTCTGCATCTTCAACCATGCGTCGAATTTCTTCTTCGGATAATCCACTCGATGCTTTAATAATAATTGACTGTTCTTTTCCGGAAGCTTTGTCTTTTGCAGAAACATGTAAAATACCATTAGCATCAATATCGAAAGTTACTTCGATTTGTGGCATACCACGTGGCGCTGGAGGAATATTCGCAAGATCAAATCGACCCAGTGATTTATTAGCAGATGCCATTTCGCGTTCACCTTGCAATACATGAACTGTCACAGCACGTTGATTGTCTTCCGCTGTAGAAAATACTTGTGATGCTTTGGTAGGAATTGTAGTGTTTTTATCGATGAGTTTTGTCATCACACCACCTAATGTTTCTATACCTAACGATAATGGTGTTACGTCAAGCAATAAAATATCTTTTACTTCACCGGACAATACAGCACCTTGAATTGCAGCACCAACTGCAACTGCTTCATCAGGGTTGACATCACGACGAGGTTCTTTTCCAAAGAAATCTTTTACTGTTTCTTGCACTTTGGGCATACGTGTTTGTCCGCCCACTAAAATCACTTCGTGAATATCGGATACTTTGAGACCCGCATCTTGTAACGCCGTTTTACA
This sequence comes from Pseudomonadota bacterium, assembly GCA_029777855.1. Classification (GTDB taxonomy): domain Bacteria; phylum Pseudomonadota; class Gammaproteobacteria; order JAIEPX01; family JAIEPX01; genus JAIEPX01. The sequence continues at coordinate 23,931 of JAKORL010000083.1, forward strand.
AGGGCCAACCGTACGCTCAATTAAATCTTCAACTAAAGATTCTAATTTTGCGCGCGTAATTTTAACATTAAGATGTTTTGGTCCTGTTGCATCAGCTGTAATATAAGGCAAATTCACATCAGTTTGTTGTGAAGAAGACAATTCTATTTTTGCTTTTTCTGCAGCATCTTTTAAGCGTTGTAAAGCAAGTGGATCTTCATGCAAATCAATGCCATGTTCTTTTTTAAATTCACCAGCAAGATATTCAATTAATCGTAAATCAAAATCTTCGCCACCCAAGAATGTATCACCATTTGTTGAAAGCACTTCAAATTGATGCTCACCTTCAACGGCAGCAATTTCAATAATGGAAATATCGAAGGTACCACCACCCAAATCGAATACAGCAACTTTTCGATCTTTTTGTGCAAGATCTTTTTTGTCCATTCCGTATGCTAAAGCAGCTGCAGTAGGTTCATTAATAATTCGTTTAACTTCTAAACCAGCAATTCTACCGGCATCTTTTGTAGCTTGACGTTGAGAGTCGTTGAAGTAAGCAGGACAAGTAATTACCGCTTGTGTTACTGGTTCACCTAAATACGCTTCAGCATCCGCTTTAATTTTCGCTAACACGCGAGCCGAAATTTCTGGCGGCGCCATGGTTTTTCCACTTGCTTTAATCCAAGCATCGCCATTGTTTGCTTTAACGATTTCATAAGGAACCATTTCGATATCACGTTGAACTTCTTTGTCTTCATAGCGACGACCAATTAAGCGTTTTGCTGCATAAATCGTATTTTGTGGATTTGTTACAGCTTGGCGTTTCGCTGATTGACCCACTAAAATTTCACCGTCGTTGGTATAAGCAACAACAGAGGGCGTCGTTCTTCCACCTTCAGCATTTTCGATAACGCGAGGTTTTCCACCTTCCATAATCGCGAAGCATGAATTCGTTGTACCTAAGTCAATACCAATTGTTCTACTCATAACTGTAAATCTCCAATTAATTAATCACTAACGTTAAGATGGGGGTCATGAATCAATTTTCAAGTCATTCCCGATAAAAAATCTAAGCTATTTAGCCACCACAACCATCGCAGGTCTGATCAGACGATCATTCAGCAAATAGCCTTTTTGAAGCACCCTGACTACCGTATTGGTCTTCATATCAGGGACTTCTTCAGTGCTGACAGCTTGATGTTGATTTGGGTCAAACATCATGCCAACTGGGTCAATCTGTTTGATACCGTAGCGCTCAAAAGTCTGAAGTAACATGTTCATCGTCATGTCCACCCCTTCATGAATACTGCGCGCAAATTGGTTATCCCCATATTCACAGGCTAATGCATGACCTAAGCTATCTGCGACAGACAATAAGTCGCCAGCAAATTTAGTGAGAGCAAATTTTCGGGCCTGAACCACATCATTTTCACAACGTCTGCGGGTGTTCTCCATTTCAGCCCGAGTCCGCATGACCTCATTCCAATACTCATTCATTTTTTGCTCAGCTTCAGTCAATTTGTTCTCTAAGCTTTCATAGGAAGGATGATCCAAAGCAGGGGCTTCATGCTCTTCTTTTGAATCTGCAGTCGTCGTATCACTCGAAGCTTGATCGCTTTGATCTACTTCCTCTGGTGTCGGCCATTTCTTGCCCTGATTAACACCTGCATTCATAGAGTCCGCTTTGGACTGCCCTACGTCTGAATCATCGTCATTTATAGCCATCTGTTTCTCCGAAAAACAATACAAAATTAATAGCGAGTCACAACTATATAGTGTCAGATACACGGCATTTCAAGGGGGTATCACTAACATCTTTATTAGGCTGGACCTGGTTGAGCTAAGCATGAGTAAAACTCGTTATAGCTCCAATGCGTGGATTGGCGTAGAATTTATTGTCATAGGGATATTTTTATTGATTTGTGGTATTTTCTTGTTGACATTCGGTTTCTATAGATGTATAGTGCCGATTTTAATGATGTTATTACGTGGCCGGTGGGGCTGACTTTGGAGAGCACATCGGGCATCCCACAGGATCTAGGATTGAGGAAAACAGTATGAAAAAGCTAGATGACTACTCTGATGAATCGCTAACCGACCTCAGAGATGAATTAAAGCGATTAAAAAAATCAGTTGAAACTGCAATAAAGAATAGAAAAGCACAAATCCAGTCTAACTCCTCGCTTGATGACAATCAGAGACGGATGTTAAATGACTTTATACCAGCAGCTGAAGAAGCCATAAATTATATTTCTGACAGCGCAAATTCTCTGTTCGATCTTTTTGAGAGCCTACAGATTCATGTTTTTGAGAGCCAAAAGATTCATGCAACCGCTGAAGCCATTCAAGCATATGAACTAATCTTGCGAATCTCAAATAATCCTAATACCCCAATCAATGAAAAAGAAATTGCAATCCTTCAAGGACTCGACCGACATAAACTCTACTCGAGTATCAGCGTTCCCTTAGCAATCTTGACCTTCGCACTTCTCATTGTTTCTGCCCTTATTTTCATGTCTCTACAAGCCATCGCGATTACCTCTTTTACGCTTAGCATGGCAATCCCAATTGTTGCAGCTGCATTTGTAATAAGCGCAATCGCCTCCTACGTAAACACAGATGCCTATAGCCAAGACAAGAATTTGCATAAGAATCTAACGACATCACTTCCAACCTTCTTTGGTAAGAAGCCACCTAAAGAAAATGAAAAGAATGATGATGTCGATGCATCTTCTGATCTAGAACTGACCTAGATATGTCGTCGCATCTCAAGTTGTTAGTACTTTGGATAAATCACTACTAAACCAAGCTATATTAACTGCGTATAGTGTTTGTATTTAATGAATTTAGAAGTAAATGTTTGGAAAAATACCACTGTTATTTGATGTGGCGACTAAAGATACGACGACATTTATTAGCCAGAAACAGAAGTATCGCGCAAAACAGCACTCAGCAACTTCGCGGTAATATCAACTGTAGAAATCACATGCTCATAATTCATTCTACTTGGCCCAATGACACCTAATACGCCCAATGTACTATCTTCTAGAACATAAGGTGCAGCAACAAAACTACAACCATCAAAAACTTCAACACCAGATTCCTGACCGATAAAAATTTTTACACCTTCAGAAAGCAAACACTGATCGAGCAGATGTAAAACAACATGCTTTTGTGTAAATGTTTCAAAGAGCGTTTTAATTTGATCCAGATTTGTAGTTTCAGCCAAACTGAATAAATGAGATTCACCTGCTATTACATAATCATCAGAAGATTTCGGTTCAAATGCTTTATCAGCCACTTCAAGTGCAGCCGCCATATAAAATTCCAAATTCTTACGATCATCATGCATTTTTTGAAGTAAAAAGCGACGTATTTCATTTAAATCAAAACCAGAATAATGGGCCATTAAATAATTTGCGGCTTGTTGTAATTCACTTGAAGAATATTCACGATCCGTCACAATAATGCGGTTTTGTACTTCGTGCTCATTAAATACCAAAATAACCAACACACGTTTTTTATCAAGTGGTAAAAATTCCACATGACGTAAAACATAACGGCTGCGCTTTGGTAAAGACACAATACCCGCGAGATGCGTTAATGATGATAACAATCCAGATGCTGATTCTAATAAATCCTGCTGCGAATTATCAGTTCGCAAATGCCGACGCAGATCATGAATATTACGAACCGACGAAGTTTCTGCCCTAAGAAGACTATCCACATAAAAACGATAACCTTTTGCAGTTGGCATTCGCCCAGCAGAAGTATGCGGAGAACAAATATAACCTGCATGCTCCAAATCCGACATAATATTGCGCACACTCGCCGAACTCAGCGCAACATAGCCCTCCTCAACCAGCGTTTTTGACCCCACAGGCTGTCCATCGCGAATGTATCGCTGGATAAGCATCGTTAAAATCTGCTGTGCCCGTTCGTTGATATCTGATTCCGCCACAGAAACCTCAATCGTCTTAAATAAGTGAAATCCTAACATTTAGAATGCCGGGGTCAAGTGCTTTTGCTGGTTAGGTTTTGGTGTCGCATCTCAAGTTGTTAGAGGTTTCACAAAATTGATATCAGTTTGGAATAAAAAACTTAGCAAGAATTAAAAAAACACGATAAATAAGACAATTTTCTTAGCATTTTCAATAGTAGTCCACGTCTCATTGCAAAACTAAAAAAACAATCATTATATATTTTATTAAAATAGTTTCGTTTCGATTTTTCATGTAATCTAATATCGATTTTTAAAAACCTCTAACAACTTGAGATGCGACACCATTGACTTCCAATGCTTCACCCATCACATGAGTTCGATACCATGCAAAAGTTCTTGGTAACTCTTTCGACATCATCTCAAAAATTACTGTTTCGCTGTGATAAACATCTGAATTATTGAGATATCGAGAAATCACATCACTCACCAATAAATAAGCAAAAAACTCTTTAAATGGCTCTTGATCATGGTTTTCTTTATACGTTTTTTTAATGGCATTTGCTGTGAATCCAAGGGTAGAAAAACGCTCCGCACAATTAATATCTTGCTCCAGTGCTGCAGCCAATTGCTCAGGTTGCTCTTGCCATTGAAAACGCCCCATATTAAGGCCTATTTTTATTTTGTCATACATGTGCGCAGCTTCGTGAGCAAAGACAGATTTATATTCAGCTACACTAAGCCCTGATTCAGCATAAATATTATCGTGGGTGAGCCCCCTACAAGCTTGGCTTTTGGAGACATCTCTAGGAATAGAACTTACGTACAAAGCAAAAGTTGGTTGTTTTTGCATGTGTTCTTTTAAGCATTCAAAGATCGGACGCCAAATTTTACCAATCGGTGAAACTAACGCTTCGGTAGCTAACCATCGCAATGCCGCTGCAACATTGTCTCGATCCTGTGGATTTTTAACATAACAGCGAATTCCAAATTCTCCATCAATGTCGGTGAGTAAATTATTGGCGGCCTTAAATAATCGATGTTTACAATTGAGTACTAATCCTGTGCCATGAACTTTTAAATTAAAATTACCCATATTGTGGGTCCAGTGAGTTGCATCTTCATCAATTTCTGTCAGTAAGGGAATTCCTTTTGCTTCCGAATGTTCTATAAAAATACTTACTGCTACTTCATCTTCTAAAGCTACTGCTAATTGGTAGGGAGTGATTTCAGATTCGTTATCTGCATCTTCTCTCGAGAACATTTTCCAGCGCTCTGTTGAGGAATTAGGATCCGCCCCATGAGCAAGTAATAATCGTAATGTCTCATATTGCTTGGATTTGAGACAGTGGCTTAGCAATGGAATTTTAACACCGCCACCTCCGTTCAAAAATCCCCCCGGCAAACATTTGGCATGAACATCTACTCCAGCTCTAATAAGCGGTTCTATAAATCGAGCTGGCATACGGCGTGCAATACAAGCGTACAATACATTTTGTCCGCTCGTGTTAGTGGTTGTAATTTGTTGCGTGTGCGCCAAGATAAAATTGGCGATATGAGTCAATGGATCTAAGGCTCCCTCTCTTGGAATATTAAATTTCCACGCTCTCATTAAATTCGTAGTGCCTTCGATTTGATGTCCAACATCCACATTAAATATCGGTTGCCTATTAAGCATCGGTACAAAAATATCTTCATACCAGCTCTTCGCTAAATCATGAGCTGCAAAGAGTTGCTCGTTATACGCACTATGATACAGAGTTATCATATGATCTAAGGCCAGTGTGAACGCATTTTTAGAACCAAATAATCCACTCACAAAAGTACTACGTGGCTGATTGAGTAACTCAAAAGGAGTTATCTCTAACATGCAGCAAAATAATTGCTTGATAATTTGATATTCTCTTGCAGAAGATGGACAGGTTTTAACCAAAGAATCCATTCTTCTAGAACAGACGTCAAGTATGGTCTCTTCTTGTTGCTCAATTTGACGTGTTTCAAACGCAATCAAAACCGCTTTCTGCGTATCCATAAGTGGTTGAGATAACACGGCCTCGAGGCGCTGAATGAATTCAGGGGTCAGCTTAGTGTATTCTTTTATGATAATTTCGAAATCTTGCTCATTTAGTTCTTTAGCCATTTTTCGGTACTCATCTGCATGGAATTTATGCATTATAAGCAAATAACGGCAGGGTGTCAATACAAATTTATCTAGATTGTAGGTAGCAAGCCAAATGTCCGGAATAGGTAGTATCTATCGGGTGTCGCATCTCAAGTTGTTAGAGGTTTTACAAATTCGATATCAGTATGCAATAAATAACTTACCAAGAATTGAAAAATAAAGATAAAAAAGATTAATATCGTAACAATTTAATCACCATTTTCAACGTTGTTCACACTCATTTAAAGATGCAAATATCATAATCACTAGATTTAGAAATATTCTTATAATTTGGTTGATATTTTTCATTTAATCTAATATCGATTTTTAAAAACCTCTAACAACTTGAGATACGACACCATTGATTTTTTTCGAGAATTATGTTATCATTCAGCCGTAAATTGTAAATAAGGAAGGGTTCGTATGAAGGCCAGGTTAAAAACTGTTTCAGGATGTTTATCTAGCAAATCTAGTATTAGTCTTAATTTATTTCAAAAAATACAGTTTCTTCTGCGAAACCTTCTTTTTAGTTTAGTTCTTTGTGTCATGAGGAGACCATCATGACAAATCTTTAGACGTGTTTCCATAGTGTTTGATTTAATCAAAGCGACCAGTTAATGCTTTCTGATCCTACCTGTATTTCAGCTGATCGCGCAATGAGGGGATTCAAAGATGTCTAGACATAAAAGGGGTAATGTTAATGATACGCCGAAGGCAGACCGCCCAGATGAACAAAATCATGTCAAAGGGGAAGTTGTTTCAGACTCATTAAAAAAAGTTTCAATAATGTCAGATAGCAGACATTTCAAGATACATCCTAAAAATGTTGAAGGTTATTTTAAAATGGATAAACAAATAAAACAGACTTTTGTTGAGGCAAGCAGCGTACCAAATAATCATCTTAAAAATTCATACACTGGTAAGATTGGAGAACTTGGAACGAAACAAAACGTATATGCTCAAAGAGGTAATGCGCGGGTAGAAATTTACGATGCTAAAGTGGGCGGAAAAAGAGATAATGGTATAGACGTTCCGATTAAAAAAGGTGATGAGATTTCAGTAATAGAGTCAAAGGCCACTCGAACGGAAGCCACATTTAGATTATCAAAGACTAAAACGCAAGGTGAGCAAATGAGCCCCGAGTGGATAGAATCAAAAATCAGTGAAATGTGGTCTTCTCCAAAAACGGCCCCCACTGCAGAATTATTAAGTACTCAACCTTTCACTAAATATATTTTAGGAGCCGACGTTAATTACGGAAATCAAACAGTTCGAATAGTCACTGATCCTAATCGCTATAAACCGTTACCGGAAGACGTTAGTATCTGGAACGCTGCAAACGCAGCATCCCATACTGAGATGTATGCTATGAGAGCGCTAAATACTTTCGGAAAAGTAACTACCTATTTAGCCATTACAATGGATGCTACGCAAATTGCAGGTCAAATACATCACGATATTAAAAAGAAAGACTGGTCTTTTAGCAGAACTTTTCGTCTAGTCATTGAAAAAGGCGCGGGTGTAGTTGGATCTGTCGCTGCAGTAGTCGCGCTAAACGCGGGCACAGATTTTATTGGAATCGGCTGCTCATTCATTGTCGGGGCTGAAGGTTATAATGTAGGACAAGATCTGGGGTCCGATTTTGCAGACACATTAGGTCTATCACAGCTAAATGATAACGAACGTGAAGAAGCGACACGCGATGGAATGAATTTAATAGCTGGCCAAATGGGTACCGATTTTCTTGACGGAATTGAAACTGCCGCAAGCACAGTTTCTGATGGGCTCTCATCAGGATGTGAATTACTAAACGATAATTTGTCATTTGAAGTTTGCACACCTGAACTTAAAAAACTGCCAGCTTCTGAATCCTCTGCACCTACAGAAACAAATAACAATACAGATATTAGTGAACCAAATGCTTCTTATCCAACTGATTCTAACCAATTAAATTCCAAACCTGTAATAAAGCTATCAGATAATCCGCAAACATTTTATGCTCGAATTACTTCCATAATGCGATCACGCGAAGAAAATTCTGCAACTCCTAAAGAGTATTCTGTGAGTGAGAAGAATCATTCAACGAATAATTCTTTCGCAGAATCTAGCGTTACATCGAAAGAAAAACCTTCAGGTTTTCATGCTCGTCGGTTTGATATCATGAAATCGCACGCGGAAAATAAGAGCACACCAGAAAATTCACAAGACGCTTATCCAAAATGTGAAGTGCCTTCAAATTCAAAAAATAAATCACTATTAAATGAATCAGACAATCTGTCACATTATGAAACACCAAGACCAATACGATGACAAGAACGCATTATCTAAATAAGGAATGCACTACTATTTTAAACCGAAAATATTTTTATCGTGTTAAATAAGTGAAATTCTAACATTTAAATGATAGTCGAATGGTATCGAATGGTGGTATCGAATGGTGTCGCATCTCAAGTTGTTAGAGGTTTTACAAATTTGATACCAGTTTGGAATGAAAAACTTATGAAAAATAAAAAAATCATGACAAAAAAGACAATTAACACAACAATTTTCCTACTCTTTTCAAGAGTAGTCACAACTCTCTGCAAAAGCCAAAAAAGTAATCATTATATATTTAATAAAAATATTTTTGACTCATTTTTTCATTTACTTTAATATCGATTTTAAGAAACCTCTAACAACTTGAGATACGACACCATTTTCTAAAGCTCCGAGTATTTACGGCATTGGCGGATAGGGCTAAACTTAGGGTGGGATCTGTAACCTTAAACAAGGGAAAACTAGGCATCACAATGACAACACAACAGCCCTTCAAGCGTATCGCCCTCATGGGCAGGCAACGTATCGAAGGTATTAGTGAAACACTCGAAACTATCGTCCGTTTTTTAGAAAAACACGGCTACAGCGTGGTATTAGAAAGTTTAACGGCTGCTCTCTTGCCGGACAGCCATTTGCCAAGCGTACAGAAAGAACAGCTTCATGATGTAGCCGATTTAATAATGGTCGTGGGTGGTGACGGAAGTTTATTGGGCGCCGCAAGAATAGGCGCCGATCAAAATTTACCCGTTCTGGGGATCAACCGTGGAACCTTAGGATTCTTAACTGATATTGCACCCGATGATTTGAATCAGGTACTCGAAGTGCTTTCAGGAAATTACTTTTCAGAAGAACGTTTTTTGCTTCAAGCAAAAGTGCAACACGATAGCCAACATGAAGGCGCTATGATCGCGGTCAATGATTTTGTGCTATTGCCCGGTGATAAAGCACAAATGATCACTTTCGATCTCTACATCAACGATTATTTTGCTTATAATTTACGCGCCGATGGTTTGATTGTTGCAACACCGACAGGTTCTACAGCGTATGCACTTTCAGGTGGCGGCCCTATTTTACATCCGAGTTTAGATGCTATTGTATTAGTGCCACTCTGTCCGCACACGCTCAGCAGTCGACCCATCGTTGTTAAAAGCGACAGTAATATTCGAATTCATATTAGTGATAGCAATTATACTATCCCACAAATTAGTCATGATGGACAACGACGAATTCCTGTTCCGATTGGTGCCGATATTACGGTTACTCGGCACTCTAAAACATTCACTCTGATTCACCCATTGAATTATAATTACTTTTATACACTGAGCACAAAATTACACTGGAAGGGCTGATGTTAACACATATTGATATTAAAAATTTTGTTTTGATTGATCATCTTTCTCTGGACCTGCATTCAGGACTTACCGTAGTCACAGGTGAAACAGGCGCTGGAAAATCGATTATTCTGGATGCAATTGAATTAGCGCTCGGACAACGAGCCGACAACATGATCGTACGCCAAGGGCATGATCAATGTGAAATTACGCTTCTATTTTCGATCAATAAAAACTCTGGAGCAGATGAATGGCTTAAATCGCATGATTTGTCTAGTGATGACGAATGTATTATTCGTCGAATTATTACGAGTGATGGGCGATCACGCGCAAGCATTAATACTGTCAATTGTCCTTTACAACAAATTAAAGAACTTGCCAATTTATTGATCAATGTTCACAGCCAACATCAACATCAAGCATTGCTCAAACGACAATATCAACGACAACTGCTCGATAATTATGCGAATCATCCTAAGTTGCTGGATAACGTTTCACACATTTATCAAGCATGGCGAAAAACGTACGATGAACTCTTAAGCATTCGCAATAACCAACAAGATCACAGTGCAGAAATAACCTTAATTAAAGACCACATTAATGAATTAGAAGATTGTGAATTAAAAGCGGATACCTACGAATTATTAGATTTTGAACACCGTCAACTCGCAGCAATTGACACCCAATTGATTCATCTTAATCAAGCCCATCAATTATTGAGCCAACACGAGGAAGAAAATCTACTCGACAAACTGTATCTAATAGAACATGAAATTCAAGAACAAAAAAAATTATTGCCTCAGGTAGATGGCTTATTGGAAATGCTAAACAGTGCCTCTATGCTCTTGCACGAAACTAATTCAGAATTAGAACGTTTGTTATCTTCTTTAGAACCCAACCCTGAACGACTGTCACAAATAGAAAGGCGTTTAGAAAAAATACATCATCTAGCACGCAAACATCGCATCAAGCCCGTTGAATTACATACACTTCAAGATACTTTACTAGAACGGTTGCACTCTCTCGTACATTCAGAAGCACGTATCGCAGAATTAACATCAGAATTAGAATCGATAAATGCTGATTATCAGCGTGCCGCTAAACAATTGAGTGAAAGCCGGATTAAAGCCGCCCTCAAACTCAGCAAAATTATTAGCACTCAAATGCAAGAACTAAGCTTAGGTGGTGGCACTTTCAAAATTGAAATACAGACTGATCAAAATAGCCAACCACGTATGGATGGTGTTGATGAAATCGATTTTTTAGTTTGCACAAATCCTAATCAACCACTTAATCCTTTATCAAAGGTGGCATCAGGTGGTGAATTATCTAGAATTAGTTTAGCGATTCATGTTGCCACCGGACAAAAAATGACGATACCCACTCAAATCTTTGATGAGGTCGATGTTGGAATTGGCGGCCCTACTGCTACTATTGTCGGAAAATTACTACGGCAATTAGGAACTCAATCACAAATTTTATGCATTACTCACTTACCTCAAGTTGCTGCTAACGGACATCATCATTTGTATGTGAAGAAAAGTAGTGATAAAAAATCAGCCACCACTACAATTATCACATTAAATCGCGATGAACGCGCAAAAGAACTGGCTAGAATGCTAGGGGATTTAACAGTGAGCTCAAATGCAATTGCACACGCAGAAAATTTATTGACTAACGCCGAAACGACTATTTAGTATTCACCAGACATTTTTTGCAAACCCCATAAATCACTAATTCATGATCGGTAATTAAAAACCCTGCTTTTTCGGCACTCTCAGTTTGTTTTTTTTCTATTTCTTCATCAACAAACTCGATAACAGAATCACATTTTACACA
>JAKORL010000084.1 GCA_029777855.1 Pseudomonadota bacterium
GAATTTTTGCAATCACTTTAAATAATAAGATGAGCCATCGATACAAGCTATAAACCACACATGTCGATGGCTAATCTCATTTCAGCATTGATAGCTATGCGATAATCGGGAAGAACGGCTTGGATACTTTTAGTGATCCAAAATAAACAGCTCTTCTCCTATTTAATGAGTATCGTCACCTGCTTACGCGATGACACCTTGTCCATGATCGCTTATTCTAATTTTCGATACCGTTCATCCAGTTGTTTTATCTTATTAACTTTTTGGGTAGAACCGCCTCCACCAAACTCGGAGACCAACCAGGCCTCGATGATTTTCTTCGCCAGTTCTTTGCCAATAACCAGCGCCCCTAATGTAATTACCTGGGCATCATTGCTTTTTCGTGCACGTTCAGCGGAATAAACATCATGTGCTTGTGCCGCTCGCACACCTGGCACCTTATTTGCTGTGAGTGCCATACCAATTCCAGTACCGCAAATTAGAATCCCACGCTCACAATTTTTCGAGGCGACTTCCAAGGCTACCTTTTCAGCGATATCAGGGTAGTCAACAGGATTGGCATCGAAAACACCTACATCAACGATCTCAACCTTAACAGTCCCCTGTGTTTCGAGGAACTCCTTGATGGTGTTTTTTAATTCAAGTCCAAGGTGGTCTGATCCAATGGCAATTTTCATTTTTCCTCCATTGAGAACTAATTCTAACTTACTTTTGTTTCGACAACCTTACTTATTAATGATTAGGCAACCAAAAGCAAATCAATTTTTGCTCACCAAGTTGATATCAATCGATTACTCCCTGTTTGAGCAGAAAAATTCATCGTAAGGTTGAACTTCCTATAAATAAACGATAATTATAAATAGCTTTCTACAAGGGCTATATTTTCAATGATTGAATCCATTGGACCATACATATATTCAAGAACTAAGCGCGCATTAGGAGAATTTTGCTTATAATCTAAGAAAAACTGGTTCCAATCAAGAGGGCCCTCACCAACTTTTAAATGCGAGTCAGCATCCCCGAAATTTTCATGGACGTGATAAGCACGTATGCGAGTGCCTAAATCGCTGAGTAATTTAGAAATGTCCCAGCCATGTAGCATTGCATGTCCAATATCAATCAGAAAGTTAATGTCTTCAACCGAAGCGAAATACTTAACGAAATCGTCCTGCTGAAAAACAAGTTCTGGAAATGGCATGTTTTCAACCAGTAATTCAACACCTTCAGATTTAGCTATTTCATTGAGGATAACGACCCGTTCTAAAGC
>JAKORL010000085.1 GCA_029777855.1 Pseudomonadota bacterium
TCTCTCTCCAATTGATTAAGATAATCACTATATTTAGGGTCCGCACAAATTCGCTCTGAAAACTGTCGAAGCAAATCAATTCGGTCATTAAAAAGCGTTGCCATCGCTTCACCACCACACCAGTGATATAATAGAAAAATCCGCGCCTTGCTATCATTTAACGGCACCGAAAAGTACAAGAAAAAGTCTCCCCCCGCCACGGAATAACAACTATTCAAAATATCAAACACAACCTCGTGATCCGATGAGTGCTCTATAAAATCGATCACCATAGCGTCAAAAAATGACGTACATTTTTTCTCACAGTCTCTACGAGCCTCCTCAACGAACAAAGAGGTTATTTTGGGTTGATTTGACAATAACTGCTGTAATTGCCTTAAATGAGAACAGCCTTTCTTTTTTTCAGAACGCTTCATAGCCTCGACGAAGACAGCCGGATTATGTGTAAAATAATCAGTGATTGCATCTGTGACTTCATGATCGACCGTTAATAATTTATTTAACTGAGGCAATGTGATATTGCTCAAAAAAACACTCATAAAATCTTGATTTATGCATAAGGTTTTCAACTTCTGACAGTATTGTTCGGATGGCAGATGATCTAACAGAGTGCTAATAATAGCCTGAGTAAATGTTACGGGTGGATTTTTTTTATTCAGTGGCACATCTTGAATACCCACATCAAATGATTGAAACTCGAGAGACATCATATTAACTAAGGCGCCATCACTTAGTGAGAGCCATAGTTTCGCCATTAAAGCATCTCCCAATACAGGGTGTTGAAAAAAGATAGCTTTCACAGCTCTTTGATCTTGAATATCAGAAAATAACTCATACAAAGACTCGCTCTCAGCCGAATGTACATTACGACTAAAATACGCACTCTGCAGATATGCCAATACTTGTTTACGTTTCACTGGCTCGGATTTAACATCATTGATCAACCAGGGTAACAACTGACCATGTTCACTAGCATCATGAGAACTCTGAAGATTATCGATGACGCTCTGCTCCAATTGATCCTTCTGGAAGGAGCAGTTCGTTTTTTTCAGATACACATAAAAACGTTCATTGAGCTTTGGATTATTCAATAGTTTCAATCGCTGCTGTAGGTGTTCATCTTTTAAAATACACTCAAAACCCCTATTATTCACATTCAATAAAGATAACCATTCTAAATCCGAAGCAGCTGATAATAATACTCTAAGCAATTTTAGTTCAGGATCTCTATCTAGCTCTTCTCGCACTCGTTGTGAAGATAAATATGCTTTTCGGATTAATTCTATCTTATGATTCTCTGAAGCTGTATCCCCACTTTCTAACCACTTATGTAAATGCTCATAATCAGCATAATGCAGAATATTTTCTTCACAACACTCCGATAAATGCTTGGCAATAACCGAATCTGTCTCAGCCACTATCACTCGAATTAATAAATTTGACCAATCTTTCTTATCGAGAGTTTTTCGTTGACATCGAATTATCCTTGATATAATGCCAGGTGAATTGAGCAATTTTTCTCTAATAGGCCGGCTCACACCATCAGCTTGCTGCTCTTTTTCCAACAACCTCAAAACATCGTATCCACTCACTGAGTAATCTAATAGGTTTTGAACTTTGACATTATCAAGCCTGAATGACTCGTTATTGACTAAGCGGAATAAAATCAACGATGCAAAATCAGGAACATTGTTGATGAGGTAATCCCAATCCCTCTCTAAAAATCGTGCGTTTTTAGGGTCTAATAATTTTTCAAAAGCTACTTGCCATGTTGTTAAGATTTCTTGAGGGCATTTCGAAGAACGAACAAACAACAGCACGTAGGGCAAACCAGCTTTCTCTGCCAACTCTCTTTGTAACGTTGAATTTTCCCATATCTGTTGACGTAATACAGGATCTGAAGATGCGTTCAATAAGATTTGTTCATTTTTATTCAATGTTAAACTTGAGGTAGAGACTTCACTGATTTGAAGTTTATCCCGCAGTTCTTTTTTATCTTCTATAATTCGCGCAGAAATTGAGAAAAATTCCAACGATAATCGACATTGATTTTTCTCTTTTGAGATTTCTTGTAATAACGCCGTGTTTACTCCTATTTTTTTCAGAATGCCACGATGTTTTCCTTTTTTCGCATGAAAAATTTTGTTTTCGGCCTCAAGCGCCTTTATCTTACAATCCAACTCTGCTATTTTTTCGCTAACACCTTTTCGAATACTTGTATTGCGTGTAAGCCACTCAACCAGTTGCATAGGTTCAGCTTTCTGTAAAAACAACTCAATATTTTTTTCTTTCAACATCGTCCGTGTGTTCGCAATGAATGACAATACATCAGAATGATCGGCGTTATGCAACAATACATTTATCAGTTCAACACACACTTCTGGATGATTTAGCACTTCCCCTTCGGGAACATCATATAATTTCACAACAGCCAAAAGATGTTTGATAGTGAATTGATTGTCAGCACTGTAGCCTTCGCGAGCTGCTCTCAATCCATGAAGAACCCGCGCTAACATTTTAGCGCGTAATTTCTCAGTAGAAAATTGAAGAAACCCGGCACGTGAAAACCCTTCGGTAAGTTGAGAATTTTCTAAAAAGTTTTTTAATATAGTCGCATCCGAAAATATTTCACAATAAAAACTTTCGGACATGTCTTTTAACAACGTATTATCTGGAGAAAACCTCAAAGCTTGTATCATGGCTCTTTTTTTGATGAGACATTCTGTATCTTTACTCCAAAGCTCTCGGATATGCTCACGAATCACAATATGTGCATTTTGAGTTTTTTTCCCGTCGTTAGATCGGATGAGCGACAAATACTCGTGAAAATAAAAATTCTCTAGCGTGCTATCATCAGGAGAAAAACCACCTTTGGGCGTTTCTGTCAAGATCGACGTCATTAAGCACTTGTTTTTCGATTTTACCTTTTTATCAAGAAATTTCCCTTCATAATCACGCAGTATTTTGATCCTCGCATTAGCGGCTTCTTTTGATCTTGGCACTTCCCGAAGAAATTCTCTTAATTTTTTATCACCCATCACAGCTTTGCTCGTAGCCTGCCTCACTTCTTTCGATGAATGCTCACTGAGTTTTTGCAGATCTTTGAATTGCAATGTCTGCCTTAAACTCGAACGCTTGCTTACAGGGCCTTCCCAATACTCAGGATAGTGTGTCAGTATTTGACTAACGTGCTCTCCTTTTAATCGATCAGCAGGCAGCTCTAATTTCTTGTCAGGCCAAAAAAACTGGCGAATCGAAAATACGAATCTTTGCCACAATGTTTGATGCACAATGATATCGGCAATCACCTGATGTTTGAGTGCAAAAAAAGTTAAAATATCAGCATCTAATGAATAGAGAATATCAGAACGATAAAGAGCATCAGAAATGGCACTTACATTTTTCAAGGAATATAGAGCTATTATCATCAATTGTCGGGTGTCAGATTGATTTAAATGATGAGCAATATCATCCCATTGTTTATTCTTAATCAGAGTTATAAAATCAATTAATTGATCAATCACACTAAAAATATCGCCTAAATTATTTTTATCTGCCTCATATGACGATTTCAGCTTTTTTAATTTTATTTCTGGATCGGCACACTGACAAAGCTTTTTGATTAAGGTAAATTCCGGATGAGAACGATCGAAAAGATTTCTGAAAAATAACCCATCTTTTTCTGCACGAAAAAAGAGTGTTTCTCCGGAATCTTCACCCCACGCTTGAGATGGACGATGCATGCTGTTTCCTCAAATAGAGTTTCTTCATTATTATCTGCACTATTCTCTAGTAAGTCCAAGAAAATATCAATTCTCAGAAGAAAACAACAATTTGGGAGATGCCACAGGATGCACCACCCACTCAGGTCTCACGTTAACCTCTTCCGCTCAATGGGCCATCCATGGCCCGTCCCGCTATCATCCTGATACCTATTCGCTCCAGAGGTTAA
>JAKORL010000086.1 GCA_029777855.1 Pseudomonadota bacterium
ATATCTTTCATGTCTTCGACAGAAATGATTCATTGGATTTATTGACGTTTAAAACATTTAAACGCCCGAATGATGATCAGAACAATAGAGCATTATTCCTCACTGTAGCAATCTGCTTTATTGCCATGCTTGCCTATTTTGCCATCTTCGGTTTCAACGCTAAGTTATTTCTATCTTCATACGCAATTCTTGCAGCCATCATCACATTGAAAGCCGAAGCCCTTAATGAATACAACTCAGGAGAACTTTAATGAAAAAAATATTATTAGCTATTTCACTGGCATTTACCCTCTCAAATGGATCTGCATCTGCTGATACTGTGTATTGCGTAAATTGTGGCAACGAAGCTACTCAGTACGCAAACTATGCTCAGCTCTATCAGCAAACCAGCAACATGATTCAACAGTTAGAGGTTATGAGAGCTCAAGCAGCTCGACTTAGCTCTGATACACCATTTTCACAAACATCTGAGTTGCTAAAAAACATCATGTCAGTAGTCAATCAAGGCCAAGCTATAGGCTATGACTTAGGTGTGATTACTAAGAAATTTGAAATGCAATATCCAGGAGTCAAAGTAAACGGTAGTTATTTTGATGAATACAACAAATGGTCTGAAACAACCGCAGACTCTATTAAATCTGCATTAATGGCTGCAGGTCTTCAAATGGCCAATTTTGAAACTGAATCTGCAACAGCCGACACATTACGGACGATGAACAAATCAGCTACTGGCAAAATGCAGGCTATTCAGATTGGCAACGCTGTATCTTCAGAGGTGCTTGATGAAATGCGTAAATTAAGACAACTGAATACATCACAAATGCAGGCTCATAACGCCTATTTACTCGGTGACAAGCAAAAATCCGATACGAAAGAGGCTCAATCAAAGCTTTTATTAGATCAGATTAAGTTTGATCGTAGCGTTATTAAAAAATCTAAAAAGGATTAATCATGAATAAACTAACTAAAATTTGCATCATTGGCCTAGTAATCGTCATAGGAGCGGCAGTCGCAAGCAATCTACTAGAAAAAAAGAAAAGCGCTGATCAGTCTCAAAAACTGCTAAAACAGATTCAATTTGATCGTAGTGTCATAAAAAGATCTAAGGCAGATTAATCATGAGAAAAAGTCTGCTCTATCTATTTTTTTTAGTTATAACTACCTTTGCCACCCCGTCACTTGCCGCAGATGCGGGTCAAATAGTTAAAGACGCACTTAATGC
>JAKORL010000087.1 GCA_029777855.1 Pseudomonadota bacterium
AAAGCACTCGCACGAGAAAAAATATTGTATGAAGCACTACTCGAAACATTATTAACTCATTTACCTGAACTACAAATTACTGCTCATGCACTCGCAGAATTAGATGTATTAATTAATCTTGCTGAAAGGGCCGATACGCTCAATTATATTGCCCCCCAATTAACCGATGAACCTGGTATCACATTGCGGGAAGCACGACATCCTGTTGTTGAAACCACTGCATCCTCACCCTTTGTGCCTAACGATCTTCATTTAGATCCTAAAACAAGTTTATTAATTATTACCGGTCCAAATATGGGCGGTAAATCCACTTACATGCGACAAACTGCACTCCTCGTTTTACTCGCTCATATAGGCAGTTTTGTACCCGCTGAGTTTGCTCGTATTGGACCTATCGATAGAATTTTTACACGAATCGGCGCTGCGGATGATTTAGCAGGTGGGCGCTCTACGTTTATGGTCGAGATGACCGAAGCCGCAACTATTTTGCATAATGCCACAGAAAATAGCCTGGTTTTGATGGACGAAATTGGTCGTGGCACCAGTACCTTTGACGGACTTGCTTTAGCGTGGGCTACAGCAGAGCATTTAGCAAATCAGAATAAATCGCTGTGCCTTTTTGCAACACACTATTTTGAACTCACAACATTACCTGACGCCCTAACCAATATTGGTAACGTACATCTCAATGCCGTAGAACATGGAGATCGCGTCGTATTTTTACATCGAGTTAATCCAGGTCCTGCGAATCAAAGCTACGGAATCCATGTGGCACAATTGGCAGGGGTCCCTCAAGCTGTCATTCGACGAGCCAAGCAAAAATTACGTGATCTTGAACAACATGCCATAACTCAAAAAGCGCTTCAACCTCAGCAAGGTGATTTGTTTTTACAAGAGCAACATCCCATACTCACGAAATTAGAACGCATTAACCCTGATCAACTAAACCCACGAGCGGCAATGGATTTGATCTATGAGCTCATTGACTTACTTGGCGAAAAAACAGTAACATAGCAATAAATTCATATAACTTTCAAATAAAAGGTAGCAAAAGTAATGAAAAAAAATGGTATGGCATCTGTTATAAAACCACTCCCTCATCCTACAAAACAAGAAAAAGTCACAATAATTGATGAAGAAGATGATAGTTTACCCACAACTGAAGAAGTTGACGAAGATGATGAATCAAATGAAGGCTATGAATTATTAGAAGCTGTATTAATTGAAACAGTAAGAAACATATTGAGCAAAAAATACGACTCACTTGAACAACTCATCCTCATTTTAAAAAAACATAAAGACCATAGAATCATCAAATTAACAGACCACCTTTCGCACTCCGGCATCACAACCACAATCACACCAAAGAGTCTTTTCAATTCCTTGATGAAATTTATTATCCTGTATCTAAAAGTCGCAAAAATAAAAATCGGTGAAGATATAAAAACCAAACATTTAAACCAAAGAAATGACCTTAAGTTTTTTCTTTCTGTTTTCAATTTTAATCCTAATATGAGGGTCACAGAGAAAAAACATGACAAACTAGGGCTTAACATACTGATGATTGCCTGTGAAAACACCAAAAACCCTTTAATTGTAGAGCTTCTCGTCAAAGAGCTCAAAGCTGATATACATGATGTCTCACATGATGGAAGACGATATTCACCTCTTCATATTGCATGTGAAATGGGTAATTTAAAAGCTGTAGAAATTTTAGTTGAGGCCGGAGCAAATATTAACGCAGGAAAATTTACTCCTCTGGGTATTGCTCTCAGTGAAAAAAACCATGATATCGTTACCTTTCTTTTAAGTCAAAAAACGATAGATGCATCTCAATTTAGTGGGGATGCAGACCCTTATTTGTTAGCAGCACAATATGGCACAGCAAATAATTTTCTAGCCATAATGACCAAAAAAGGAGTGGACCCAAACGTAACAACAATTTCCGATGAATCAGCATTAAGCATTGCATTATCAAGAGCGCAAAAAGCGCGACCTGATAACGAACGTGATTTAATTATACGAATTTTATTAAAAGCATCGAGATTCACGTTGAACATCGATTTACCTGCAAATGGTGAAACGCCATTATTTATCGCCTCGCGCTTGGGGAATCTATTTGCGCTTAATCTACTATTAGAAAAAGGTGCTAACTGCAATTACATCGTCAATCGAGGTGTTTATAAAGGATTTAGTGTTTTAGGAATCGCAATTTACGAAGGCAACTTAGAAATTGTATCTCATCTCCTTGAAATCTGTGATTTAAATTTTGTTACACGCTTTTTCATAACAAGCTTAAATAAGCAATTTACCCTACTTGGTTTAGCCACGGCTAATCCGGATGTAAAAAAAGAAGACAAAGATAAACATGCCAATATTTTTACTCTATTGAAAAAAAAATGGGTGGAATTAAACCCGGAGCAAGTTCGAACTTATATCAATAAACTCATCAAAGATGAAAACATCCTCGAATTACGTTGCTGGAAAACATTTCTTCTTTCTCATAATAGCAACATACCAGAGACAGGTAATACACCACTTCACGTAGCTTGTTCCAACGGAAAAGTGAGTATCATTCACTTCTTGGTATCTGAGATAGGCGTACCCCTAAACACTAAAAATAATACGGGCGATACCCCAATGCATCTTGCCTGTAAGAAAAAGAAAGCATTGGCTCTTTCCGCATTGCTCGATTTAGGCGCAGATCCAGAACAAGAAAACGACCAAAAAGAGACACCCTTTATTTTCGCAAAAAAATCAAACAACGAAGCCTGCATAAGAGCCTTTATTCAGTACCTACATACTATGGGAAATAAAATGCCAAGTTTGGAGTCAGCACGCGCTAATAATGATACCTTACTGGCTAGCATCATCGAGGAATTTATTACCCCCAAAAAATTGCCTATTGGAGATGCCTCAGCAGAAAAGACAGTGATTTCAATTCCCGCAAAAAACAAAAATAAAAAACGTGCTAATAAAATAACTCAAAAAAGCACTGCTCATCATAATAATACTAATCAAAAAAGTACTGAGCCCCTTTCCCCTGAAGAGATCTTACAATCAAATGATACTGAAAATCATTTAACCATGAACGATATAACACCTCCTTTACCAACACTACCATCTCAGCTAAAAATATCGTCCTCAACAGATGAAGACATTTCCCCTCCTCTTGAAGATAGACACTCAGAATCAGAAAAAGATGAGCGTTTTGCACATGATGGTTCCAATGCTGACGAAACGGCTGGTTTACCCGACTATGAAATAGAAGAAACACCTGATCACGTTGCCGATAGACCTACTGAAGATAATATTACTGAAGAAGAGAATTCATCGTTTATTGAAATCCCTTCTGATAAAAAGTCACCTCAACAATCTTCTCATAGTGACTCTGAAGCCCAAGAGAAAGACGATAATTCCTCCTGCGTCGAGCAAAGCGAACATTCATCAGAAGAAGACAACTCAGAAGAAACCAGGTCTTCCCATTACGAAGATTCATCTGAAATACCCTCAACTCATTCACATGAAAATAATGACTCTGAAGAAGAAAATGAAGGTGAAAATACCTCGAGTGAAGTAAGCCCTTCAGAGTTGATCGTTGTCGCTGTATTAGAGACACCTCAAACTTCACCAACTAAATTTCGATCATGCTTCCCACAGACAATTTGGCCTCAATTTCAGAATGAAACTTATACCAGTCCACCTTCTTCTCCACCACACTATGTTAATATCAATACAGTTTTATACTCTGAGTTAAAAGAACGAATAGATGATCAGCTTCAATATATTTGTTCAGACCCACCACCCGTAATGGTAAAAGCCACATTACAAGTATTAATTGATTATTATCCCTCACTGAATTATTTCGCAACTATCGGTGAAATTCCCAACGATGATCCAGTCTTAAACTTTATACGAGACCTTCGAAATTACACACTGATGAATTTACTGGATATCAACACCAATGTAGACTATTGGCAATCAAAAGCTATCAAGTTAGCGCAAGATACCACTACGAAACCTATTCTTTAGTTGTTATTTGTGTAGCCACTACAGATTCGATGGCTCAGCATATTGTTTAAGAGCGTTCAATAAATCCGTAATTTCTTTGGTCGAAAGCTCTTGCCAAGCACCTTGCGGTAAACGTCTTGGCAGTGCGACAGGTCCGTAACGCACTCGAATTAATCGACTCACTGTGATGCCTTGAGATTCCCAAAGGCGACGCACAATTCGATTTCGTCCTTCTTTGACAATCACATGATACCAGTGATTAGAACCTTGTCCTCCAGCATCTACAATATTTTCGAATTTTGCAAATCCGTCTTCTAATGAGACACCCTCTTTTAATTTTTTTAGAATTTCTACATCCACTGCTCCAAAAACCCGAACAGCATATTCACGCTCTAAATTGGACGAAGGATGCATAAGTTGATTGGCTAGCTCGCCGCTATCGGTAAAGATTAATAATCCCGCGGTATTATAATCTAGTCGACCTACCGCTATCCATCGTCCCCCAGATAATCTTGGCAATGCTTGAAATACAGTTGCACGTCCTTCAGGGTCTTTGCGTGTGCACATCTCTCCAGCGGGTTTGTGATAAAGTAATACGCGTGGCTCTTTTGTTATTTCTGGAAATTGAATTAGGCGGCCATCGACTTTCACTTTATCGCGATTTGAAACACGAGCTCCTAAAGAAGCTACTGCACCATTCACTTGAACTCGCCCTTGAGATATCCAATCCTCCAGAGTACGACGAGATCCTAGTCCAGCTCGAGCAAGTACTTTCTGTAATTTTTCTGTTTTCATTAGACGTCAGTTTCAGTTAATTCATGCTCATCTTCTAACTCTAATTCTTCGTCACCCCACTCATTTTCATCTGATTCAGAATATTCTTGAGCTTCATCGGTTTCTTCAGTTTCTTCGGTTTCTTCGAGATTTTCGCTGGCCGCATCAGAGAGTTCGGACTCTTCATCGTAATTAGTTTCGTCTGAGGTTAAGAATTCTTCTTCCTCTTCATCGATACTTCCAATTTGACTTTCGGTCCAGGAAATTTCGGTAAGCTCATTAATTTCCTCCACATCAAATTCATCATCAAGTTGATCCATCGTATTATCCCCATTGTGGTTAGTACTCGATTCACTGCCTTGTTCAGGCTCAATGTTTGTGGCATTTTCTACATTTTGATTGGATGTTTCAAGTGCGTATTCTTCAGCAGATAAATTATGACCCGACTCAGGATCTTGTGATTCATTAACAATCATAACTCGATCGTCTGAAGAGATTGTTTCTTGATCCACATGTTGCAAACCATTTGATTCGTTTTGAATCTCATTCGAATCGTCGGACAATTCAGGTGATTTTTCCTGCTCAATAGCGATATCCAAATTTAATTGTTGAATCTCACCATCAATTTTATCAAGATCTTGAAGCTCTGCTAAAGTTGGTAGCTCTCCAAGGCTTTTTAGATTTAAATCATTTAAAAACTGTTTTGTTGTTGCATACAACGCAGGACGGCCAGGTACGTCGCGATGGCCAATCACTCGAACCCACTCTCTTTCTTCAAGCGTTCGCATAATTTGCGTGCTCACAACGACACCACGTACTTCTTCAATTTCAGCGCGTGTGATCGGTTGGCGATAGGCAATTAATGCGAGCGTTTCCAACAATGCCCGAGAATATCGTTGCGGCTTCTCTTCCATTGTACGTTGAATCCAGGGCGACAAATCAGAACAGACCTGAAATCGGTATCCTGAAGCCACTTCCACTAATTCAATTCCTCGGCCACGATAATCATCGGCTAAGATTGTCAGTGTATCGATAATAGCACGTTCATTAACATCTTCTTCAGGAGTAAATAATTCCGCGAGTTTTTTAGCGGGTTGTGGCTCACGATTCATCAACAGAGAAGCTTCTATAATTCGTTTAATTTGATCTACCGACAATTCCACGTTTTTCTCCTATGCAATTGCTTTTACATGAATTGGAGCGAAAGGCTCAGCTTGCACAATTTCGATCATTGATTGCTTTAACAATTCCAAAATTGCAATAAAACTTACGACCACACCTAATCGACCTTCTTGACCATCAAAAAGATCACTAAAACGAGTAAATTCATCACGTTTAATTTTATGCAAAATATCAGACATGCGTTCACGTAATGATAATACTTCTTTTTCGATATGATGATGTGCATTTAATTTTGCACGTTCAAACACTTTAACCAATGCAGCTAACAATTCTTTTAAATCAACTTGTGCAAAGGTTACGGGAGCAGAAATTTCCCCGGCATCCACTGCTGAAATCGGGAAAAAGTCCCGATCCATACGTTGAAGATTATCGATATTTTCTGCTGCTTTTTTAAAGCGCTCATATTCTTGCAGACGTCGCACTAATTCTGCTCGCGGATCGTCTTCATTTTCTGCAGCATCTTCGCTGGAACGCGGTAAAAGCATTCGTGATTTAATTTCAGCCAACATCGCTGCCATGACCAAATATTCAGCCGCCAATTCAAAATTCATGATCTGCATGAGTTCAACATACGACACATATTGACGAGTAATTTCAGCGACAGGAATGTCCAGAATATCGAGATTTTGGCGTTTGATCAGATACAGCAATAGATCAAGCGGGCCTTCAAACGACTCCAAAATAACCTGTAATGCCTCAGGTGGAATGTAAAGATCCTTGGGCATAGCGGTATACGCCTCCCCCCGAACCAGCGCAATAGGCTCTTCGGCTTGAAGCTGCTCGTTCTCAAGGTCTGTCGTCATGTGCTTACCACCCAAAAGTAAACGAATATGATACCAGTGCTCGACTGGGGGCTCAATAGGAAACCCATAGGGGGGATGAGGAAGGTATGGGCGAGATGAGTTGGCACTAATAGCCATAGCCTTAGATAAATTTGCTGAGGGTGATAAACACTGTGCTTGCGCCCTTTGATATCCTTATTTCAATACAATATTAATCGCGTGTTTCGCAGTGTTTTCTTCGATTTGTGCACGAATATGTTCTGTAGTACCTGGCTGCAAAAATGCGTGATCCTTCATATCATTTTCTAGATACTGTAATAACAAAATTAACTGATCAGGATCACTTTCAATCTCTAACACATGAGATTCGGGCGGATCTTCTGGCATATTATACAAAATTGGTTGACGCCCCTCTGTGCAATCTAAGGCTTGTCCAGCAAGTTGGCTCCACAAACAATTGCAGTCTTCGCTATTCCTGGTATACAAATATAAATGCTCGCAGTCATCAGAAAGCTCAACTTGAGAAATAAGCACTTCTAAATTTTGTTTCATATTCAGGTCTCCACTTACAGCAATAATTAAATGATAACTACATGAACTTTTAACAGTATAATCCTTATTTTGATAAATATCAACTGTTTTATTGCTGATATTTAATGTTTCAACGTCCTCGCCTGTGTAAAATCAATACCTCTGAATGGGTTTTGGTCTTTCGTCACATTATTGGTATCAGGTATTGCTCGATTTAGTTGTGGGACAACCAAGGCTATATAAGCCGACCGATTATTAATAGGAGAAATTTTAAGCTGTTTAGGCGTATTAGGATCTTCTAGATTTTTCAATAATCCAACATCAAATTTCTGCGTGATCCAACGATCATTATCTTTTATGTAAAGACAACAGTTATCACTATCTCTTAATTTTACAATACAACCAACTACACCTTGATTTTCTTTCAACTCCCCTCCTATCTTTTCAATTTGTGACTCTGAAATCGGTATTTTATCCACTACCCTATACAAAAAATTATACTCATCAGCAACATATTTACCATCTGGACCAGCATCATTACGATAATAAATATAATCACTGCCCTCAATTTTGTGTTCAAAGATATTTCCCCCAGGAGTAACAGTGTTTTCTCTAAAAGCTGATTCAACATCTTTGAGAAATGGTTCCCATTGATCCAATTTAGGACCACCATTGAACGTATACACAGCAATGACTTTGTTAGCTTCTGAAGTACTCTCTGGCTTGACAACCTTAGCCTGACCAACTTTGTGTTTAAGTAATATTGGAACTAAAATATTCCAAGCTTTCTCAATGTTTTCATGATCCTGGGCAATAGACAAATGGAATTTCCAGCCCGCTTCTTTTATCATTGGCTGATCTTTATTTTGCTGAGCTGGTGTAACTGTCCACTGAGGTCGATTTCCGGGAGAAGGGTTTTTGGGTCTGTTCTGAAACATTGCCCTACGATCTTGAGCAGAGGGCTTTGTTGATTCAGTTTTCTCCTGTGGAATTACTGAAAGTGAAACATAGCCTCCACTGTCAAACTGCATCACTCTGTTAATACTCTGATCTTCGTGTTTAAAAAGTACAGACCTCTGAGTACGTACACTAACTAAATCTTTGTACGTAAATTGATTAAGTTCGTTTTGTTGTAAAATTTGTTCATCTCGCTTCAGCATATACTAACCCCTTTGTACTCGTTCATCTAACATTGAAATAGTACATTTACTTGGCCGGTTATATATTAAATTATAGTACAGATTGAAGATTTAATACTGTTACAAAGAACAGACCGATAAAATGATTCGTATACACAATTATGTCATAACTTAGAGGTTATGTGGTTAACGAAGCAACTTTCATCGCTCCAATAATATCCAAAGTTTCCACTTGCTCGTACTTTGATGCGTCGTGACGTAAATTTATAATACATCCTTTTGACCTTTATCGATCAATGGCTTATACTACAATATATCGATCGATACTATTAAGGTAAAATTATGTATGCTGCTACGCTGTCTTCTAAATTTCAAATTTGTATTCCCAAAGAAATACGGGATCAAATGAATATTAAAGTTGGACAAAAATTTATATTAATACCCGAGGGGGACACTATTCACCTGGTACCCCAGTATTCCATTGAAGATGTAAAAGGTATACTACAAGGATCTAATACAACACATTATCGTGATAGAAAGGATAGAGAATAATGCATCTCGTAGATACTTGTGGTTGGATCGAGTGGTTAAGCAATGGAAAACTCCATTCTTCCTTTGCTAAGTATTTAAAGGATACTGATCACTTAATTGTACCAGCCATCGTTCAATATGAATTATTTAAGTGGGTCTGCCGTGAAAAAGACGAGGCCTGTGCTTTTGATATTATTGGCGTCACTGAAAGTGCTCATGTTATGCCAATTGATATGAGTATTGCTGTGTTAGCCGCTAAATTATCAAGACAGCACAAATTGGCAATGGCTGATGCTCTGGTCTTAGCCTCAGCACAGAAAAAAAAGGCAACCATTATTACCTGTGATAGTCATTTTAAAAATCTCCCTGAGGTCACGTATTTCTCTAAATAGTACAGTACTTGACATACCAAAGCTTATAGTACCACGTTATTCAACAATTAAACGGGTTTGTTTAGCTGTATAGATTCAGTAACAATTGAGCATCAAATATTGACTATCTTATAAAATTATTTTATCTGATAGTGCATTTTGACTAAAGAATTCCTTTACCCTGACGAAGAATTGAAGCTTCGCCTGATGTTAAATCAACGATGGTGGTAGGCTCAATGTCGCAATAGCCTGAATTGACGATCACATCGACACGATTATCGAGACGATCGATGATTTCATCTGGATCAAACATGGGATCTTCACTTCCAGGGAGTATGAGGGTCACACTCATGATCGGTTCGTTTAATTCTTTCAACAGCTCTAAAGCTACTTTGTTGTCTGGCACTCGAATACCAATCGTTTTACGCTTTGGGTGCTGCAATCGCTTTGGCACCTCGTTGGTGGCGTCTAGAATGTAGGTAAAAGCGCCCGGAGTATGAGCTTTTAGAAATCGATAGATGGGGTTGCTCACTTTGGCGTAGGTGGCAATTTCGGATAGGTCACTGCAAACGAGGGTGAAATTGTGCCCCTCTTCCAGCTCTCTAAGCTGCCGAATTCGCTCCAAGGCCTTTTTATCACCCATCTGGCAGCCTAAGGCATAGGCCGAGTCTGTGGGGTACACAATGACCCCGCCTTGCCTGAGGCAGTCCACGGCCAATCTCACCAACCGTAATTGGGGATTGTCTGGATGAATATTCAATACCTGCGTCACAAAAATGACTCCATGATTCACAATGTTATGATTATAGCCATTTTCTTTAGAATTTTCCTGTGTTAGATTCTCACGCCGATTTTGGATGCGGATAAAACTGTGATAGAATTCATCGTTATGAGACTTACCCGGAGCTAATGAGCCATGAAATTATTATTCGACTTTTTGCCGATTTTCTTTTTCTTTATCGCTTATTTTTTATTTGATATCTACATTGCCACCATGGTAGCAATGGTCACATCGGGACTACAGGTACTCAGCTACTGGCTTAAATTTCGTCGATTTGAAACCATGCAAGTCGTAACATTTGCGACAATTTTTCTTTTAGGTTCTGCAACAATTATTTTCCACAACCCCCTATTTTTCAAATGGAAACCTACCGTCATTTATTGGGTATTTGGTGTATTTTTTATTGGCTCTCAATTTATCGGAAAAAAACCTTTTCTCCAACGTTTAATGGATTCCAAAATATCCCTGCCCCACGCCGTTTGGCACAAATTAAATTTCTTATGGGCAATCTTTTTTATCCTCCTCGGATTTGTAAATATATACGTTGCCTATCATTATAGTACTAAAGTCTGGGTAATTTTTAAATTCCCTTGCGCCCTGGGAGCCACTTTATTATTTGCTCTCGCCCAAAGTATTTACATGATGCGTTACTTAAAAGACGATAACGACAGCAAACCATCTTCAGCAACAGGAACATTATGATGAACTCTCCAGATAGATTAACCATTATTCGAGAACGTCTCACACAAGCCCTCTCACCAGAAAAACTCGAAGTCATCGATGACAGCCAGCACCACGTAGGCCATGCCGGCGCAAGCACCGGTATGGGACACTACTCGGTGATTATTAAATCCCCCCAATTTTTGGGCAAAAGCCTGGTTGAATCTCATCGCTTAATTTATCAAGCGCTCGGCAATCTGATGGAAACGGATATTCATGCGTTAAGAATCACAATTCTTCAAGATTAAGCAATCCTATAGGAACTGGAACTGTAGGAATATCTAATGTTTTCGTTATAGAGTCCACTTTCGCGAATATTTGAGCATTCAAATATTTTTTTATTTGTTTCAGATCATGTGTCCGTAATTGTTCTGTCCATTTGACTTCAATGGGCCAGAATTTTTTATCTTTAATATAAGCGATGTCCACTTCACCTTCTGCTTTGATATAATAGGTAGGAAATTTTCTTTTTAAATGCGTGGACACAGTACTCTCAACTAATTTTGAGCATTTTTCAGGATCGTTTATCGTAGGTAAAATCTGATTTTGATATGGATTATCTGTAGGATGAACCCATTGATTCAACGCATGATAGATAAAAGGATCAGTGAACATGATTTTCTTATGTTTTTTAGGGGCGGCTACTAATTTATCTTCTATTAATGCGTGCTGAACAAAAACGGCATCCATTGATTCAAGCGCAGCAATATAATCTGCAATTGTTTGAGGATGATCTATGGACAAATCTTTTGCCAAATTAATCCACGAAACTTGTGTATTAAATCGCTTAAAAATAGAACCAATGATTTCTTTTAAATAAAGTTCTCTACGATCGCGCTTTAACATATCACCTCTAACCCACTCAGCATAAGTATCCAATGTCGAAATGCTAATTGTGCCGTGTTTTGCATATTCATTAATAGCAGTTAAATAGCCGCCGTGAATTAAATAAGAATTAAATGCTCGATATAGATGGCCCATTGCTTCTGGGTCGATATTTTTGAGCTGCGAATCACTAGGAAGTTGATTTGTAAGATCTAAGTAATCATGAAAAGATAGAGAATATAAGTGAAAATTTACTTTATCGGCTTTACCTCGTCTGCCAGGAAAACGCATTCTTGCTTCTTGTAAAATAACAAGGTCAGAACCAGTTAACACTAAAACAACATTTCGAATCAGACCAGCATCGGCCAGGAACTTGACTCCTTTATCCCAACCAGAAATGTAAGTAATTTCATCAATAATTAAATAGATTATTTTATCTTGCGGCATTTCAGTCAGTTGATGGCTGACTAATTTAACCAAAGAATGATGATCATCAATTAACTCACCCGATATAAAACCTATTCTTTCTGGTTCGACACCACTCTTAAGTAGAGAAAGCATCCACTGTTTTAAAAGTGTCGATTTACCAACTTGTCGACCGCCACAAAGTGTATACACTCCGGGTATTTCACGGGGAATTTCGTTGATGATAGGCGCTTGATAAATATACATTTGTTGATTCAAAACTAACAAATGAGGGTCCAAATGAGCAAAGTGCTCAATCGAGGTGAGGTGCATGTTATGTGGTATAAAGCGCGTATCCATGTTTTAAACATAGCAGACTGACTAAATTTAGTCAATATAAAATGTATAAAATGCACCATATCTAAGTAGGGGTCAGATCTCTAGCTGCCTGCACTTCCAATAGGCAATACTTGTGTTTTGTTAAAGATGGCAAATAGAGATTTAACCCCTACTCGCCCCTTAACTCATCGAATTACTGGGAGGATTTAATGAAGGTTTATCACCTGATTTATCTTTAGGTAATTCAGGAACAGGATAATACTCTTCCATTTTATTATCACTGAGCGTTGGCGGTACTGAAATAGGATCTGAAAAATATGCATCGGTGCGTAAATACCGACGAGTAGGATCATAATTTTTATAACTTTCACTCACTGAACTGCATCCAGTTAAGATCATTGATCCCAACAAACTTGGAACTATTAAAAATCGAGTTAAATTCATTTTGTATCTCCAATTAAATAAGCGCAAACATTTATAGGATACCCGCTTGCGACAATGCTTCTCGTACAACATTATGCTTGGGTTGAGACAATTGAGTCAAAGGTAAACGTATTCCAGCAGGTATTTTTCCCATTTCAAATAAAGCCCATTTGGTAGGGATGGGATTAGTTTCAACAAATAAATTCGTATTTAAAGGATTTAATTGCTGATCAAGTTTTTCAGCTTTTTCGAAATTACCCGATAAAGCCGCTTCACACAATTCGTGAACTAATTTTGGGGCGACATTTGCTGTCACTGAAATAACGCCTTTCGCACCCTGTTTCATATAAGCAAATGCATTAATATCATCTCCACTGAGAATATCAATAATCGGTTTTGATGATCCTTGAGAACTTTCAGATAATACTTTCATCAATTGCGCGGGCCGTTGTGGATCGGGGCTTGCTTCTTTGATGCCAACAATATTGGCAATTTGACTTAAGCGGGCAGTTGTTTCAGGCAATAAATCACAGCTCGTTCGGGATGGTACATTATATAAAATTTGAGGCACAGCCACTGCTTCGGCTATTGCTTTGAAATGTAAATACAGCCCTTCTTGCGTTGGTTTATTGTAGTAGGGTGTGACTAACAAACAGGCATCAACGCCTAAATCCATCGCTTCTTGAGTGTATTGAATAGTAATTTGCGTTGAATTAGAACCTGTACCCGCAATTACTGGAACACGACCCGCAGCCGTTTCAACAGCCTTACGAATGACTTTGATACGTTCCTCATGAGTAATGGTTGGCGACTCCCCTGTAGTACCGAGTACTACGATACCATCCGTTCCAGAAGCTATTTGCCACTCGATCAATTGACTCAACACATCCAAATCCACAGAGCCGTCAACTCGCATCGGCGTGACCAAAGCAACAATACTCCCATGAAACATCCCACTCTCCTCATGATAAAATCTAATGATGTAGAAATAGTACATTATAATCTCATTATTGACCATCTCGATTGAGTGTACTAGGTCTAGTAGCCATATTCTCCTTATGCTACCCTACTAGCCTTACTGTAAAAAAACGGGTGCACCATGATCGTCCTAACCATATTAGCGTTGGCTGATAAAACTAAAAATCCCTTGTTTCTTATGGCAGGCCTCTGCAGCCAACATCAGTGCAATATTCTCAATTGCTACATGTCTACGATGAGTGGACAACAATGCTTTGTCATGATGATTGGTGGAAACTGGAGCGACGTTGCTAAATTAGAAACTGCTCTTCCGAGTTTGCAAGCTGAACACGGCATATTGTTGATCAGCAATCGCCCCGCAGCAAGCACATCAGAAGAAGGTTACCTTCCGTACACCGCACAAATGATTGGAGTCGATGCACCAGGAACACTGGGCACTGCCTTACAATTTTTTATTACACAACAAATCAACGTTGATGCGGTCCGCTCAGATACCATGAGCTATAACAACACACCCATTACGACAATCACATTGGCCATCAACGTGCCCGCCAATTTAAGCATCGCCGATTTACGTGATCAATTTTTACTTTTATGTGACGAAATCAACATTGACGGAAATTTGGAACCTGATCGACGCTAGTTTTAAGGAGAAACACTATGGCAACTACTGAACCCACAAAAGTTCCTAATCAAGATTTTCCCGCAACTGATGGCACGACCATCAATTTGCACAAATTAAAAGGCAAATATATCGTTTTATATTTTTACCCCAAAGATAACACCCCAGGATGCACCATCGAATCAAAAAATTTCAGGGATCTACAAAAAAAATTCGACGAAAAAAATGCAGTAATTATCGGTGTTTCTAGAGACACCTTAAAATCCCACGAGAAATTCAAAACCAAATGTGAACTTCCATTCCCTTTGATTTCAGATGAACACAGCGAACTCTGTCGTTACTTTGGCGTTATTGGAGAAAAAACCCTTTTCGGCAAAAAATTATTCGACGGCCTCATTCGCAGCACTTTTCTTATTAACCCCGAAGGCAAGATCATACAAGCCTGGCGTAAAGTCAGCATTAAAAATCATGCTCAAGAAGTGTTGGATTCAATTCCTTTTTTGAATTAATTCGATATAAGTATAATAAATGGTTATAGTAGGAATTCATTCCACTAGACTTCTTATGGTTTGCCCTCAAGGAAAAATCACGATTCATGGTATCGACGATGTTTATAAGGATGAACAAAATAGGTAGAGATGAAGCAATGGGGTCAAATCTGGAAATATATCAAAATGATTTTAGTTTCTTTATTTATTACGTAATCTACTCGGCATTTTGCTTCTCTGAAATAGTTATAATTCCAGATTTGACCCTGTCATGGATACTAATTGCCCTTCAATTTACTGCGTGCTAGACTACTGGACAGCAATACCAAAGGCTACGTCTCATTACCCTCAACAAGATCCGTCAAACTCCAAGCTGTAGAACTTTGCGTATGAGATTATTGTTTAACATAACTACAGGGATGTAAGATGAAAAAAGCTCTTAGCAACGAGGTGCTTAAAACTGACAGCAACCCAGATACCTCATTATTTTCACATCATTGGCACATTCCCCCTCAACTTTCTTCATTTACAGGAAGGGAAGCACAACTTAATTCACTGATGAGTAATCTTTCTCAACCTAATCAGCACTGGGTCATTCAAAAATCCTCACAAATCACGGGCACTGGTGGTATTGGCAAAACACAGCTCGCTATTGAATGCGTTCATCGAGCAATTCTCCGCAAACTATTCAAGACTGTATTGTGGCTTAATGCAGATTGTACGTACCATGATCAACTCAATATTGAATTTCAAAGGCTCGCAATTGCGTTAAATATCGATGTCAAACTGCTAAGCAAAAAAGAGATTGTGGGAAATGTTTATAAAAAATTATCTCTGTCCGGATCTATCTTAGTCGTTTTCGATGGCGCGGCTAAGGAACAAGATACAATGGATTATTTACCTCCATCTGTAAATAATGAAGTATCAATTATAGTCACTTCACGAGATGATAAGATATGGAAAAACTCATTTAACCAAATCGCTCTGGATATTTTTTCCGCGGAGGAAGCTGTTGCGTACATAAGAAAAGTACTACCCGATCAATTATTCAATGAGAAAACAGCATTACATTTAGCTGAAGACTTAGGATTTTTTCCTCTAGGCCTTGCACAGGCAACTGGGTACATTGTCACTCGCAATATTTCGATTAGTAGCTATATTGAATTATATCACGCTAAACAAATAAATCAGAAAAAATTACTTGCAGCATCTCCTTTAGTAGCAGATCCCCATAAAGATTCTATCTATATCACACTACAGCTTTGCCTTGAACAAATTCAAAATCCACTTGCCCTAGAACTTTTACCTGCAGCTGCGTATTTAGCACCTGAAGTACCCATTGGCGAAAGCTTATTGCAAAAATGGTGCAAATCCCCATCAAAATGTGATGACGCCCTTAATATTCTACGTCAATTTAGCTTATTAGAATCTACGAGCACTGCTAATCATGCAAAGATTCACCAACTCGTACAAACTGTATTGCGTGTAGATCATGACGAAAAAGCTAAAATCGATATTCTAGAAAAAATCGCTTCATATATTAATCTTGACTATAGCGGTGAACATAATGCCCTAGCTGATGAAAAAAGACAGCAAGGACTCATGCCACATATTCAATATATTCAACACCATATATCAACTCTACCTGTCTCACAAGAGAAAATATGGCAGTGGCATACGGCCAAGTTATCCAGACTGTATTGCAATTGTCTGTTACAACTATGTCAATATCCTGAGGCTGAAAAGCAGGCCCGAACTGCGCTAGCAGTATACAAAACTCACCCCAATCCGCTCGAAATGGTATTGACTAACAATGCTCTGGGTAATTCAATAGTGGAGTTGGGACGATATCATGAGGCCGTAGAATATTACCAACGCAGTTTGGGATTATGCCAAACACATGAGATAATAAATGCTGAACTTGAAGGCAGTATTCTCAATAACCTTGCGCTTGCTTACGGATATATCGGGGCTTACGAGCAACAAAAAGAAATCCTGACATTTGTCTTAAAATGTTATAAAGAAATGTATGCTCCAGATCACGTTGAAATTGCGGTCACGCTTAACAATTTGGCCATTTGTTACACGATGACAGCTGACTATGAAACTGCGATTAAACTATTATCGCAAGCATTACCTCTTTTAAAAAGTCATTACGGAGATAAACATGAACTTGTTTCAAGAAACCTAGTAAATTTAGGCAATGCTTACAGACACTCTAATGATTCAACTCAAGCGATAGCATGTTATTTAGAAGCTCAAAAATTAATTCACGATAAAGTAGGCCCAGATCATCTTATTAATGCAGGCTTACTCCTCAATTTGGGTGAAGCTTATTGCTCTAGTGATAAACTTGATCAAGCATTAGCAACATTTCAACGCGCACTAAAGATTTTCGAAAATGATGACGCTGTTGATTTCGCAAAAAAAGTCGAATGCTTGAATTGCCTAACGGTTTGCTGTGCTAAAATGGCACAACATGATCTCGAATATAAATACATTCGTCAAGCAATGGAGATTATTCACTCAAGAGACCAAGTCCCATCTATCTTATATTATAAAACGTGTAGACAATTTGCCAAAACCTTAACAAACAGACACGATGATAAAACCGCCATCGAAGTATACAAGACATTACTTCCTCACTGCCAATCGCAATTCGGCGAAGATAGTGTTGAGGTAGCTGATACTCTGAATGATTTAGGCGGAATTTATCTAAATGTTAGGTTATTAGAACTCGGTTTAGAAACATTAGAACATGCTTACTCAATATACCTTAAGCTATACAAAGAGGACGATCCAAAACTACTGGATATACTAGTGAATCTCTGTGGTGTCTACTTACAAGCTAATAGTTTGACAAAAGCAAAATCACTCATCAGCAAAACTCAGTCTATTATTGATATTTCTCCGAGTACGAACAGCAAGCATCAAATCGCACTATATAGTCACCTTGCCTCCATTCATCATAGAGAGGGTGACTATCCTCGTGCGCTACAAGTCTATGAGAAAGCGCTAGCCATGCTAAAAGCACAACAGCCCTTAGACTGGCATAAAATTGGAATTATTCTCAATAATGCTGCAAACGTTTACACCTCAATGGGGGATCATGTAAATGGTGTGGAGTATCTTCAAAAAGTGATAGAAATCTTCTCAATTCTCTATAATCCTTCGCATTTACTGGTAGGCCAAGCACTCTTTAATTACGGCCATGGGCTGTGTAAGATAACAAAGAACCATCTTGGTGAATCTGCTCTTTTACGATCACTGGGTATTTATTCCAACTTTTACGGGGGCAATCATCCACAAACCGTTCAATTAAGTCAATCTGTGCTTACTGTAGTCTCAAACTGTGAACACTACAAAGGAGACCCTATTATAGATAAGTCAGCCCTCATTACTGCTTATCTGGAGCAAAGTGAACCACTGACTACTGAGCAAATAATTAATATTGCAGAAATATGCATATATTACGGTCTTTTTAAAATTGCTATTGCTTTCCTTAGCAATATTGAACATCTAAAACGTATACCACTTATAGCTCACTGTCATTTAGAGCTGAATAACATTGAAGCAGCAGAAGCTTGTTTATCAGTGCAACATGGTGATGAACTCGCTTCAAAAATTGCTAGTAGGAAAGATGATAATAACTTATGTATCGAGAAACTTAATAAATTCAAGCTTAATAATGCACCGTCTGAAACTGATGTGATCATAGCTGCACAATGCTACAGAAAACTTGGCAATAATAAAGAAGCTATAAATTTACTGGATCCAATAACAACCCCAGACACACCTAGCCAATTTCTCGCTGCTGCATTTTTTCAAAAGGGTTTGTGCTTAGGAAATTTAGAACAACATGCGCTCGCACTGCGATGTTGCAATGAAAGTATGCATCTTAATCCTAGAGAGGAAGTTCGAATTTTATACCATAAGCTTCGTATTTGTGTGAAATTAATGCCCATGATACTCCAGCTTCTTGCTCAAGTTAGGCCAGAATTAGTCACTGTCTTACCTGGCAACACTCTCTAAGAAAATGAATACCAAGGGGTCGAATTAAGAGGCAAAAGAGTGTTTATGCAATAAGCATGAAGTCATTAGATTGTGTCTAAAAAACCAGCTCATCAATCTGACGAAGCACAGACAGCGTTTCAAACGCAGTATCTACGCATTCACGACCTACGTGGCCTTTAGCACCACCTGCACGATCGAGGGCTTGTAATTCGGTATTTGTGGTGAGAACACCAAAAATAACAGGAACGCCATTTTCAAGTGCAACTTGCTGACATCCGCGGGTGACAGATTCGCATACATATTGATAGTGGTCCGTTTCGCCTTTAATGACACAACCAAAAGCAATAATGACATTAAACGCACCGGTATCGACCATGGTTTGTGCTGCAATAGGAATTTCGACAGCGCCTGGAACCCACGCGACTGTGATTAAATCAGAGGTTATTTTTAATTCATTTAATCGAATTAATGCGCCTTCATACAAACGCTGAGTCACTTGTTCGTTGTAACGACTAACGACAATTCCGACTCGAAAAGGTGCCTCGATATCCTTAGGCTTAATAATTTTCATCCTGTAACCTCCATTTTATCAGCCAATAAATGCCCCAACTTATCCCGCTTCGTTTCTAGATAAGTGATATTATCTATCGTAGGAGGCATCTCCAACGACTCGCGTTGTACCACGTTAATGCCGTACTGCGCAATACCTTCAATCTTGCGTGGATTATTCGTTAATAATCGCACTTGCGTGAGCCCCAAATAACGTAAAATTTGGGCTGCAATACCATATTCTCGCGCATCTTCAGAAAATCCTAAACGTTGATTGGCTTCCACGGTATCTAAACCTTGATCTTGTAATGAATAAGCACGAATTTTATTCACTAATCCAATACCCCGGCCTTCTTGTCTAAGATAAATCATTACCCCACCTTCCTCACCCAGACGATCAAGTGATTTATCTAATTGCCAACCGCAATCACATCGAGCAGAACTGAGTAAATCGCCCGTCAAACATTCTGAATGAATCCGAACTAAACAGGGTTCGCTCATATCAATAGAATCTCTAATGAGGGCAATATGTTCTGCCCCATCCACTAAACTTTCGAATGTTCTAATCATAAAAGACCCACGATTGCGGATGGGAAGCTTCGCTTTAGCAACTTCTCGCACTAAACGATCATGATACATTCTAAAATAAATAATATCCGCCACAGAAATTATGGGAAACTTATGATTTTTTGCAAAGGTTGTTAATTCGTCGCCTTTTGCCATAGTGCCATCAGGATTCATGACTTCACAGATAACAGCCATTGGACGCAAGCCAGCCAACCGTAATAAATCGACACTGCCTTCGGTGTGGCCCTGACGTCCAAATACCCCCTTTTCATTCGCCAATAATGGGAAGACGTGGCCAGGAGTAATAAAATCCTGCGGGGTGCTTGAAGGGTCGCAGGCTCGTGAAATGGTCGTTGCACGATCGGCTGCGGATATTCCAGTATGAACGCCCTGGATAGCACCGAATGATGTCATAAAATGCGGTGTTAATGATGAACTGGCCTGTCTCCGCGGTATCAAAGGAAGTTGCAAACGCTGGCTATCATATTCTGTCATCGCTAAACACACTAACCCGCCGTTTTGTATCATGACATTAATTTTTTCTGGAGTGGCGTGTTCTGCTGCAAGAATCATGTCACCTTCGTTTTCACGATTTTCGTCATCGGATAAAATG
Organism: Pseudomonadota bacterium; assembly: GCA_029777855.1. Lineage (GTDB taxonomy): Bacteria > Pseudomonadota > Gammaproteobacteria > JAIEPX01 > JAIEPX01 > JAIEPX01. The sequence goes on from JAKORL010000087.1 coordinate 20,646, forward strand.
ATCATACGACCCTGGCGCAATGCCGCCATGGCTTCGTTGACACGTTCGAGTCTATTATTCATGAGGTTACTCCTTTTCTAGCCGTTTTA
>JAKORL010000088.1 GCA_029777855.1 Pseudomonadota bacterium
AAAGAAAGAGAGAACGAAGTTCGTTCTCTCTAGATGTTAGCTTTTCATCTACCCACTACAGTTGACAAAGAGCCCTATTAAATTTGCTACTGTTTTAATTTCTGATATAGACCAATAAGTATTAAAATGGCAAGTTATTAAATAGGCAGTTGTATACTAAAAATAAGTCAATCAACATTAAAAATCTACAAGTTCAAAAAACCAGTGATTAGCAAATAATTTATCTGGTCCACTGTTCAATCATTTTGTAAGTAATATTCTATATTCTAATCTTTTTGATTACTTTCTTCACATCTTCCAAATAATCATCTCCTACTTCTGGAAGTAACAAATTACCTTCTATAGCATTCATCATCACTGCCTCTTTTTCTTTCAGCCGATCATAGACTAATTGGTCAATGAAGCCGTTATGTGCGTTATTTCCATCTGTCATCAAGTAATAATAGCGCGTATATTGATTATCATCTAAACCTAATCGGTGAATACGATCTCGCGATTGCAACATAAAGGTTAAGTTAAAGTTGTATTCAAAATAAACAGCATCATGAACCGATTGGTGCAATGAGATGGACTCTCCTAAGGTTGCCGGATTTGAAATCAACACTTGAACCGAACCACTGCGAAATTGATTAATCAACTCAACACGGTCCTCTTTAGGGGTTTGTCCGTAAATCAAATGTGATAATATTCCTTTTTCTTTTAACTCATTGTTTATTTTGTGCATAGTTCCAACAAAAATCCCCCAAACAATAACCTTCTTACCTTCAGCAACGAGTTGCTCAATGAGTTGCATACCTGCCAGAAACTTGGGTGTCACCATCGAGTCTACATCGGCATCAAGATACATACGTTGTTTTGCTCTACTTTGTTCAGCCGAATCAAGCGCAGAACCCAACGTATAATCAATCTCATCAAATAAAAAACCTAAATCTTGAAAATTGATTTTTTCAGTTAAGAGGGCGGGATTGGTTGAAGCTTGTAACAATCGAATATATCGCCCCAAAACATTCGTTTCAACTTCATGAATCGTTTTAGCTAAGTCAATTTGTCGCCCACTGGGTTGAACAACGATGAGTTGGTCTGGTTCAGCTTCAGGGACATTCAAATCTTTTTTAGTGGTACGCCAAAAAAAAGGCTGTAGCTTCTCGTTAATTTCAATAGCATTCGATGCTTCTAAATCGTGGATATCCCAGCTAAAGAAAGACTCATACTCATTATCATACAGCAAATGCAGAAAATTGTAGATATCTTTGTAAGAATTTGGGATGGGAGTTCCTGTGAGAACGTAATGATAACGTGCTTGCTTTCCTAGCTCTAAGGCACTTTGGGCTCGTTTCCCAGCTGGATTTTTTATACGATGAACCTCATCGAACACTATCATCGTATTTTCATCAATTAAGGCATTCAAAACCGACAGTTTCCATCCAAAGAGCGATTCATAATTAATCACAATTACATTGGCTATCCCCCAATTTGTTCGGATGTCAGCAGGATTATCAAAGTCTTTCAGGTTCATGAAGGAGAGTTGGCGCTTATCACCAAATACTTCGATGAATTCTGTACGCCAAGCTTCAAAGGCATTCAGTGGTGCAATGACTAATAGTTTATTCACTTCATCCATAGCTAAAGAAGAAAGGTAAGCAAATGCGCCATAGGTCATGGCTGTTTTTCCTGCACCAGGCACACTAAAATTCGCAGCCCGTTTCATGGTCGCCAGATAAAAACTTGCTTGAACTTGTTGGGGTTTTAAGGGACGACTGATTTCTCGATTAACAATCTCTTCAAATTGCTGTAATTCTAAGTTCCAACGATTATCGTATTCTTTAATAGTTATCCCGGCAATTCTCTGCTCGTCTATTGCATATCTATTTTGTTCTATAAACGCACGTACTTCTTCATCTATATCTAAATTGTCATCTAGTCTATCATTAAGTTTTGCAATCAATTCAGTGAGTTGAACATAATTCAACTCACTTGAAAGTTCTAATTGATCAAGGTTTTGAAAAAAAGAATGATACCTCTCCAAAAATCGACTCATTTTTCGAGTCTTTAAAACGTCATCTTCGTTGTCAATGAACTTGAAGATACCTTCGTCACCGACCAACTTGACATTAAAGCTCATCTTCATACACCTCTATTAGGTCGCCACTTAGAAGATTGATTTTAACCAGCATCTCCCGAATTTCGGCCACTTGATCCTTAGAAAAGTTTGAGAACTGTAGGTTACCCGTTAGACCATCACCGCGTTTTATATCATTTAAGGTATTCAGCGTCTCCCTTACATCTGCGATAAAACTATCGACATTCTTGCCACGATTTTGACGATTAACAGTCTTATTATATACTTCACTGATTTGACGTAATTCTGGCGTGGCTTCTTCTAATCTTTTGCGGTAATCTGCAGCCGATTGGATAGGTTGACTCTCTAGCTTGTCCCGAAAATCTTCAACAAAGTCTTCGATAGCATCATTGTAATCATCATTATCAGCAGAACTGACAATGTTCTTTAAATAATCACGAACTTCCCTAACAGTATCACCACCAGTGTGGACCATTTTCCCTAATAATGCAAAGGCCGTTTCTTTTGTTTGTTCATATTTTGGTCCCTGATTGGGAAAAGTTGTTGCAAATTTCTTTGCAAGCTCAAATAATGGATTATAAAGTTTAGCATCTTTGATAATATAATAAGCGTCTGGCGAAGCATTAATAAACTCAAGAAAATCATGGGTTAACTCAATGGCTGCTATTCGATTTTCTATTTCTTTGAGAGTCATATTGGCTTCATTCGCATAATCTTTTTTCGTCATTAAGCCATCGCTAATGATTGTTTGATAGATATCTACCGCCAAATCCACAGGGTCATATTGAAGTTTTTCTTCGGTCCCCATCTGTATAGCTAATTCAAGCCGTTTAATCTGAGCGCGATCTGCTTTGGCATCATAAGTAAACGGCAAAATCACTGCTTCAAAGTATTGACTCGTCCCAGCTTCAGCTTGTAACTGTCTTAAGGCCGTAAAACGGCGGTTCCCGTCAATAATACGGCCATCTTGCAGCACATATCCATAGACTTGTTGACCTTTTTCCTTGATTGATTTTTTAGTTTTCTTTAAGGCAGAGGCGTTATCTTCCTCAATAAAGGCTGCGATTTTATCGTTATAGTCCGAATCTAATTCGTCCGCATGAGGAGATAGCGTTCCAAATTCTCTACGAATCTGCGTAGCAATTCGACCGTTCTCATCATTATAATATAAGTATTTCAACGGGATACGATACACATCAAGCATCGTATCCGTTAATTTTGGGATGGTCGTCGGTAATTTAGGTTTGGCACCTGTTTTTGCAATATCGCCAGATTCTACTAAATTCATCAGATTAGTTATCATGTAATTTCGCCACCTTTCTTAGCTTCGCATAGACCTCTTCAGCAGTTGTTGCTTCTTGATACTCAATCCCATGTTCTTTTAACGTGCCAAAGAAACGCTCCTGAATTGCCACGATTTGTTCATCACTGAGTCGTTTTCCAGAACCTTCCGCTTTCGTCTCCACTAATAAGTAGACATGAGATTCGTCTTCACGCTCTACCACATAAACAAAGTCAGGTGTCGTGGTTCCGCCCATATATTTGGGAACTTGAATAGCTTTCTTAGGCAATTTACCAAAAGAAAGAATCGTGGAGTCATAACCCCGTTTTAAAAGTTCTCGTTCAGGATTCACTGA
>JAKORL010000089.1 GCA_029777855.1 Pseudomonadota bacterium
CGCATTTATATGACGAGCAACTTGCACTTTCTTCATTAAAAGAGGCATTTCTTTAGGTGTTTCATAATCTAACGTCCCATCAGAAAAGTTTTCCAGGACAGTATCCTTATCTAACCCGACAATAACTAAAGTATTTGGTTCAGGATAATAAACCCCTGCTTTGATATATTGCGCTGTAGCGTGTCGTACTACCAAATCGATTTCCACACCCAAATCCATCAATGGATTTTCCTTTTCCACCACCAAATATCCCCCAGAAATAACGGCGGGTGGCGATTTTTCAGCACAACTAACTATTTTGTCATACTCTGAAAAAGCGCTATTAGCGGAGACCACGTCTCCGTCAAAAAAAACTAGATAAACCAAAGGATTGTTATCAGATCGACTTCCTCTGACAAGGTCGCTAGTATGCTGGTGATTTTTGATCGCATCGCGAATTTCTCGGTAGGGCACCATGTGACCGCGGCTTTTTTCAATTTCCGCTCTAAATTTTTTTGCCACAAGTCTATTTTGATGCTTAAGCTGTTTGTAAAATGCTCTGGCTTCTTCGTAAGTAATTTCTTGCCATCCACCATTTGATTTCTTTTGCCATATACCATCCCAAAAAAATCCAAATTTTCGAGATGTCACACCTGTATATTTGAATGAATTTACCGATTTTTGCAACGCCCCATTACGTGCCGAACTTAAAGAACGCATTTTGTTTAAACCAAAGACTACTTTGAGCCGCTTGTAAGCATCTCGAGAATCATCTCGAGAAAAAGCGGTAAATGAAAGCGTAGACAGCACTTTCTCCGCTCCAGAATCCCAAATCACCGGCCCGCCATCTGGCAACAATTTCTCTGGGCCAATCATCCCGCGCCGATGATTTTTTTTCTTCTTATTTGCAACTGTCTCTTCCGATGGTAACAAACGAATAAAATCTCGTGGGTTATTAAATGAATCTTCAGGAAATTTAAATTTTACGTCATTTTCTTCGTCTGAGGTCGCATCAGAATCACTGGACACTACAACAGGGACGTTTAAGACATAGGATGGCAGTCTTGCGTCATCATCCAAGGACAACTTTTCTAAAGCTGCGTCGAGAGGTAGTTTTTCGTCCTCGACTGTAGCTTCAGCATCCGGCATTAATGCCTGATCAAACCGATGCTTAAACATCTATTCTCCAAATTTTTTCGGTTAGCCAAAGCGAAGAAGTAACTTTGTGACAAAAGATTCAAAAACGCAAGAGTCTTTTGAGAAAAACCTGCAGAAAAGTCAGGTTACCACAAGATCCTTGCACCAAAAATCGACAAAAATGAGTCAATTAATTCCCGCTAACTACCCCAAAGCATTGCATCTTGTATAATTTTTTACACTAAAATAGCTGATTTATAATTTTTTTCGACTATAGATCCTTGATCCAATCCTCTACCTTAATTGATTAGAACGCTTTTGAGTATTAATTCTGTTCACGATCGCTGCGTCTTTTTTCCATTTCTTCACGGCGAAGTTTACGGCGCTCATCCGCTTCAGCATATCGTCTTTTTTCAATAAAAGATTCGGGAATGACTGAGGGAACTCGAGTCGGTTTTCCATTATCGTCTAACGCAACAAATGTCAGATAGGCTGACAAAATATGGTGAGTCTCGCGCGTTCGATAATTTTCGATAGTGACGCGAACGCCTATTTCCATCGAACTTGTCCAACTTCGATTCACTGATGCGCTAAATAGTAAAGTATCCCCACGCGTTGCAGGCGCTAAAAAATGAATCGAATCGACAGAAACTGTCACACAAGACGATCCACTATGCCGCTCAGCAACCACCAAAGCTGTGCGATCAATTATTGACATAATCAAACCTCCAAAGACTTTCCCCATCGAATTCAAATCGTTTGGAAAAACCTTGTAGGTTTGATTCTCTACTGCAGATGCTTTCACCGACCTGCCAGGTAACGTTTTATGTGTCATATTGCTACTCCTGCTGTAATTATAGCTATTTTACACACCGATACAAATTCAATTTTTCAATAGAGACAACGGCTCAGATAATTCTGGTTTGGCTTCAGGTACGGAAGTACTTATAAGCGAATCAACGTCTTCAAAATAGCGATGCATTGCTTTTTCGAAACCATTACCAGAAAATAAAGCTCCAAAAAAACCGGACCTCGTTTTGGATGTTGCTTGTTTAAAAAGGCCTGATATAGTTTCATAGGTGCTTACTATTACATCATCCTCCGGCAATTGATGAAGTCTAGAGAAATAATTATTCAAAAGTCCGAGTACATTTTCGTGAAAAGCGTCAAAAGTTACCCCATATATCGGCGATATTACGTAGTAGAGACACCTCTCACTTAAAGCCTGCTTCAAATTAGAAAATCTGCAAAACAAATTCGACCCTAAAGATAATTTGTAGAGCACAGAGAGACGTAGCAATACCAAATGACATATAAAAGTGGGCCCTAACAGAGACATTAATTTGTTACAGACCATTTTATTTGTTGACTGATATCCATAAACCCACGCGCTATAAAAAACAGCGCGAAATGAGTGATGATAATAATGCTTTTTATCAATAGCGTCGAGCATCGCTAAAACTAAATCAGCTTGGTATCGAACAAATGAAGCAATAGCATGATCAGACTGAACTGGTGTTTTATATTTCACAACCAATTCTAGTGCGAGCCATGTTAATCCTTTCGCATTGACTGCTGCAGTTAACAACCTATTTTTAATTGCTTTACTAAAACAATAATTCTCTAATAAATGTCGTAAAAGCGTTTCATTCCCTAAATCTACAACCTTTTCGACAATGGCATGCCCATTCTCTCCATAATAATCTGGCTCAGCACCAAGCTCTAACAACAGATAAGGCACATTTTCTGCAGGCTGATTTAAAGAATCACACAATGCATGATTTACTGCAAACTGCCAAGACTGTCGTTGCGCTGAACGATTCACCACTCCATTAATTAAATCCTTAATAAACCCAATGTTATCAGCAGATACTTTCTTTGATATCACCCCGAAGAAAAGATCATCAATGAATTGGTAATAATCTGTTTGCGTTCTAAAATAGGTAATCAAATTCTTCAGCATTACTAATTCTTTAGCCTTCAACAGAATCTCCACAACATTACTCAACACCACTTTTTTATAGTGCAAAGGTAAATGAGAACAAGCCCACTGCAAATGATCTTGGATAATTCGAAAACCGTTCAAGATAATATTACCATCAGAACCGACAAGATCACTTGCAGTTAAATGTTTCAATAGCCGATATTCCGTAAGTTCATGATTTCCAATTGCCAAAGCCTCCACAACTAACTTGCAAACTAAATCTGGTCTATTCAAAAAAAATGAATCTGAAATTGGAAACTCAGCAAGCAGCTTCATCGCCATTTCATTTTTTTTGACAACAGCAAGATCTACAGCAAGCCATCGGCGAGAAATAGCAAAGCCACCCTCACACTCAGTTTCATGCTTAATTAAATCAGGCAATAATTCATCGAATCCATGTTTCACTGCATAATACAGTGCCGACTCCAGTTCATGTTTTTTAATGACCTTTCGCCATGTAGGCTTTGCACCCGCTAACAGTAACAACTTAGCAATTCCAGGCTGCTCATGTTCGAGCGCTTTTAATAATGCAAAACCATAAGCCACGAAATCATCTTTATCTGCTGGAAATAATGCAAATATTGCCACCATTGCCCAGTCTTTTTTCTCAACAGCATGCTGAATCGCTCTTAACCCTGACACTTCTGCGGACCTATCCGCCCCCATTTTCAATAATAATTCAGCCTCTTTATATTTACCGGACTGACTCGCATAATACAATAATTGCCCTAATAAACCTTTATCCATATCTGGATATTCTTTGACGCACAAAATAATGGTAACCCATGCGCCTTTTTCTGCAGCTGTTAATAGAATCTTATCAAATTCCATATAATTTAATTGTCGTGGATTTCCATAACGAATCAGATGTTCTGATAATCTAGAATTTCCCTTAAGTAAATTATATTTATTGGATTTTGTTGCAACAAGAAGTTCTTCTGCTATATCAAAGGCTTCTGCCAAAATGAGCTGTGAAATTAGACTATCATTCCGAGAAACATCTTTTTTATCGATCATTTCACGACATAAGGTTTTTACAACATCATTCCTCCCCCTCAATAATCGCCCTAGCATACGCACATAACCTGCTCTAATCATGGCCATAACCAATGGGAGACCACAACGAACTTCTTCAGTGAGCATAGCGGATGTTATATTGGGTAAACCCAACATAAATTCGAAATTATTTGTATCAAAATAGGAATTTCTTAATACAGAGTCATTATAGATTTCGACTGCTTTCTTCTGGTCTTCCGCATGCATAGCTTCAGTATAAAATCGCAACTCATGCTCACCCCCCACAGAGAAATCATTATCTTCAACAGCAGCTTCTTTTCTTGTATAAAAAACAATCGGAATTCTAAAATTCGGGTTTAACTCGAAGCCTTTTTTTTCAGCGTAATCTGCAAAAAATGCTAATAATTCTTGAGCAAAATCATAAGCCAATAGGCGGGACTCTAAAGTATCAGAACAAATTGTTACAATGCTTCGACAGATATTAAAACGTAATCGTGCCAGACATTCATTTGTTTTCGAACTATACGGCCTTGCTTTGAGATTGTGTACTTTAAATTTATCCATCTCTTCATGTGAATAGCTCCATTTATTATTACCCTTTTTCTCAGAATTATGGTTGTTTTGTGCGGTAATGAAATCAGAGCAATCAAATACGTGCCCGACCGTTCCTCCATCACTAACTAGCATACGGTTAACTAACGCATCAGCTCTATGCGTCATTAGTCCGTAAAGCTTACGATTTCGTTCTTTGGTAAAACCAAATGCTGGACTTATTAGCTTACTATCTAGGTATGTGCATGACTGAATTTGATAAAATCCTTTTTTTTGTTCTGTGGTATACATCGGTTGCTTATTAATTCTAGCCGTCACCTTTCCCTTGGGATTAACAGTATAGTTTCCACGATTCACATAACGTAGATTTTGACGTTTAGTCACCCCATTACCGGGCATTATTCCTAATATAAAAGCATAACTATAATCAAGCGTATCGGCTCTCAATGTTTTTAAAAAATAGTGGTCTCCAATTTTCGTAGTCGAAACTTCTCCACTTCTTTGCATAGCATATAATTCGCAACAAGAGTATTGTTCTTCGGTCAGAATAAATTCAGTGTTGTTGATTTTGGGATATTCGGCATTTCTGATGGGTAAAATAGCAGAGGTAAAATTCAAAAAAGCATACGCAGTTTGTTGCTCTTCAAATTTGAATACCATTAGATTGTTTTCGACAATTTTCCGGACCGCGGACATTTGTCCTATAATCATCAAGAGTTGCGTATACAGGTCCGTGCAAGATGTAGTGCGATTTAGTCCACGTGACTCTAAATAAGAACCGACATGCTCCCAGGATAACTGAACTGGGACTCCTTCACAAAGTACCCTCTGGCCAATATAGGGGATCATGGTTCGTACAACGTGCTGTATGTTGACATCGCTGCGTTTTCTAGCACTGAAGGCATAACGCCCTTTATTTTCGCCAAAGCATTTATTGAGTAATTCTGTAATATTGATCATAGCATTCAGTCTATCTTTAGATGTTCATTCTTAGTCATACAATGCCAATTTATATCATATTTAAGCAGAAATATCAAGGGAAAAAGCCACTTATTATTATTTTTTTCTCATTTTTTTAACTATATTCTTAGCCCCCAAAAAAAAGGGGCATAAATGCCCCTATCCCACACTGGAATTTTAGAGACTACTCTGGCGCACCTTCACGATCCACCAACTCAACGAGAGCGACAGGAGCGCAATCGCCGTTACGATAGCCGCATTTGATGATACGCAAATAACCACCTGGTCGCTCTTTATAGCGCGGACCAAGAACGGTAAACAGCTTACCTACAGCCGCTTTATCTCGAAGGCGACTAAAGGCTACTCGACGACCAGCAACGCTATCCGTTTTTGCAGCGGTGATCATAGGTTCTACAATCCCACGCAACTCTTTCGCTTTTGCCAAAGTTGTTTTAATGAGCTCATGCTGAATGAGCGAAGCCGCCATATTCTTAAACATCGCTTTGCGATGAGAGCTATTACGGTTTAATTTTCTACCACTATGACGATGTCTCATTTCTCTTCCTATTTATCTGCTAATTCTTTAGGTGGCCAATTATCAATTGACATTCCCAAAGATAATCCACGAGAACTCAATACACTTTTAATCTCAGTCAATGATTTCTTTCCAAGATTGGGTGTTTTGAGCAAATCATTTTCACTACGCTGAACAAGGTCACCGATATAAAAAATGTTTTCTGCTTTCAAACAATTTGCGGCACGTACTGTAAGCTCTAAATCGTCAACAGAACGTAATAACATCGGATTAACATCAGAGCCTGAAGACTGAATTTTTTGTATAGGCTCTGCTTGCAGATCTACGAAAGCCGCTAATTGATGTTGCAAAATAGTTGCTGTTCGGCGAATTGCTTCTTCAGGATTCAAGGTACCGTTTGTTTCCAAATCAATAACAAGCTTGTCAAGGTCAGTGCGTTTCTCAACTCGAGCGTTTTCCACTTCATATGCAACGCGTCGAACTGGACTAAAAGATGCATCTAAATGCAATACACCAATTGAGCGCCCTTCTTCTCCAGTAAATCGCTGAGCCGCTGGCAAATAGCCGCGACCAGTTTTTACCGTTAACGTCATATTGAGATCTATATTTTTGGTAAGATTCGCAATCACATGCGTAGGATTCACTACTTCAACGTCATGCTCTAATTGAATATCAGCAGCCGTTACAGGACCTTTACCTTTTTTAACAAGTTTTAATTTGACTTCATCACGACCGTGCAATTTTAATGCAACGCCTTTCAAATTTAATAAGATATCAATGACGTCTTCTTGAACACCATCGATAGTGCTGAATTCATGCAGAACTACTCCACCATCAAATTCAACAGAAACAACCGCTGCACCCGACATAGATGAGAGTAAAATACGGCGCATCGCATTACCTAATGTATAGCCAAAGCCTCTTTCAAGCGGCTCAAGCGTAATACGTGAATGCGTTGACGTAATACTTTCAACCTTAATGGACTGCGGGGTCAAAAAACTGGAGTAAATATCCTGCATCATAATACTAAACACCTCTATTTCGAGTACAACTCTACTACCAAATTAACCTTAAATTCAGCAGGCAAATCTGCCGTCTTAGGCAACGCCCTAAAAGTACCAATCATTTTTGTATCATCAACATCAAGCCAATCGGGCTGTGGTGATTGTCTCGCTAATTCCAAAGCCGCTTTAATTCGCAATTGTCCTTTAGAACGCTCACGAATTTCTACTACATCACCAGGAACCAATAACCGAGATGGAATATTACAAATTTCTCCATTCAGCAAGATTGAGCTGTGATTAACTAATTGTCGTGCTTCAGCACGCGTACTCGCAAAACCCATGCGAAATACAACGTTATCTAAACGACTTTCTAATATCAATAATAAATTATCACCCGTAGAACCTTTTTGTCGATCAGCCATTTCGTAATAACGACGGAATTGTTTTTCTAATAAACCATAGTAACGGCGGATCATTTGCTTCATACGTAATTGCACGCCATAGTCTGTTAGTCGACTACGTCGAGCCCCATGCTGACCAGGGACTTGTTTCATATTACATTTTGTATCGATATCACGTATAGAGCTCTTAAGGCCTATATCCGTGCCTTCACGACGCATTAATTTACATTTTGGACCTACATATCTAGCCATTTCTAACTCCTAAATTCGTCGTTTTTTAGGCGGACGACAACCGTTGTGTGGTATCGGTGTAACATCGGAAATTGATCTTATCGTCAAGCCGGCTGAATTGAGTGCCCGAATGGCAGACTCACGCCCTGACCCCACACCTCGTACTCGGACATGCACTTCTCTAAGCCCCATTTCTTTGACTAACTTGCCCACGGCTTCAGAAGCCACCTGAGCAGCAAACGGTGTACTCTTACGAGAGCCTTTAAAACCCTTACGTCCAGAGCTATCGCTCGCTAAGGCATTACCTTGCATATCTGTAATGGTAATAATCGTGTTGTTAAAAGAAGCTTGAATATGAGCTATCCCCTGTGACACTGTACGTTTAGCTTTCTTACGTACTCGAGTTGTTGCTTTAGCTTTTGCCATAATATCTCACTTTCCTATTTACGAATGGGTTTCTTGGGGCCTTTACGTGTACGAGCGTTGGTATTCGTACGTTGACCACGCACGGGCAACCCACGTCGATGACGCATTCCACGATAACTGCCAATATCTTTCAATCGTTTAATATTCGTACTGACTTCTCGTCGTAAATCACCTTCGGTCGTGAATTTATCAACTTCAGTACGAAGCTTATCCAAATCTACCTCTGTGAGGTCTTTCACTTTGGACTCAGGTGCCACTTTCGCCAATTTGCAAATTTGTTCTGAGCGAGTAGGACCAATTCCATAAATGCTACGTAGCGCGATACGCACGTGTTTATCGTCTGGTATATGTACACCGGCTATACGAGCCATTCACTATTCTCCAAAAAGCTGAATATCATAGCGCGAAATAATCTAACAATCAATCAATTCCGCACTCTTTATAAGGATTTAAGCATCCTCAATACCAAAGCTAGCCTTGACGCTGCTTATGCCTGGCATCTTTACAGATGACTCTCACCCCACCATTACGTCGAACAACTTTGCAATTACGACAAATTCGTTTTACTGACGCGCGCACTTTCATAGTACTCTCTCCGCTCTCAACGCGACAAGCCAAAATGACCACCTTTTAGATTCGCCTTTTTCATCAGCGACTCATATTGGTGCGACATTAAATGCGCTTGCAATTGCGCCCAAAAATCCATCAGCACTACCACTGTAATCAACAATGAAGTACCTCCAAAATGAAAAGGCACATGCCATTTCAAAATCAAAAATTCTGGCATCAACGCAACCGCTGTTAAATAAATAGCGCCGACAAAAGTCAATCGCGTCATCACAGAATCTATATAGCGAGCCGTTTGCTCACCTGGTCGAATGCCTGGGATAAAAGCACCCGATTTCTTTAAATTTTCAGCTGTTTCATTCGGATTAAACACCATTGCCGTATAAAAGAAACAAAAGAAAAATATTGCCGCTGTAAATGCAACCAAATATAGAGGTTGCCCTGGGCTTAGCGCAATACTTACTGTTTGTAACCAATGCATACTCGGCATATCCGAGAAAAATCCCGCGATCGTCGACGGGAAAAATATCAAGCTTGATGCAAATATCGGTGGTATTACACCCGCCATATTAATCTTAAATGGCAAATGGCTTTTCTGAGCCGCATAAACACGTCGACCTTGCTGACGTTTTGCATAATTCACGGTAATTCGCCGCTGCGCACGTTCAACAAAAACTACAAAACCTGTTACTAAAACCACTAACACCAACAATAATAACAAACTAATTCCTTGCATCTGACCTTGCTTCACTTGAGTAAACACTTGAGCAATCGCTTCCGGGAAACGAGACACAATACCAGCAAAAATCAACAATGAAATACCATTACCAACGCCACGCTCAGTCATTTGTTCACCGAGCCACATCAAAAACATAGTACCCGTTACCATGCTAATGGTCGCTGTAAAATAAAAACTAAATCCTGGCTCTAATGGAATTCCATTACTTGCCAGCCACTTACTCATTCCCACTGCTTGGAAGAACGACAAAATAACCGTTCCATAACGCGTGTATTGATTAATTACTCGCCGTCCAGATTCACCTTCTTTTTTCAGCTGTTCCAGTTTAGGAACAACCGCTGAAAATAATTGCATAATAATAGAGGACGAAATGTAAGGCATAACCCCTAAAGCTAACACCGTTGCACGTTGAAAAGCACCGCCCGAAAACATATTGAACATACCAAATATGCCACCCTGACTTTGGCTAAATAAATGAGCCAAACGTTCTGGGTCTAAACCAGGCACAGGAACATGTGAGCCGATTCGAAATACGATGATTGCCATTAATACAAATAACAACCTACGCTTGAGCTCAGCCAACCCTCCTTGTGATAACGCGCTACCTAAATTCGGAGTTGCCATTTATACTTCAACCTTCCCGCCAGCTTTTTCAATAGCAGCCTTAGCACCTTTAGTAACACCCAAACCTTTTACAGTGACTGCTTTTTTAAGCTCGCCGCTTGCAAAAATTTTTACACGACTGATTCCTGCTGTAATAACATTCGCCGCAAGAAGTGATTCTAAATTAACGGTATCACCGTCTATTTTATTTAATTCATTCAAGCGAACTTCTGCCGTAGTACGACTGATTTTTGATGAGAAACCAAATTTCGGCATACGTCGAGCGATGGGCATCTGACCACCTTCAAATCCTACAGGAATAGAAGAGCCTGTACGTGAAGTCTGACCTTTATGTCCACGACCACCCGTTTTACCTTTTCCAGAACCTATTCCGCGTCCAAGACGAACACCTTCACGTTTAGCGCCTGGAGCAGGTTTTAATGTATTTAATCGCATGGTCATGATGACATTCCCTCAATTTTCAACATATAAGAAACTTTATTAATCATGCCACGATTTTCAGGCGTATCCTGAACCACAACTGTCTGATGGATTTTTTTCAAACCAAGACCTCTGACACATGCTTGATGCGTCTTCAATCGTTTGCACAAGCTACGAATCAGTGTGATTTTGAGTTCTTTTGCAGCTGCCATACTAACCCTCCACCACGGCTTTAATTGATTTACCACGACGTGAAGCAATTAATTCAGGTGACCTCATTGAAGTCAGTGCATTAATTGTCGCACGCACAACATTAATTGGATTTGATGCATTGACCACTTTAGATAACACATCTTCAATACCGATTACAGTAAACACTGCTTTCATTGCATGCCCAGCAATAACACCAGTACCAGGTGAAGCAGGTCTCATAAATACTTTGGTAGCCCCAAAGCGTTGGTTAATTTCATGCCAAATTGTTGTGCCATTAAGATCGATACTTCGCATATTACGACGACCTTCTGCACTTGCTTTCTTCATAGCAGCAGGGACTTCAGCAGCCTTACCCAAACCATAACCGACCTTGCCTTTTCCGTCACCAACAACAACGAGAGCAACAAAGCTCATCTTACGGCCACCACTAGTGGTTTTGGATACACGTCCAACGTAGACCATCTTTTCAATATAACCATCGGAGGCTAATTCATTTTCGACCATTTCAGAACCCTTCGTTAAAACTCTAATCCAGCTTCACGCGCCGCGTCGGCAAGCGCCTTAATACGCCCATGGTAAGCGAATCCTGAGCGATCGAAAGCAACTTCTTTTACATTTGCTTTCAAAGCGCGCTCAGCCACAGCTTTTCCTACTAGTTTTGCAGCTTCTACATTTCCGCCGTTTTTACACTGCGAGCGCAACTCTTTTTCAACGGTTGATGCAGCTGACACAACATTACCATCTGGTAAAATAACTTGAGCATAAATATGTCGAGGAGTGCGATGAATACTCAAACGCGTTTTTAACAATCGTTTAGAAATCGCACGCAATGTTTTCGCACGTCGTTGTCGCGCGGTTCGTTTATTTATCATTGCTTTTTACCCTCTTTCTTAATGATCACTTCGCCTTTATAGCGAATACCTTTAGCCTTATAAGGCTCTGGTGGTCTATAACTGCGAATATTAGCAGCAACCTGGCCAACCAAATGCTTACTAACACCCTTCACTGTAATTTCTGTCTGGCTTGGCGTCTCAATGTGAATACCGGTAGGCACTGGGAAAATAATATCGTGAGAAAAGCCTAAGTTTAATTTTAAATTAGCGCCTTGCATTTGAGCTCGATAACCTACGCCCACCAGCTCTAATTGCTTGGTAAATTCATGAGCCACACCCGTGACCATATTATTCAATAAAGCTCGTGTGGTTCCGCCTTGCGCATCACCACCCCCTTCTTCATCTTTAACAATAACGTTCAAAACTCCAGACTCTAGCGTGACACCCACTTTCGGGTGCAGAGAAAGAACCTGTTCACCTTTAGGACCTTTCACATGTACTTGCTCATTAGTAATATTCACTTGAACATTAGAGGGTACAGGAATTGGATTTTTTGCGACTCTAGACATTACCGACTCCTAGCACACTGTACACAATAATTCACCACCTACCCCTTTCACTCGCGCTTGCTTTTCTGTCATAACGCCTTGTGGAGTGGATAAAATGGCAATACCTAAACCGCTCATTACTTGCGGCAGTTTATCTTTACGACGATAAATACGTAAACCAGGTCTACTTTGACGATCAATGGTCGCAATGACGCCCTGACCACGGTGATACTTTAATGTAATCACTAAGGCTTTTTTTGCACCTTCAAGAACGTCTACTTTGGAAATAAATCCAGACTCTTGTAGCACCTTAGCTATCGCTTCTTTCAATTTTGAATGTGGCATGGAGACAGTAGGCTTCAAACGGGCTTGACCGTTTCGAATTCTCGTCAACATATCAGCAATCGGATCTTGCATCGTCATCGTTTCTATCCTATCAATAAATCGCTTTACCAGCTCGATTTAACAATACCAGGCACATTCCCGGTCATTGCCAAATTACGTAAACAAATTCTGCACATTTTAAACTTACGCAAAACACCTCGTGGACGTCCGCAACATTTGCATCGGCGACGATGTCGGCAAGGACTTTCATCGCGAGCACGTTGCGTCAGTTTATTAATCGCCGTTATTTTCTCATCATAATCGACATCTGGGTCTTTAATCACTTTTTTAAGCGCTTCACGGACTACTTTTGCTTTAGCACTGAGTTGCGCTCTAATTTTATCTCGGTTCACCATGCATAATTTTGCCATGTACCCTACTCCTTATCCTTAAATGGGAAATTAAATGCGTCTAACAGTGCTCGACCTTGTTCATTGGTCTTTGCTGTTGTTGTGATCGCAATATTTAACCCACGGATTGCATCGATCTTATCGTACTCAATTTCAGGAAACACGATTTGTTCACGAATACCCATATTGAAATTGCCACGCCCATCAAATTTCGCAGAAATACCACGAAAATCGCGAATTCGAGGAATTGTAATACATACCAATCGCTCTAAAAAATCGTACATGCGACTGCCGCGCAGAGTAACACGCGCACCAATTGGCATACCTTCCCGAATTTTAAAACCTGCTATGGATTTACGTGCCAAAGTTTTAACCGCTTTCTGACCAGAAATTTGTGACAAATCGCGAATTGCATTATCAACAATTTTCTTGTCGGCAATTGCTTCACCAACACCCATATTTAAGGTAATTTTGACAAGTCTTGGGACTTCCATCACAGATTGACATCCAAGCTTATTTTTAAGCTCTGGGACAATCTTTTCACGATAACGTTGTTGAAATCGACTACTCATTGTTTAACACCTATTCATCCAGCACTTCGCCATCGGACTTAAAGACTCTCACTTTACGTCCATCATCCAGCGTTTTAAAACCAATCCGACCTGCTTTATTAGTGACAGGATGAAGGAGCGCTAAATTAGACCTATGAATTTTAGCTTCTCTTTCAATAATGCCACCCTGTTTACCAGCCTGTGGATTTCCACGCGCATGCTTTTTAACAATATTAATGCCTTCCACTAAAGCATACTCATCGCCAACCATACGTAATACAGTGCCTGTACGACCTCTATCGCGGCCTACTAGCACCTTTACTTGATCACCTGTTTTAATCTTTTGTCCCATCGCAATCACCTATTCACTTAAAGCACTTCAGGTGCTAATGATACAATCTTCATAAATTGCTCAGAACGCAATTCACGCGTCACGGGCCCGAAAATCCGTGTCCCTATGGGTTGTTTTTGACCGTTGAGTAACACAGCTGCATTACTATCAAAACGAATAATGGAACCGTCATCACGACGAACACCATGCTTCGTACGAACAACCAAAGCAAACATAACATCGCCTTTCTTCACTTTACCGCGAGGAATCGCTTCTTTGATGGTCACTTTAATGACATCACCAATATTCGCGTAACGGCGGTGTGATCCCCCAAGCACCTTAATACACATCACTCTTCGTGCACCACTGTTATCCGCAACAGTCAGCATTGTTTGTGTTTGAATCATGCTACTAATACTCCAAAATTAAGCGGCTCGTTCAATAATCTTGTCCAAAACCCAACTTTTTGTTTTAGAGATAGGGCGACTCTCTACGATCTGAACAGTATCACCTATTTTACAGGTGTTTTGCTCATCATGTGCAACCATCTTTTTTGCACGTTTAATATATTTACCATAAAGAGGATGCTTAACGTGACTCACAACAGTCACAATGATTGATTTATCCATCTTGTCACTCGTAACCACTCCAATCAGTGATCGCGCTGTCTTTGTTTCTTCAACCATTTTCACGCTCTCTCTCAGCTAAAATTGTTTTCACACGAGCAATTGCTCGACGGACTTGTTTGAACTGATGTGTTTTCAGTCCTTCACTTAGCCCTTTTTGCATCCGCAAATTAAACTGCTCACGTAACAGTGATTTAACCTCATCGAGCAGTTCTTGTGTCGTTTTCGATCGTAAATCTTTAGCGTTCATTACATCACCGTTCGTTTTACAAAGACCATCGGGAGACCTAGTTTAGCAGCCGCTTTTACGAAAGCATCACGAGCCACTTCTTCGGTAACACCGTCTAATTCAAATACCATCCGTCCAGGCTGCATGAGTGCAACAAAGTATTCCACATTACCCTTACCTTTACCTTGACGTACTTCAAGTGGTTTCTGCGTAATCGGCTTGTCCGGGAAAACTCGAACCCACATCTTACCTGCACGCTTGGTGATACGAGCAATAACTCGACGCGCCGCTTCAAGCTGACGTTGGGTGAGACGTCCACGACCAACACACTTGAGTCCATATTCACCAAAGGATACACGATTACCTACTGAAGCGCATCCACGATTACGCCCCTTATGCATCTTTCGATATTTTTGTCGCTTTGGCTGCATCATAGCCAGTTACCCCTTAACTTTTATCTCGTTGTTCTTCAGCAGCTTCTGTGTTTGCAGCTTTGCCCTCAAACACTTCCCCTTTGAAGATCCACACTTTCACACCAATAACACCATAGGTGGTGTTTGCTCGCGCAGTGCCATAATCAATATCAGCTCGCAAGGTATGGAGTGGCACACGGCCTTCACGATACCATTCTGTACGAGCAATTTCAGCCCCGCCCAATCGTCCAGCAACAGCTACTCGGATACCTTCGGCACCCGCTCGCAATGCGTTTTGCACTGCACGTTTCATCGCTCGACGAAACATTACGCGACGCTCTAATTGTTGCGCAATACTTTCAGCAACCAAGGTTGCATCTAATTCTGGCTTTTTAATTTCTTTAATATTCACATGAGCTGGTATACCCATGATTTCACTGACTTTAGCACGCAAACGTTCAACGTCGCCGCCTTTTTTACCAATGATCACACCCGGTCGAGCCGTATGAATCGTAACTCTTGCCGTTTTTGCAGGACGTTCTATATCAATTCGACTCACAGCAGCTTGCGCAAGCTCCTTACGAAGATATTGACGCGTTGCGATATCTTCATGCAAAAAATCTGCATAATTACCACGCTCAGCATACCAGGTCGAGGTCCATTCTTGAGTGATACCAAGACGCATACCAATTGGGTTAACTTTTTGTCCCATACTACATTCTCACTCTTATTCGTCTGACACTTTAACAGTGATATGACACATCCGTTTTATAACACGGTCCGCACGACCACGCGCACGTGGTTTAACACGTTTCAACGTTGGGCCATCATCTACAAAAATCGAAGAAACTTTTAACTCATCGATATCAGCACCATTATTATTTTCGGCGTTTGCAATCGCTGAATTCAATGTTTTCTTAACCATTTCAGCAGCGCCCTTCTTACTGAATTCTAAAATTTCCAGCGCCCGGGCCACAGGCTTATTACGAATTTGATCAGCAACGAGCCGAACCTTTTGGGCTGAACTACGCGCATAACGATATATTGCTGCAACTTCCACGATTAACCCTCTTTACCCTTAACAACTTTTTTATCCGCTGAATGCCCCTTAAATGTACGTGTAGGCGCAAATTCACCGAGCTTATGCCCAACCATGTTTTCTGTGATGTACACAGGAACATGCTGACGACCATTATGGATAGCAACATTCACACCTATCATTTCAGGAATGATGGTTGACCGACGTGACCATGTTTTCACAGGTCGACGATCATTGCTTTTAGCCGCTTTCAACACTTTCGCTAGCAGATGATAGTCTACAAACGGACCTTTTCTACTCGAACGTACTGCCACGTTATTATCCTCACTTTCAAAAAATCATTCAGTGAATCCACTTTTGAATTCACTAACCTTCAGTACCTCCCAACTACCTGGGAACTACAAACTACTCTTTACTACTACGTCCGCGACGTCGGCCACGAATTATATTTTTATCCGTTCGTTTATTCTTACGTGTCTTAGCCCCTTTAGTCGGTTTACCGGTCGGGCTTACTGGGTGACGACCACCTGATGTACGACCTTCACCACCACCATGCGGATGGTCAACAGGGTTCATCGCCACACCACGCACTGTGGGTCGTATGCCGCGCCATCTTTTTGCACCGGCTTTACCCAAAGAACGCAAGTTATGTTCAGAATTTGATACCTCACCCATCGTCGCTCGACATTGAATGGGCACACGACGTAACTCACCTGATCGCATTCTGATAAAAGCAAATTCGCCTTCTTTAGCAACAAACTGAACGGAAGTTCCAGCACTGCGTGCAAGCTGTGCACCTTTCGATGGCTTCATTTCTACACAGTGAACCGTTGAACCTACAGGAATATTCGCTAAAGGTAAACAGTTTCCGACAGCAATAGGCGAATTCGGACCAGAAATTACTTTATCGCCTTGACTTAAACCTTTTGGAGCAACAATGTATCGTCGCTCACCATCGACATATAATACCAGCGCAATGCTTGCCGTACGATTAGGATCATACTCAACGCGCTCAACAAGTCCAGCAATTCCGTCTTTATCTCGCTTAAAATCGATAATTCTATATAATTGTTTATGACCACCGCCACGGTGACGCGTCGTAATACGACCTTGATTGTTACGACCATCGCCTCGCTTGCCTGGTTTCAAAGAACCTTTTGACACAGTCAACGCAGCCAAAGGACGTCCTTTATGCAATCCTTCTTTAGAAGGCGCAACGACAAATCGGCGCCCTGCTGATGTTGGTTTAGCTTTAATAATCGCCATCTCGACTCAACTCCTATACCATGCCAGTAAAATCGATTGTTTGGCCTTCTGCAATTTTTACATAGGCCTTCTTCCAACCACTTCGTCGACCAATACCCAGTCGATTACGGACTGTGGTTGGCTTTTTATTGACAATGCGAACATGGTCCACATTTACTTTAAACATTTGCTCAACTGCGTTTTTAATCTCTTTCTTGTTAGCGTCTTTCAACACTTTGAAAACGTATTGCTGATGTCGTTCACCCACAAGAGAGGCTTTTTCAGAAATATGAGGAGCAAGTAAAACTTTATATGAACGTTCATCAATCATTGTAATTTCTCCTCGATTTTCTTGATGGCGTCAACAGTCATGACAATTTTATCATAAGCCACCAAACAAACTGGATCTATATCCGCAGCAGTACAAACGTCAACATGAGGCAGATTACGAGCAGCCAATAGTACGTTTGTGTCATGATCATTCAATACGATTAACACATGATTGCAATTGAGATCATTTAATTTATTCAGTAACTCTTTCGTTTTTGGAGCAGCTAATGTTAAAGATTCAACGCCTATCAATCGTTCACTTCGAACTAATTCAGACAAAATTGAACGAATGGCAATACGATACATTTTGCGATTTACTTTTTGGCTATAATCGCGTGGTTTTGCTGCGAAAGTAGTACCACCTGATCGCCAAATTGGGCTACGAGTTGAACCTGCTCGTGCACGCCCCGTTCCTTTTTGTTTCCAAGGTTTTTTTCCGCCGCCCGATACTTCTGCTCGTGTTTTTTGAGCCTTAGTACCTGCTCGTGCCGCTGCGAAATACGCCGTCACAACTTGATGAATGAGCGGTTCATTAAACTCTTGACCAAACACAGCTTCATTCAATTGAACGGACTTATTGCCTGATGCTAAATTTAAATTAATGGCCATTAGTTAGCCTCCTTCTTTTTGCCTTTTACACTCGGCAAAATCACGACGTAACTACCTGGTGCACCAGGGACAGAACCTTTTATCAATATGACATTGGTCGCTGAATCTACACGATAAACTGTGTGAGCTTGTACCGTTACTCGAACATTACCCATATGCCCAGCCATTTTACGACCTTTGTAAACCTTACCTGGTGTTTGGTTTTGACCAATCGAACCAGGAGCACGTGTAGTCAAGGAATTACCATGACTAACAGGCTGCTGCTTAAAGTTATAACGCTTGATCACACCAGCATAACCTTTACCTTTTGAGGTACCTCGAATATCAACCAACTGACCTGCGCTGAAATGATCCACTTTAACTTGATCGCCCACGTTAAGCGCTGATGATTCGCCATCGTTCAGACGAAATTCACACAGCATGTCACCTGGCTCGACCCCTGCTTTTGCAAAATGCCCAGCTTGTGGTTTACTGATTAAATTTGCACGCCGTAAACCTGCTGCGACCTGAATGCCGTTATAGCCGTCGGTTTCTACCGTTTTTACTTGCGTGACTCTATTTGGCTCTACATATACAACGGTAACAGGAACCGCTCCGCCATCTTCTGTAAAGCAGCGAGTCATACCCACTTTTTTTCCGACAATACCAACTGCCATTGTTTAAACCCCTTAATCCACGCTGATTTCTACATCAACACCAGCCGCCAAATCAAGCTTCATCAATGCATCAACTGTTTTATCAGTTGGATCGATGATATCCAGTAAGCGCTTGTGAGTACGAATTTCGTACTGATCACGCGCATCTTTGTGCTTGAAAGGAGAAATTAGAATTGTAAATTTCTCCAAATCAGTAGGCAATGGAATAGGCCCCTTAATTCGAGCACCTGTTCTTTTTGCCGTATCAACAATTTCTTTGGTTGAAACATCGATCAATCGATGATCAAATGCTTTCAACCGAATTCTAATGCGCTGATTTTTAACTGCTGCTGTCGTTGTCATTGTTATTACTCAGTTATTTTCGCAACAACGCCCGCACCAACGGTACGACCACCTTCTCGAATCGCAAACCGCAATCCTTCTTCCATCGCAATCGGACATATCAATGTGATATTCATCTTGATGTTGTCACCAGGCATTACCATTTCTACGCCATCCGGTAATACGCATTCCCCTGTCACGTCCGTTGTTCGGAAGTAAAACTGAGGACGGTAACCTTTGAAAAACGGCGTATGTCGTCCACCTTCTTCTTTCGTCAACACGTACACTTCCGCTTCAAACTTAGAGTGCGGCTTGATGCTACCAGGTTTTGCCAATACTTGTCCGCGGTCTACTTCTTCACGCTTCGTACCACGTAACAACACACCCACGTTATCACCTGCCTGACCTTCGTTCAGCAATTTACGGAACATTTCCACACCCGTACACGTCGTTTTTTGAGTGTCTTTTAATCCCACAATTTCGATTTCATCGCCTACGTGCACTTTTCCGCGTTCAATTCGCCCTGTTACTACTGTTCCGCGACCAGAAATTGAGAACACATCTTCAATCGGCATTAAGAAAGGCAGATCAATTGCACGCTCTGGCACTGGGATGTACGCATCTAAGGTATCTACCAGCTTCAACACAGCAGGTACACCAATATCACTGGTATCGCCTTGAAGCGCTTTTAATGCTGAACCCACAACAATAGGCGTTGTATCGCCTGGGAAATCATACTTATTCAATAAATCACGGATTTCCATCTCAACCAATTCTAATAATTCAGGATCATCTACCATGTCGGCTTTGTTTAAGAACACCACAATGTACGGTACACCCACCTGTTTCGCCAACAGAATGTGTTCACGTGTTTGAGGCATAGGGCCGTCGGCTGCGCTTACCACTAAAATAGCGCCGTCCATCTGTGCAGCACCGGTAATCATGTTTTTCACATAGTCTGCGTGGCCTGGACAGTCCACATGCGCATAGTGACGACTCTTTGACTTGTATTCCACGTGCGCTGTAGAAATGGTAATACCTCGCGCGCGTTCTTCAGGCGCTTTATCGATATTGTCGTAGGACGTGAATTCCGCTTGACCTAGATCAGCCAAACATTTCGTTAACGCCGCCGTTAACGTCGTTTTTCCATGGTCCACGTGACCTATCGTGCCCACGTTCACGTGGGGCAGGGTACGTTCAAAAGTTTCTTTTGCCATTTCTCTATCCTCTCAAAAAATTAACGTTCACTACTACTAATAATGGCTTCAGCTACGTTAGCTGGAGCCTCGGTGTACTTCTCAAATTCCATCGTATACGTTGCACGACCTTGAGACAAGGATCGTACTGAAGTCGAGTAACCAAACATCTCAGCCAAAGGCACGAGTGCTCTAATGATTTTACCCGATGGATTTTCGTCCATTCCTTGCAACATACCACGGCGACGGTTTAAATCACCCATCACATCGCCCATATACTCTTCAGGAGTTACCACTTCTACTTTCATGATAGGTTCGAGCAATACAGGCTTCGCTTTCTTAGCGCCATCTTTGAACGCCATAGAACCAGCGATTTTAAATGCCATTTCATTCGAGTCTACATCATGATAAGAACCATCGAACAAGGTTACTTTTACATCAACAACAGGGTATCCAGCAATAACACCAGAAGCCATCTGTTCAACAATACCTTTTTCTACTGCAGGAATATATTCGCGAGGAATCACACCACCAGCGATTTCATTCACAAATTCAAAACCTTTTCCGGCTTCATTCGGATCAAGCTTAATCCAAACATGACCGTACTGACCACGACCACCTGTTTGTCGAACGAATTTACCTTCTTGTTCTACATGTTGACGAATAGTTTCACGATACGCCACTTGAGGTTTACCCACATTAGCTTCAACACTGAACTCACGACGCATACGATCAACAATAATTTCTAAGTGAAGCTCACCCATACCTGAAATAATGGTTTGGCCCGTTTCTTCATCGGTACGAACGCGAAATGAAGGATCTTCTTGCGCTAATTTACCTAGAGCGATACCCATTTTTTCTTGGTCAGCCTTGGTTTTAGGCTCAACAGCGACGTGAATTACTGGCTCTGGGAACACCATGCGTTCTAAAGTTACAACTTGATCGACATCACACAATGTGTCTCCGGTTGTAACATTCTTAAGACCAACCGCAGCAGCAATATCACCCGCACGAACTTCTTTAATCTCTTCACGCGAATTTGCGTGCATTTGTAACAATCGACCAATACGTTCTTTTTTACGCTTAATGGGATTGTACACGGTATCACCTGATTGCACTACACCAGAATACACACGGATAAACGTTAGTGTTCCAACAAATGGATCTGTAGCAATCTTAAAGGCTAATGCTGAAAAAGGCTCAGTATCAGAAGGATGCCGCTCAACTTCAGTAACATCGTCTTCTAACGTTCCAAAAATCGCAGGAATATCATTAGGGGCCGGCAGATATTCGATCACAGCATCTAATACAGCTTGCACACCTTTATTTTTGAACGCCGAACCACACAGAACAGGAATAATTTCATTATTAACTGTGCGAATTCTGAGTCCTTTTTTAATTTCTTCTGGCGTTAATTCACCGGTCTCGAGATATTTATGCATTAGTTCTTCATTGGCTTCGGCTGCTGCTTCAACCATGGCTTCACGAAATTGCTTCGCTTTATCGAGCAATTCAGCAGGAATTTCTTCCGCTGTATACGTCATTCCACGATCGTCTTCATTCCAAATAATCGCTTTCATACGAACAAGATCAATCACGCCTTTAAAATTCTCTTCTGCGCCAATATTCAATTGAATAGGAACAGGATTAGCGCCTAAGCGATCACGAATTTGGGAAACAACACGCTCAAAATTGGCGCCCGCACGATCCATTTTGTTAACAAATCCGAGACGAGGTACACCATAACGATTAGCTTGGCGCCATACCGTTTCAGTTTGAGGCTCTACACCACCCACAGCACAAAACACAGTAACAGCCGCATCAAGTACACGTAGTGAACGCTCAACCTCAATGGTGAAATCCACGTGACCTGGAGTATCAATAATATTAATGCGATGAAGAGGAAATTGCTTGTCCATACCCAGCCAGGATGCTGTCGTCGCTGCAGAGGTAATGGTGATTCCACGCTCTTGCTCTTGCTCCATCCAGTCCATGACGGCCGTGCCTTCATGCACTTCACCGATTTTATGAGAACGACCTGTATAAAACAGAATACGTTCGGTTGTCGTTGTTTTTCCGGCGTCGATATGGGCCATAATACCAATATTACGTGTTCTTTCTAAAGGGATTGCACGAGGAGCTAATGTCGTCATCTTAAATTACCACCGAAAATGAATAAACGCTTTATTAGCATCAGCCGTACGATGGACATCTTCCATCTTCTTGAAGGCACCGCCGCGTTTATTTGCTGCATCTAAAATTTCGCCGGCCAGGCGTTCTGGCATCGACTTTTCACCACGTTGTTGAGCGTACTGAACCAACCAACGCTTACCCAATGCTTTACGTCGCGATTCACGAACTTCAACAGGAACTTGATAGGTAGAACCACCCACACGTCGAGATTTTACCTCAACTGCAGGCATCACATTCGCTAAAGCAGACTCATACATTTCAAAAGCAACTTTGCGTAATTCATCGCTGTTCCAGATAGAGCTCGCAGCTGCAGAGGTACTTTTACCGCTTTTGCCACCGCTTTCACCGCCTGCCTCATCTTCGCTTTTCTTTATTTTTCCTTTAGATCGAAGTGCTACAATATTCAAAGCACCGTAGACGATTTTTTCGGCTACAGATTTCTTCCCGTTACGCATAACACTATTAATAAACTTGGTAATCTCCACTTCTTTAAAAAGTGGATCTCCTAAAATAATGCGAACTGGTGCTGAGCTTCGTCTAGACATTATTCTTCCCCTTAAGACTTCGGTTTCTTCTGACCATACTTAGATCGGCCTTGTTTACGTTTATCAACACCGGCCGTATCCAAATTACCACGTACGATATGATATCGCACACCAGGTAAGTCCTTTACACGACCACCGCGTATTGTTACCACTGAGTGTTCCTGCAGATTGTGGCCTTCACCACCAATATAAGCGGTCACTTCTGCGCCATTCGTTAAACGAACCCGAGCCACTTTACGCAATGCAGAGTTCGGTTTTTTAGGCGTAGTTGTATATACGCGCGTACAAACGCCACGCTTTTGAGGGCACCGATCTAAGGCAGGCACTTTAGATTTTTTAATCAATTTTTTACGAGGTTTTCGAACCAACTGATTCACTCTAGCCATGTAAAATAAACTCCAAAATCGTACTAATCTAAATAAAAAAGGACGGACGCGGGATCATATAAGACCCGACTGCCCACTGTCAAGCAATTGCGCTTTATTTGGCCGGCTTTTTCAGGGCCGCAAAACTGCAGATTTAGCCATCTTGTATAGAGGAAAATACAGCCACCACTACGCAGGTCGGGGGATACTACACGAGCCACACCCCCATTGCAAGCGAATTGCATTGAATTTCTTAGAAAAACTTGCATCAAACTGCAGGGAGCCCTGATAAAGAAAAAAACATATCCTAAGAATGCTTAACTATTCAAAATCATTCACGGTATTTATCAACGAAAACCTCACCCAAAAACCTATTATTTAGTCGGAACCGGCCCTTGATCATCGCGAGGAATTGCAGACTGCATTTTTGAAGGAAGGGTAACATCCAGATCCTTAGCCACCACCGCAAGAAATGAATTGGCGGACATCATAAGGGATTTAGGATTGGCCGTAGAGATGTCAGGGACTTTATTAAAATCTTTTTCACGATGGAGTTTTTTTGCCAACTGACTCACTTCTAAATAACGGATACGAGCCACCGTACTCAATTGCTCTTCATCCAAATTTAAAAATCTTAAACCCTCCTCAGCCTGAGCTAATTTTTTTTCATTAACAAGCAAATTTCTTCTTAATTCCACCCTTTGTTCATCCAACATTGCAATCTGACCTTCTGAAGATTGCATCAGGCTCATTTCTTCTGCACTCATCTTAAATAAACTTGCATTTTGTGCATGAAGGTCTTTCACTGATTGGTCAAACTGCTCATTAAGTTCTTTAGTTTTTGTAACGCTATCTTCTTTTACAGGCCGAGAAGCCGCAACTGCCTGAACATATCCCTGTTGATTGTTTTGTAATTCAGATAGACTCGTTGAATCTTTTTGGTTTTTCAACTTCAATTTCTCAAGCCCCTTCTTTAATTGTATATTTTCCTGATGCATCTTCATCGCTGCTTCAGCGCCAATCTCGCCGATTGTATGTTTAATTCGGTTATTTAATTGCGCTTCAGCTTGACGATATATCGCATGCAATTTACTTGCTTTACGATTAAACCCAAAAACCGAAAAAGTATCTTTTTCTTTTCTTAGAAATTTAACCAATGCAATATCTCGTTTAATTGGATCGTCAATAGCCTCTTTTCCTTCAGATATCTTACTAATTTCATCTAAAACGCGTCGCGCCGATAATATTCGAGCTCGTGTAGTGGAAAAATCACGATTATCAAGATAAGCGGTGACCAAGCCTCCAACATTATCAGTGACCGAAACACCCTCGTCCCAGATAAATGATTTTTCTTTACCCTCCACGAGAATCTCAGTGCGTTGACCACTTTTAGCAGTGGCCTCAACACTAGCCGCTGGTACTTCCATCTTTTTTAACTCTTTCAAATCCTGCTGACAGGCGTCAATAAGGGTCCTGACAGTAGCAATCTCCTTCTCTTTATTTTGAACTGTGCTCTCTACTGACTGTATTTTGCTTAACACCCTCGCATTCTCAGAATTGATACCACGATTAAATGCCCCCTTACCAACTAGCTCATCTTCAAGGAAAGAAAAATAGTTAGATTTTGCAATTTCGCGTGGATCAAGCGTTGCAATTGCAGAAAAGGCAGATGTAGTTAGCCCCCAAAGCCCACCAGGCTTACTGTCTCTTTTCACCTCATTAGCAGGTTTATAAACATCGCCATTATTATTCAATAGCATCAATTTTCGTCTTTTAACAGTATCTTGATTTAATTCATGCAATAAAAGTTCACTCAATTGAGCTTCAACATCGATCTTTTCTGCGTTTTTTATCTGTTGCTGTTTATGAATTATGCGCTCCGACCTCTTCCTATGATTCTCTAATTCGTTTAATTCTTCTGCCTCCATTTGACGATTTAAGTTTTCTCTATTAGTGAGGACTGTGAATTTCACTACTGATGTATCTGTTACTTGATGAGCCGCATATTGAAGCAAATAATACAAAGGACTTAATTTTCCGTTTGCACGATGGTTGTCAGTTGTTGCTAATAGCTCATTAATATCAATTTCACTTGGCAAAAAATCAAATTTATCGAGGCCAAACAAATCTGGCTTGTATATACTTGAAAGATCTTCGATTTGTCGCATAATATCTGGGAAATCTTTTTTTGCCCGCTCCCTCATCTTCAATAAACGTTTTCGATATTGATCTGTTACGTCATCACCATCTTCATCAATGATTTTTGGAAGTTCTTTTTGTCTATTTACTCCCAAATTAGCTAATACATTATCCCACACGCCCTTATTAGGATCCCATATCACGATCGGATCTTCATTAACCACCTTACATACCATCGGCATGACATCAATATATCCTGATTCTGATTTCGTCTTTTTCATATCCCACACCCCTACCTTTATTTCTATATCTCTTATTATAGCCTACCTCACTACTTCTTGCCGAGCTCCGACAATGGGCGAAACAGGGATTAGAAAGCCTAGCGTATAAGAAGCTTAGCCTCTGGGTTTATGCCAGCCTCCTCCATGGAAGTAGGTTAGGATAGGTATCAAGGCCTACTTTATTAGAAGCAGTTGCGTTACAACATATCTTTATGTGCTCGTCATATTCTGTTATACTTCATCCCACATAAGGTCTTAAGGGTCACAAAAATGAAATATCGCCACCTCAGCCTCTTCTGCTTACTTCTCAGCATGTTATTTGTCCACCCCAGCTATTCCATAGAGCCTCAAAATCTATTTGTTATCAAAAAACAATTAATTAATTATTACGAAACTGGACACTATCAAGTCGATGTACAAAAAGTGATTGACCATGCCAAAATTTATTTACGAGATCGAATTCAATCCAACAACTTGCTCTCGCATCCCAAAAAACTAGCCATCGTTTTAGATATCGATGAAACATCGTTGTCTAATTATCCCTATATGAAAGAGTTAGATTTTGGGATAGATTCCCCACTATTAAGCTCCTTGATTTTCGAAAGCGAAGATCCCCCGATAAAACCAACGCTAGAATTATTTAAATACGCATTACAAAATCACATCAGTATTTTTTTCGTCACCGGTCGTTTTGAAAAAATGCGCTCACTGACAGTGAATAATCTTAATAGAGCAGGCTACTCAGGATGGACCGAATTATTTCTCAAACCCAGCAGTTACCATGAAAATTCCGCCATTCCCTACAAATCCGCGGTCCGTAAACTCATTACCGACGAAGGCTATGACATAGTCCTCAACATCGGCGATCAAAAAAGCGACCTCGATGGCGGCTACTCCGATCGTACATACAAACTCCCTAATCCGTATTACTATATTCCCTAAGGGTTCATTAAAACCAAACTCACCGCTATTTGATTTAGCATCACATATATATAGCTTAGAGAAAACAACATTTCTGGCGATCAACCGCTTTTTGTGAGATTATTACTGTCATGCAATCAAGGAGGACGGTTTAGCATGTCAAAAGGAAAGACTATTGAAGTCATATTAGAAGGTGATTACCTACAGCCAATTTATGACTTACTCGCTGAAAATCCACAACAAGCAAAAAAATTATTTGAACAAAAAACCCTGCTAATCTTATTCGGTAAATTCGACTATGTGTCCATAATTCGATTAATCGATCATTGTGTTGCACAACAGCTTGTTTCTGTTGATGCCTTCCCAATGACTCTTTTATTGACTGCAGTTAAATCACCACACTGCGAAGAGCTCACTACTCAAATCAAGAAAAAGATAATAGAAGATTGGTGGCCAAGATTCACCTATAAATCATTTAATAGTTTCATCGATAATTTGATGGATGCATTTAATAAAGGCCAGAATAAGCAAATAACTCACTCTCGTATATGGTTTCTTAAACACATTATAT
Source organism: Pseudomonadota bacterium (assembly GCA_029777855.1). Lineage (GTDB taxonomy): Bacteria > Pseudomonadota > Gammaproteobacteria > JAIEPX01 > JAIEPX01 > JAIEPX01. Next base: position 27,466 of record JAKORL010000089.1, read on the forward strand.
CTTACCTAGATGAAAACTATATTTATGAAACGGGAGAGTTACTTAAAAGTCTCATTCAAGACCTGCCTAATGACAATCAAGTTTTCTTTGATACACTGGAAAACTTATTAATATCAGTTTTAGTAAAATTTACTCAGGATGACTCACTACAGAGTTACGCAAAAAACGAAACAAAAAAAAGTAAAGAGAACTTGTTGAATACATTATTTTTTGAACTCTTAAAAACATTCGATCTTGAAAATTCCATTCCATCAGACTTCTTTAGTTTTTCCAATTATGAAGAGCGTTACTTCGTTATCATAGCAGAGGCGCTGAAGTCACTTGAGCCTCCTAACGATTATGACAAAACGACTCTTCATGAGCTATGTCAAAAATCCTGTTCGCTTAAATTACTCACCCCCGTATTTCAACTTTTAAAAAATCACCATATTAAGGAATGTACATCAACAAAAATAAGTAAAATTGAATATGGGCTGCCTTTACATTATGCAGCCCTTCACTCCACATTCGAAGTGTTCGAATTCATAGCCACAAGGTCAACAGAGCTTCACATTCGTGTCAAAAATGATGAAACGGCCCTAATGATGGCGATCAGAGGTAATGTTGATGCGGAACAAAAAGTTCGATATTTGCTGTCGTGCGGACGAAATATTGGCCTCGAAACTCAAAAATATTTTACAGGTATAAATTGTTTACATGATGCAGTAATTGGTGGACGATCCACTATAGTTCGCCTGTTAATGGACACTGAAAATGCTCGTCAGAAATTAATCAAACAGGATTGGCGTTATATTAAAAAAAATCAAGTTGAACTAAAAAAATATCCATTAGATTATGCTCTCGAATTTCTTTACCAAAAAGTACCCCAAAAAACAGAATATCGTGAAATAATTTTAACATTAGTCGGTATAAACCCTCCTCCTGACTTGCTAATGCAAATCTATAATGCGGGTATAAATGCTTTTCAAAATATTGACTCACAAAAAAAACAAGCTATCGAAGAGGAGCTACTATTCTTTGCAGATGAATTTCCAGCTTTGGATGTTTTTGAAATCGCGTTAAGGCTCGGTTCCCTTAAACTATTACAAAGAATTCCGAGACCATATCCAGTCGACATCCTAGTTAATTTACTGAATGTCAACACTAACGGTTATGTTCGACGTACTCCGATGGATGTAACAACTTGCTTTATATACCTAGCTAACGCTCAGCCCGATCTTATTCGTGCGTGTATGAACGAAACCTCACTGCTCACACTTGCATGTTACCGTGATTATTACGATATTGCTGCTTATTTATTTTACCATCCTCAATATATACTAAAAATCTCTGATTGCGATTTGATTTCAGGCTTCGACATTGAAAATGGCTCTATGCATTTATTAACTGCCATCATAGATAAACTTTCTCTACAGTTTAAATCACTTACTTCAAAAAATAAGAAATTACCTGCGCGATCATTGACCGTACACTACGATGCGACCAACATAAATGCCAAAAGACGCATGACTGCAAATGATAGCGTGCATCACGAAATGCGAGAATATGTCAATAATTTTAGTGCACAAAATACATTTAAAAGAAAAGAACGCAATTTAGCAGTTGTATGTCTAACATTCTTTGGAAGAACAGACCACATTGAAGAAGCTTTATCGGATGGCAAGCAAAAATTTAAACGTGATATATTCTCTATTCGCCTAGCTATCGATGATGAGAATCATATTAATTCACAAGGCGAAGAAAGATCTCGTTTTCGTCACATGATTATTGCTGGCTATTCTACAGAACAAATTCTCCAAACGAAAAGAGATAAAGATATTGATGAAGCCGGTTTTTTTCTACAGCATTGGCATTCTGAGCGGAGCCTACTTTCAAAACTAATAAGACCAGAACAAATTCAAAACATTGTTAAATCACTCTTAGAACAACACTTTCGAAAAATATATGCCATTGTCGTCAATATTTATACTGAAAACTATCCTTGCGAAGCTTGCGTTGAAGCTGCCGATATCACACATAGCAACACCGATAAGAACGTCACCTTTGTTGATCTTTTAAATCAGCAAATTGATTCCTATAATCAAACCGTCGATGGGGATTCAAAATTAGTATTTAAAGCAAAGGCAAAAACCAATGTTTTAACTCTATTCAGTGCTAGCACACCGTGGCCAAAAGGCACGAAACGATTAGAACGCGACGAACATCCAGAGATGGGGATAATAGATATAAAATCATTTCAGGGTAATCGAGTTCTTTTTCGAGATAGTGTATCTATTCCGCCTACCAAAAGCGACATCATAGTTCTTTCTAAATATACCGTCGCATCCAGTGGTTGTGATAAAACTGAAGAAAGAAACCTAAAACGTGCTAAAACTGTTGCCGATGAACCTAACTCTGCTCTGTCAAACAATTAACCCAGATTATTACGTTCTATAAGCATTATGTGATTATTTGAAGTATTCTTCACTTTGATGTAGCTCATCGATGATATATTTCGTAAAATCAATGATGTCACTTTTAGTATGAGCAGTTTCAAGCGCGTCTATGTACTGTTTTCGGTTTTTAACTTGCACTATTGTCCAGGGATATCCTCCTGAGGCAAGCATTGTGTTAAGAATAAATCGCGCTGTACGCCCATTACCATCCATATATGGATGAATATACACGAAAATGTAATGCCCTAATACAGCTCGAACCGAAGCTTCTTCCTCTTCTTTTAAACATCGAAAAAAAGTCTCCATGGCATCCATTATTGCTTCTTTAGGAGGAGGCACATGAAAAGAATTTCTGATGTAAACCTGCGAAGTTCTATAACCAGAGATATCTGCCAATTTAATTATAGCACCTCGCACTGCGGGCATAAACAAATTTTTGTACCAAGTGGCTAAATCTTGTTCAACACAGAGACCGGGAGAAATACCCGAAAAAATTTTTTCAAGAGATTCTTTTACACTTTGAAAAGCCTCATAGTATCCTCTAGCAGCCAAAGCATTTTTAGTATTATTATCTTCTGTATTATTAATCGGGTCCCACTGACTATTTTTAACTTTTTCAATCAATTCTTCTGTGACTTGATAACCTTCTATAGAAAGAGAGTTGTAAGCATCAAACTTATAAAGGTCATCAACTCTTTCCATATACTCAGCACTGTTTTTTGGGAGTCCAGATGCTTTAGGGAATTCATTAATAATGACATCTCGGTATCTAGCCCACAATAATTCTATCCTCGCCGCAGAAGGCGATAAATAATTTCTTTTTTTCAATTGGGGCATCGTTTTTTCGAATGGATTTATAGGGTGTATTTTTTTTCCTTCCTGAAGCAAAGCCTCATCCAAATCTTTTTCTTGCTGTAACATACCTAAAGCATGATAAGCACCCAGAATCCTCTCGGCAGCCCGATAAAAACCATATTTCAGAATATTTCTTATTATTTCATTAGAGCTGATTATGGAACGTAACGCGATCTCTACATCCTCACTACATTCTCTAAAATACACAGGCACGATTTTACATATTGCTAAACTTAATGGCATCACTTGCAAACCTTTAATCTCTATCCGATCTTCCGGGATATTCTTTGGGTCTGCGTAGGTGATAATCTGAGTATCACAAGGTAATGTTGTGACTGTGCCCCCATCGGGTACTATAATAATAAGCTGCTTAGGAAATAAATTCTTCCCAACTTGCAAATCAAATGAAGCATCAGCAGATAAGCAATAATTCTTCCTATATCTATGCTCCAAATATATCCGAATAAAATCCCAGTAATTAGAAAACCATGCTGTTGTATCACCATCAGCAAGATCTGGCCTCGTTAGATAATACCAACCTTTAAAAATCTCTCTAAGCCATCCTTTGCGTATTAAGAGCTCCCTATCCTTTCGAACGAGATCCGATGACCTAACTATATTACCACGATACCTCGCGGCGGCTTGTTTAGCAGCCGATAGGGCTGTTGCTAATCTTTCAGACACCTTACCTCCAGAAGCATTTACTCAGCTATTAGGTTAGCATTTACTCAGTTATTATGCAAACAATTACTTAGAAATTATGTTCGCATTTGCTCAGATATCATGCTAAAGGATATTGTAAATACGAGGCTCAAACACAATAAAATAGCAAATTTTGACGTATATTTCGCCAAATATGATTGTTAGCAGTCTTTTATTAAGCATAACCATATCTGCAGTTTCTCAGTAATTCTGACAACATAGACTCAGTTATTCTGCCGAGATTTGCAGAAATTAGACAAGAAATTGTTTGCATAACAGCCACTATCATCAAAATTACTATCTCATCCACTATTGGGGGGAGTAAAGTCTTTTTAGCGGGGGATTACCTCTTTAAACGGCGAATATAAATATTATTTACAAACTGAAAAGGGTGTTCCGCTTTAGCAATCATGCCTGATCGACTATACTGTTAATAGCCTAATAGGACCTTAATGCAAAGGAGAGTGCAGAAATGGAGAAAGAGGGGAAAGGCAGCTCAAGCAGCCGGTTTTGGGTAAAAATGTCAGCCGTTGTGCTGGGTATTTTGTTTTACGGTCTTTTGAATTTCATCTTGGATGACTTGGGGGCTATCCAAAAACCTGATTATCAAAAAATTCAATCTAAATACATTAGCCAAAGCTTATTAGATCAAGAACAACAATTAAATAACGAAATCAATTCTCACAACAACCAGATTAAACGACTTTCTGACAACCAACAATATATTAAAAATAATGCAGACAATCTAAAAACAACCATCGATCAAATGCTAGAGATACAAAAAGCCAGCCTTCAAAAAAATATTGCATTATCAGACAAAGATAAAGTCTCATTGAATGAAGCACAGAATGTTTTTTTGAATTATCAGAATCAATTTAAAAATCTGAACGACGAAATATTAAATTGGCAAAAATCTAAACATAACATTGAAGAAAAACTTGACGGCATACACGCCCAATTAGATCAAAAAAGAAAAGTAGCTGACAAAAGCTACACCACCTTATCGAAATCACATCGTTTTTTCCAAGCAAAACTTCAGGTAGGAACACTCTTACTGATTTTA
>JAKORL010000090.1 GCA_029777855.1 Pseudomonadota bacterium
AACCTGGAAAGGGCAGAAAGCTCAAACTACCTACTAAAAAATTGATGTATAGAGTGACATAAGGAATTTTGTGACGATTTAATTTCAAAAAGAATGAGGGCAAATGATTATTTTCTGCCATACCGTATAAAATTCGTGAGGTGGCCGCAGTGTATACTAATGTAGTGCCAAAAGGAGAGAAAGCCGCGTCGAATAATAGTAGGCCAGCAACAACGCCCAGGCCTACTAATAAAGTTAATCCTACTAAGGGGCCGCTATCGCCCGGAAAGCTTAAATTCTGCCAACCTGAAGTAATATAATGGTGAGGTATTGCTGCTAGAAAACTCAGCTGCAACATAAAATATAAAATAAACCCGATAAAAACCGCACCTAAAATGGCTATAGGAATATCTCGCTGAGGGTTTTTAACTTCACCTGCTAATATAAGTCCATTTTGAAACCCGGTGAATGCAAAAATTACACCACCGACAGAAAGTGCTGAGAAAATTTGTTCCCAATTTTCTTTGGTACTAAGATGAATATCTATGTTTATAAACGAAGGCGTTGTATAGAGTAAAGCAACAATTGCAGTCCCGGGTAAAACAAATTTTAGAATACTGGCGTATTTATTACATTCTGCGAGTAATTTAATTCCGAATGTATTTAAAATCACGACAAATAACATGATACTGATAGCAGCCACATAACCTATACCAGACAGTTTAAACGTAGCAGCTTCTTTGACAATTAACATGGGAGTAAAATGGCTTGAATATTGTAAAATGGCCTGGATTTCGATAGGGGTCATCACCAAATACGATAGCCACGTTGTAAATGCAAATAAGAAGCCCACTTCTTTACCATGACTATAACTGGGATAATTAGCTAGACCGCCCGAAACAGGAAACATGGTGCCCAGTTCACAGAGGGGAAGGGCAATGAAGACCATAAACACAGCAGCAATGATCCAACTGATTAGAGCATTGCTACCCGCGATTTGAGCGCTGATAAAAGGGCTGAATAACCAGCCCGAGCCGATCATGCCACCGGCTGCAGCAATTAATACATTGCTGGTAGAAATATCCCGTTTAAGCGTCATTTTCCTGCTCTTAATAGTAAATGATGAGGCAGTATATACGAATTTACAATAAAAACAATGTCGTATTGACAGGTCTAACTTTGCGCGATAGTATGCCCTGGTTGTCTTTTTTGAAATAGTTGAGAAAATCTGATGGCCGAAATTAAAGAAAATGTCTCAAAAGCTAAATTTCCAAAGCTGGATCGTCTAGATAAACGGATTTTGAATGAGCTGCAAGGCGATAATTTGATTACAAATCAAGAGCTTGCGCAGAAGGTTGGGCTCTCGCCTCCTCCGTGTTTACGTCGCGTAAAAAAATTACGCGAAAGTAAAATTATTGCGAAAGATGTTGCAATCATAGATCCCTTTAAAGTCAATAAGACACTCGTTTTCACCAGTATTACCTTATTACAACAGCGAGAGGATCTGCTAAGCAATTTTGAACGGAAAATGCTTGAGCACCCTGAGATCCTGCAGTGTTATTTTATATCAGGTGAGGTCGATTATATTTTGGTGATCTGTGTTGATAATATGAATCACTACCATGACTTCGCTCGTCGGATATTTGCCAATGAACCCAATATTAAAACCTATCGCAGCAATATTTGCCTTAGTCAGATTAAACATCAGACAAAAATTGAGCTTGACGATCAGATCATCGACTAATGGCAGGAACCTCGCCATCATCAAACGTTGACGATAATTCAAGTTTTTCGTCAGAGTTATTGCCAGTGGAGAAAAATCCGACTGCAAAAGTGCTCCAACCTACACACCCTAATCCTGCTCCAGTAGCTAATCCAATGGTTCCTAATGGCGCTAAAAATCCTGTAGTGAGGGCGCCTGCGCTTACTGCAATTGTTAAAGCAGAGAGTGCCATCAATGCAATACCCAAACCTGTTAATACTATGTTTAATGCTTTCCATGCAGGTAAATCTTTCACTGGATGATTGATTTTCAGTGATTGATTAATTTGATTGTACTCCGCCAATAGAGCTGTTAACTCATTGTGGGCTTGCAGAATATTATCCTGGTTGTAATTTGACTCAATGATATTATCAATTTTTTTGTGTAATTTTTCTGCTTTGCTGATAAATCTCTTCATAACGATATATTGAGATGAAAGCGGAGAAAGAATCTTAAGTAAATCTCCGAGTTGTTTATGCTGTTTTTGCAAATCCTGCAATACTTTTTGCTGGTTTACATCAGTAGCATTAAGATTATTCTTGCTCTCAGGGATAGACTGGGATAGTGCACTCAGTACAGATGTTTCGTCATTTAATTCGTTGAGTACTTGATCGGACGATTCTGATACAAACATGTCAAAATAGTTTTTGAGTGATTGGCTGAGCTGTAGTTTTGCAGCAGCACCTAAATGGGCGTTAGTTTTAAGCTCATTATACGCGGCTCGTTCACGCAAATTAATGCGTGTTTCACGATGACGCCCTACACCTTTACGATATTTTCGATTTATATCGTTGGCGATAGCCAATAAATGATGAACTTTTTCTGGTGTTTCAAGTGGCTGGTCTTGTTTTAATTTTTCCAAACCTAACGTAGCTAACTTTTTCATGCTTGGACTGTTTTCTATAGAAACAGGTGGAATGATAAACGTTAAAAACGTTCTAAAAATCGGTTTAATTGTGAATGAGAATGGCGTTAAAGTTATCTCAAGAAAGCTACGAATCGCAGTGAGCAATCCATCGAAAAATAGCGCAGGACTTAGTGTAAAAAAACCTGCTAGAAGCTTACCACCACCGACGAAAACGTGGGCAATTCCTGCCAACGGTTGTTTAAAATCTTGAGAAATTTGATACTCGCCATGGTAAGGTCTGAAAAAATCTATAAATAATTTGCGGATCTTCCGAAAGGAATGGCGTAAAGGAACTGTAGGAAATTGCCCAAATTTAACTGGATCATATGCTCGATGAGGATAGACTTTAGATTTTTTGAGATTTTGTCTATATTCCTGTGGCTGGGTTCTCAGGCTATCAAAAAAACCTTTAAGTGCTAATTCATTATCTTCAGGATGCTCCCTAAATGAAGCATTCTTGAACATTTGTGCAGATCGAACAACTTTTTCGACTCTTCTGATTTGCTTTCTACTATACTCAGCAACTTCTTCCACTTTCATCGGTGCGAAAATATTTAAAAACCATTCTTGATACGTTGCCAATGCAGTGTTCAACTTTTTAGGATCACTTTCTTTTATAGCTTCGGCAATTTGAGTGATGAATATGGCTGAGGCCTCAATGCCTGCATTCAAACCTTTGAAATAGGATAATCCTAATGCCGCGTCTCCAGCGAGAATTACTGGGCAATTATCATCTTGTCGAGTTGTAAATACTTCTTTTGCATGTGTTGCAGGAGTTTCATTCACACTAATGCGTATAGACGTCTCATCGATTTTCAGTCCTTTTTTTGTGCAGGCTTCTTTTTCCCTGGTGAGGTAACCATTGATGAAAGCACTGAGTTTATCGGGCAAGTTTTGATATTGAAATTCAAGCTCTTCTAATTCATCAACTTGATCTTTAGAAACATAGGGTCTCGATGGGGATCGGGATGATAAATGCTGTAATAATTCAAATTCTTCTTTTGTAATCACAGTTGACAGCGTAACGGGTGTTTTCCCATTATCAAAGTGACCGACATATTCATTTGCAATACGGCCTTGTCTGATCATTTGCTGTATAAAGATGTGTGTGGGAGTTGATGCGGCTTTTTTATCACCTTCGACTTCGAATCTTAATTGAAGCACAAATCCGAATTCATGTTTAATTTGATTGTCTTTTTGAAATAAAGTACTGCTGGTAACACTGCGTGTACCATCAGCGCCAATAATTAACAGCGGTGCTTTACCGTTTGTTTGTTTTGCTATTTGATTATTGAGAGTTTCACCTTCAATTTTCTCAATCACTATTTTAACGCCATCCTTTTGAGTAATTGTTTTCAAAGTATTTTCTAAGTCTGTTGTGCGGATATGCTGATCTTGTAATAAACGAGTTTCAAGAGCGACGAGATCATGGTCACTTCTTGCGTTTGCAGCTTTGATTAATGCGGTTAAATGTTTATGTTGCATTCTAAGCGTGTGAGCGCGTTTGTACTGTTCATGTCGTTCAAACACAATTACTTCAAGGGCGGGATTAAGTTTTTTTATCGCTAAAGCATGAGCGAGGCCAATAGGGCCCCCGCCAATAATTACCACATAATCTGGGCTTTCTTTAGATTCATTAGTTCTTTCTGGTACTTGGCGCATTAATTGTTACTCCTGATAAAATTCTTGGCTTTGCTATTCGATTTCAATGTCTTACCTCAAATTTTCCCATGAAAATCAGTAGAAGTCAATCAATAGAGAGTAGGTGCTCATATGAATTCTAACCTATAGTAGTAGGTTAGAAGCATGAGTGGAGAGGGTTAGGATTTTGAGAGTTTCTTTATAACTAGCATGAAATTCAACAGTGCTAGGCTGGGCAGTATCCAGAGTAGATGAGAGGTTGAGATACCTAAGAGGGGGGAGGGTAAATACAAGCGTAAGTAGTGTGCAGTTGCAAAAGCAATGCCCAAGGTGAGGAGCTGAAATAGTAGGCAAATCAGCCAATAAATAAACTCGCAACAAGGTTGCTTGATGTTGGACATCAGGGTTTTGAGAGAACAGGTTTTTAGCCAGTGAAAAGTATTTTCACGTAGGTGGGGATCTCTGCAGGCTTCTTTTATAATGTAGTAACCGTCAGTTTCTTGCAGTGGGTTTAGATTTTTAAGAACGCTGTAGTAAAGTAATAAAGCCAGTAGCCAAAAAAACAAATTCACACTAGATGAAGAAATGCTATAAGCTAATATAGAAAAAATACTTCCGAGGAATAAATCCATATAAGGACCTGCGACACTGACAATTATTCTCGATCTCGTGTTAGATAACCACATATCAGAAGTGTCAACAAAAGCGGTTATACCTAGCCAATAAAAAATAATTCCCGCTCTATGCACCTCATGTTTGTAGTATTTTGTAGTATAGCCATGTGCTAGCTCGTGAGGAATCGCAGAGAGAAAGTTAATCATGACAATGCTGATAAAAAATAGGATGAAATGATGTATATGAAAAGATTCAGTATTTAAGGTATGTAGTTGAAAGCCAAAGCAGTATGCACCCAATATGGAGATTAATAGCATGATTATTTGGCCTATTTTTGTATAAAATAGATAGGGTCCATAAGGATAGGAGACTGTGAGGTATTTGTCAATATTATAAAAAACATGTTGACAATAACGCCATTGATGGATTTTTTCTTTGAATTTTTCGAATTTAGTTAATCGTTTATGCGTGTGACTGTTTTGTGGCAAATGGATATCAGGCAAAATAACAAAACCGGCATCGGAAAGATTTAAAATTGTATCAGCAATTTCATTTGGGGCAAATATGTTACGTTCATTGTAAAGAATCGTCGTGATATCTTGTAAATTATTATGACCATCTAAATGTTGCCATACAAACCACCCTTCATCAGAAAGTTGGTAGTAATGACCATGATGTTTATCTTTTAGGATAGTAATCGGTTGATTTTCATCGCTTTTTCTATGGAAGTGTTCGATATTGGGGGCTTGTGTTGGGCAGCAACGTTCAATAATTAATGCAATAATGGATTCGGCTGTATTTTTGTGTTGCATTAATTCATGTAATTGATTTCTTGTTAAAACGAGAAGTTTGCCAGATTCAGACATTCGTGCGCAGGAATACCGTTTTCCTGTGGTATGAAGAACGCTCTCACCTAGCAATCGCCAAGGTTTAAGCGTCCCTATTATTTTTTCTGAACCATCATCTTTCACTGAATATATTTCAACTGAGCCAGTACATATTAGGTAACATTTGTCTGCGTCATCACCTTTTTGAAATAATATAGTTCCTTTTTCGATGTGTATTTCTTGAATTTCATCTGCTAATTTCTCGATATTTTTAGGGGGTAAATCAGAGAAAGGTTCCGCCTGCTTGATAAAATACATGCGTAACATTTTTTCTGAGGCTTTTTTCCTAGACGATAAAAAATCAGGATGGTTTTTTATATAATTATTGAGGACGTCAATAGTCCATCCCATTAGTACAACATCATTTATACTCACTAATGTAGCTGTGCGGAGTCCTGTTGAGCTAAAAAAACCTTCATTTGTCAGACCAATTGCATCTCCGCTGTGTAGAAGACACTGAGGGATTTTTTCAGTTTGGTCGACATTCAGATCAATTTCGATATCACCCTGTGCAATCAAATAAACAGAGTCAACAATGTCACCTTCATTTATGATCGTTTCATTAGCATTAAAGGATTTTTCGAAACTAAGCCCTGCAAGTTCTTCTATGTCATTTTCGTTCAGAGGCTTGAAGTAAGGATGAGACCGAATTAACGCCTTACGATTTGATAATTCGATCATCAATTTCCCTCAAGTTAAATTTATAGCTCGATTGTTTAAGCTAGCATGACAATCGAGCTATAAATGATTTAACGCTTACCATTTTCCGGAGGTATCACCTTCCTTCCAACCTTTTGAATAGCCACTTTGGCTTTTCGAGTAGTCTTTAGGGCTAATTCCCAGTGCGCCAAGCAGTTTTGAATTGAAGATTTTTTCTAAAGATTTGTCATCACCGAATGCCTTCCAGTTTCCTTGACGTAGGCTAGTTTCTTGCTGTGGGTTCAGATTGATTTTCTGAGCCTTAATAGTGCGATAAAAACCCTCTGGGTCTTTGTTGAAACGTTGACTTAATGCTTCTCTTAATGAAGTAGCCATGATTTTCTCCTTAATGAAATAAATTGTTGTTCGAAGCTCAAAGTTGAAAGCCAACTTGGCTCCAAACTCCTAGATGCCATTTAAGCATAGTACAGATCCTGAATTTTTTTATGTCTAATTTGAGCTAATAATGAATGATTTTTGCTAAAATAAATTTGTTGGATTATTTTTGATTTTAAAAATGTGAATAAGTTAACATTAAACAGTCTTCTGAGTCTGCCGTGATTTCATTATAAGCTACTCAAAATTCAAAGCGCGTTTTGCGGTTTGTTCTTCGGCTGATTTCAATGGTTGTCGATCAGAAGATGAAGGTTTAAAGAAGCTGACAGTTGGATATAAATTGATTTCAAAAAGGGTTTTTTCCGATTCACGAGGTTTTTTGGGATGAGATGCTGACGTATCGCTTTCGTCTTGTTTTGTCGACGAAAAAGAACGTACTATATCATCAGAGAACTGGTGAATATTTTGAGAGAAAAATAGCTGTGGGCTCGGTTGTGTAACTGCTTTGCGCATTGCATCAACAGGTTGGGCAAAAAATTCTTTAGAAGTTTCGAAAGTGGTATCTACTTCTGATGAAAAAGAATAATGTCCGGACGAGAGGGAATGTTCATTATTGCGAATGAGGCCTTCGAGTCGAGCAAATATTTCATTAAATAGCACATCAAAGACTATACGTACATTTAAACGAATGTAGTGAGCTAAAGTTTTGACTATTTTATTTGAAAATGCATGAAGTAGTCGACCCAGATCTTTTAATAATTTATTACCTAAATAGCGCCAAGGATGAGTATCCCAAGTAACAACAGTAGCAACACATGCAAGTACAGCAGGAAAATAATCTAAAATAGTAGAAACCGTAATTTCAATGATTGAACCTTTTGTTTCGGGGAAAAGTAATTGATGCATAGCTGATTCACCACCAGGAAAATCTTGGTGATTTTGATGCATTAGTTCGAGTAATTCACGTTTAGTACTGTAGGGCAGGTGTGGTAATAAATGCTGATTCTGTTGCATCATCATGAAAACTTGGAATCGTTTCAGCTTAGGATTGCTATCAGTAGAATAAAATCGCTCTAATTCTTTTCTGAGTGTTGGATTGAGCAGATAGTTAATAATCTCATCAATTTTGCTATCTGTTAATTTGTGTTTTTCTTGAAAGTGTTCTATTAACAGAACCCTAATTTTTTCCCGTTGAGCATCAATTCTTTTTTTCTGTGCCTCGTGATTATCAGCCTCTTTTTTCTGTTCTTGTTGTGAGTCATTATCTTTTTTATCTTCTATCGCTTCAGTTTGAAATAACTCAAATAGACAAAGGCCGAATTTTGCTCCGGCCACACCCAGTGCAATGGCGGGTACAGTACCTAATTCTGCGCGAATGCTTTCACTGATATACGGAACGTTAAGCCCGTAGGCTAAAATAGCACCTAATCCAACAGCAATAGCACAATAGGCAAGCATATTCGATGGTTCTTCTTCTAAAGAGCTTAAGCCAGTCAGTAGCCAGCTATTTCGTCCGCTCACTGCAAATTCTGTTGCCATTGCTGCAACTTGCGCTTCCACGGATGCACAAAACGAAGCGCCTGCTGTTAAGTTACTGGTGGCTGCGTCGGAAATAGATTTTGAAATCTGTATATAATTTTTTCCCATGAATTCGAGTGTTTCTGGCGATAAGACAGCAATGGTGCCCAATACATAAAACGCATTGTAGAGTATCCCAGAAAAAGGATGTTTTGCATGAATATCATTAAATACAAAATCAAATAGAAAATTAAATCCACCCAAGGCTGCGTTGATTAGATCATGCCATTCTCCCGGACTTAGTTCGTATGGAGCGCTAGCAAATTGTCCTTTTATTTCCTCAGAGTTAATAAGGTTTGAGCTTGTGTTATTATGGGTATTAGGATGATTGTTGTGGTGTTTTTCATGCTCTATGTCTACTTTAGTGTTTGAGGTTTCATCGTGGTGACTATTAAAGACTGCTTGATTTTTGTAGTACGTTTTATGTTCTTTGTCTACTTCTTGGAACAAATCATTTTGTTGTTTTATCAGTTCATTAATATCATCGGTAACCTGCTGAAAAATCTTATCTTCAGAACGTAGCCCGTTGTGAAAAATGTTATAATCAGTTACTAAATTTTCGCCAATTTGAAAACGGGCTCTTTGCACAGAGGTACGAACACCTTTAAATACTTCCCACACCGTATTACGAATAACGCTACCGATTAAGCTACCCAGTTTTGCACCGAGTGACACAGCTGGAAAATTGATTTTTTCAGCTAAGTCATGAAATCGAGTATCTTTTGCGCAGTCGGGTGTAAATTCTTTAGTATACTTTGAAACATTAGACGTAGGCTCTTCGCCTTTAAGGCCTGATATAAAACCTGAAGGTAAATCAATAAAACCGATGAAAATACCAACGAGCAGGTTCCAAATCCAATGCCCCATTCTTATGAAAGGGTATGATTTGCCTGCTTGAATGTCCCAGCTTGTTAAACGAGTTACTTTTAAAGGTTTTTCATGCGGTGTTTTGCTATTTGCACAGTGTAAAACATACTTGTCATCGTTATTTTTTTGAATTTTATCGGCGCCTTCAATTTGAGTAATTGCCATAATGTAGCGTCGAACGGTTTGTCGATTTTTGCCTAAATGTCTAAAATCCAATGTCAGTGGGTGTTCTGGATTAGGGCTGAAATAACCTTGGTGTTCTGGTGTAACCGAATTGTGGTGATCGCACAGATATTCGTTAATCTTTTGTAATGCGTCTTCACAATAGCTGTTAAATTCTCCTCGGAATAGTGATCCTGCTTGTCGGCTGTAAGTCATATTTTGATTATGCTCTTGGGCTTGACGTAATGCATAAATCATTCGAGTTTTGATAAAATGAGCGATGGAATCAGGGCCGCTAGCTGATAAAACGGTGTCTTTTAAATAATCTTGTAATGTTTGATCAATAAGTAGAGGATCAGAAATAGAATCGAGAAATTCCTTGGCTGCTTCAATATCGTCTTGAATTTGTCTAATCAGTTTTTCATTCGCTTCGAGATCGAAGTTATTGAGTTCGTTTGGATGTCCTTCGATGTCTTTTTGAAGCTCTACTAAAGAATTGACGTAGTTTTCTAATGCTGCTTGTATACGCTTTAAATTATCCTTTTCAGAGGAATGGTGATCATAAGCATTTGTTAAACGTTCGAGGCCTTGCATCTGACGAATTCGAGCTTGTGTAATGCGAAGTAGAAATTCTTTT
Source organism: Pseudomonadota bacterium (assembly GCA_029777855.1). Classification (GTDB taxonomy): domain Bacteria; phylum Pseudomonadota; class Gammaproteobacteria; order JAIEPX01; family JAIEPX01; genus JAIEPX01. Next base: position 10,071 of record JAKORL010000090.1, read on the forward strand.
TCTTCATACTTGTTCGAAATTATACCGAAATCATAGGCTCTTTCGAATACTTTGAGTCGATAAGCTCCCAGCGCGCCAATCACTTTGCAGGTTAAGGCTTCAAATTGTGTAATGCCATAGTCTACAGCTTGCTGTAATTTGTCTTGGGTCGTATTCCAATAGAATGAGTTTGCACTTTTAGGAAAGACCTTCTTTTTCTTGGTTTTAGAGGGGGTTTTTGCAGGACTTGCTTCCTGGGTGCTTTCTGAAAACATGGATTTAAAATCATCTTCATCATCAAGCTTAACGCCATTAACGCCTTTCTTGTGATAGTTTGCCTCGTTTACATCATCGAGATCCATTTCATAGATAAAACCGAGGGAACCGTTTTTTCGCTCCGTTGACTCTGTACCGCGTGGAGTGGCGGGGTCTTTATCTCCGGTCTTTGTGGTAAGTTGCCCTGGATTTAGGAGGGGTATTTCTTCCTTGACTAAAAGGGTCGCTTCATCGCGAAAAAAGGTGCCCGGCACTTTAGAGGCGTGTCTGAAAATAAGCGATTGACGATTCGAGAGTACAAAAAGGCCCGTCTGCCTCTGAACCTCGTGACTAAGTACCGTTTTTTTATCAAGACCCAACGATCAATCCCCCCAAAAAGCCAAATATAGCGATACTACCTGTTTTTGTTAACTAATGCACTTTCTTCAATATTACAAAGCTTAAATGCTATAATTTACCATATTTTAGGCCTAAAGTCTATGGAAATTGATGGGTAGATCAGGGGGGGCAGGAAGAGGAAGCGGCCAGATCTACGTTTGATGGGTTTTATTCGAAGCAACTAGAAACAACCCATCAAACGGTAGCTCTGCCGTCTTCCCTCAAATCGTCAATTTGAGACCTGACACCTTCAAAATAGACTACAATTGAGTTAAGTCTAGACTCAGAGCTTTGTGGATTTATGGAGGAATGAACATGCGTCGAGCGATAGCAATATTATTATTTTTGACTAGTAGTTTTTTGTCCGCAGTTGCAATTGGTCAAGTTTCTGCGACGAGCAGTACATCCAATTTTGCCATTAATTTTTTTCAAAAAATTGCACAAAGTCATTCGCAAGAAAATTTTGTCTTGTCGGGCACGAGTCTAGAAGCTGTACTTTTGATGCTACAAGAGGGAGCGCGTGGAAATACTCAGCAGGAACTTTCTTTAGCACTGTGTGGTTCCGCGCAGCCTTGTCAAAAAGTTACTTCTAAACAAAAAGACTATGATGTGGCTAATGCGATTTGGATTCAGGAAGGATTAACGATTAAACCTGATTATCTGAGTACAATTAAAAATCGCTATCAAGGTGAAATCCTATCGGCTGATTTTCAAAAGAGTCCGAGTAAAGCGGCTGGGCAAGTGAATCAATGGGCAGATAAAAATACGCATGGAATGATTAAAGATATTATTCAACCTAACGATGTTGATAAAAGTACCGCGATGATTTTAGCCAACGCTCTGTATTTTCAGGGATTTTGGCCTGTTGAATTTGATGCCTCAAAAACAACGAATTTAGAATTTAGGACCTTAGATAATAAAAAACTCAATGTGCCTACGATGACGAAGAAAGATGATTATTATGTGGCTAATCAAAATGGTATACAGTTTATTGGCTTGCCTTATCGGGATAGTCAACTCGAGATGGTGATAATGATGCCAGTAGAGAATCAGTCTTATTCTGAATTTATTTCATCGCTCACAGATGAAAAAATACAAGCGTTAATTTCAGCACAGCAAAAAACAGAGCTCACATTATTTATGCCGAAATTTTCTATTAAATCCTCATATACTGATTTAAAATCGACGCTTCAATCACTGGGAATTCGCACAATTTTTACGACGCACGCCGACCTGACAAAAATAAATGATCAAGTACCTTTAAGTTTAGATAAGGTTTTGCAAAAGGCTGTGATTATTGTTGATGAAAAAGGAACAAAAGCTGCGGCAGTTACGGCAGGAATCGTCATGATGACAGCAGTGATGACTCCACGCATAATACGAGTTGACAGACCTTTTGTCTTTGCGATTGTGGATAGAAACTCTCGTGATATTCTATTTATGGGGCAAGTCGTGAATCCCGCGAAATAAAATTTTCTTCACTTAAGTCGGATAAGCAGTGTCAAAAATTGTGGCCAAAATTTTAGCTTAGAATATGTTATGCAGCTACGATAATTTATCTGTTATCTCTTTAAGATTAGGTAACGCAAGTGCCCAGATGGGTTTCCATTGATTTGTAATCTAAAGTCCTGTCAAGATTAATCCCCGTAGACTTTTGAATGAACTGTTTAAACCCAGTCTCTTTTACTGAGGATACTTGTTTATCATTAAACAATGTTGCCCAGTTTACAGGATGTGTGTTCACTAATGTTCTGACGAAATCTTTTTTAGCTTCCGGTCTGTTTTTAGTTGTCGCTTTTTCATTATACCGTTTTGCAACGGCGTCGAAAATAGTATTCGCTTCTTGTTCACCCTTTGTTGATAAATCATACAAATCAAAAATTTGATCTTCAACTGTATACTCGCGAGTCAATATAGCAGGGTCGTCAGGAGAGGTGCGACTGTTCAATTTGCCCATCATTAAAATTGGGAGATCTATTCCAAGTTTTTGTTTGATAATCATCTTTCTAAAGATAGCATTGATTCGGTACGACAAATTGTCTTTTGAAACAATGACAGCGACTAGCGCTTTAGCGGTTAGACAGGCAAGAATTTCATTATGTACAGGGACTCTATGATTATTATCCCAATGTGTGCGAAAATCTCTGTTTGTAATTCTCAATTGTTGGAGTGTAACGCATTCTTGTACGTGAATATTGTATTTTGGAACATTATATCGCCAGATCCACCACCATTTTAAGTTGGTGTACGCATCTGTTTTAAAAACGTATCTTTCTCCTTTAGTATCTAACATTGTTATATCAAACCCGAGTCCAATCACATCATCATAATCACGGACGAAAAAACTCATAGTGCCATCTTCGGGAGCTAAACTTACGCCAGTTTTCTTTGTATAAAGGCGTTTAAGTCCAAGTGAAATCGTTGATAGAAACCAATCTCCCCATTTAGCACGCCCTCTTTGGCCAGACATTACTTTTGTTTCAACCTCATTTGTTCTCAAGTTTTTACGGCCATAAGTTTTATGTCGGCTGTATTCTCGATTATCATCCATTGCTTCGTAAACAGGTCGGGGTTGATCGTATACTCCTTTTTCATTGCTATTTTTTTTCTTTTTAACCCAAATACCAGCAGGATCTATTAAAGCTTTGAAGATAAAAAACCAACTGTGGTTCATATCTTTAATTTCTATATTTTCTTCTTTCGTGGCATTGTTTGTAGTGGAGCCATCTACTATAGAGCTTAGCGTTTTGACCGCAAGATTTTCTTTTGTCATAACGCGCAATGCGTCACCCGCTGATATTGATGTATGAAATATATTATGAAAATGTTTTGAGTTAGTTAAAAATCGCTTAATTAATTGAAGAGCAGCACTGGTTTTGAATAGCAACCATGATGTGGTCCATAATACAAGAGCAGCAGAGGTCGTGGCTAGTGCACCCGTAATAAAATTGATGATTAACACTGTGGCACCAGCAGCGCTGACTTGAAATAGTCCCAGTGGAGTCAGTGCTTTAAGAGTCAAGCTGACTGAAATATATCCTAATGGCGGAATAAAGCTCGCAAGTAGTACAAAGCTTAAGCCAGATAATAATGCTAGAAGCGCAATATGTTTTTTCTTGAAATAGTAAACATTATCAGAATGTGCTACATGAATTTTATTATAATATTCTTTTTCACCACGGTATTCTCTATTTTTTTTACCTTTTACGAGAATTTTATTTCTATAACTGTTGGCATAACGATAAGGATAGGCTAATACATGAGATATACCATATTTCGTTGCATGTCGAACACATTGCAGTGGAGCGTATAATAGGCTCATTGCAACTTGAAACGGGAGAAGGATAATGCGTCCAGCCGTGTTCCCTAGGATAATAATCCCTATGACAGCTTTATAAGAATATTCATAGCTTAAAGTGGTCCCCACTCTTTCTCTGCCCCCTTTTTTTATTGTTGTTTCCGCATTCTTCTTACCCCCTTTCCAAATTTCTTTATCTGTTTTAACAATCATTCGGATAGAGTCGAGCAATTGAAAACAGGGTTTGTAGAGAATATAAAGAGGCATGCCAACCACTATAGCGATGCATTTATCGATGAGAGAAATTATCTTTTTCAATGCAAAAGTAATACGGCGTCCATCATAGGATTGAGTTTTGGGATCAATGATGCCCTGAAGAAATACACCAATACTTTTTCCTAAATAAATGAGGGCGAATGCAGCGCTTTCCAATGCCAGAACTGCCGAAAATGTGAGGAGGGCCGTTGTTGCAAAATTGAGTAAGGGAATAACATATCCTGTAGCATTAATGCCCAAGAGTGTAGCTAGTTTCATTCCCGTGGCTTTGAAGAGAATAGAAACTGGAGTAAAAGCGACTGGAATGAGAACGGGAAAAAAATACAAGGTTAAAGTCACGATAGCACTGATGAAAACAGTTAACAGAAGTGCGAGCGTGAGTAAATGCTGCGATCGGAATTGATAACAGTTTATACGCTTACCTTTGGAGTCAACTTGATTATAAAGAGAAGCGAGATTTCCCTTGGAGTCATATTGATTAAAACTCTTGGATGGATTCATAAAGGCTTGTAAGAATCCACCTTTATAACCATCTACCGCGCCACGATAAAAACTGTAACCAACATTGATTGGAAACTTGGCGATTAACCAGAGAAAGCGGCCAAGAGTATTTCCAGAGAGGAACAAGGGTGTGAGAAAATAATTTATAGGTGGGTCCTCATTTTTTTTAGGAAACCAATTGTCCCATATTTGATTGTTTGTTTCGTGAATGATGAACGTATCATGGCCGGCATAAATAAAAGGGAGTGTTAGAGGGGAATAAACTAAGCCAATAATGGCCCCTAAGATTTTTGAAAGGTACGGTCCCCAAGCTCTTATACTAAATTTAGATGGTTCGGTAGATGTTGAGTCTTCTAACTTTGTCCACATTGTCGATTCTCCTCAGATTATGACTATTTTCTATCATCCTGGCGAATGGATGTTAGCATAATTAAATTTAGAGTAAACACTTAATCCAGAAGTGGTGTTCTCCACTAAAATCAGGTATTTTTTTGGAGCATCAATTAATGCCTGAGGAAGCGTCACCCCTGGGTGGCTTGTGATGACTTTAGTTAGAAGAACTTCCTTGCTCTTGATAGTTATATTGAAATATGGTATAAAATCTTGTTAGTCTCCCAAGAAAGATATGAGCAAGAGCTATGCATAAAAATCACATTAGCGAACGATCCAGTGTATATACGGTCAATATCGGTGGGGCTCTGGACGAGTGCTTAGAGGTCTCCCCCGAGCAGTCGTTATTGCCTTCACTATTCATCCTTGAATTCGAGCAGTGTCGAGATGCGGAGCATTGTTTTCAACACGTTCAAAAAATCCTACCATTTACAGCTCTTGAATATCCTCAGCTCGAACTAAACACCGTGGTTTTGACCCATGAGCAATTTTATTGTTTACAAATACAATTGATGCAAGAAAAGGGAGAGCTTCAATGGGAATTTCTCACAGACCAATATTTAATGAAGACGTTGCGAGCAGATCAGTATGATTTTACAGGCTCATTCAAACGCGGATTGATTCCAGGAAAGGAGGGACGCCGATTTAATAATTTGAGACCTAGTGAGCGTGGTACTTATGTGATTACCTCTGAGGGTGAGGTTGTTGCTCGAGTAGATAAAAAGCCTCAGTATAGTCCAGAGCAAAAAAAAGAACATTCTCAAATTCAATCAAATACTTTTCTTGATGAGAAATTATTAGCAGAAGCATTTGGATTTTCAAAAGAAAGAAATTGTAAATTATATGGTTTGTTGACTCACCTGAATGATGCTTTAATAAGCAGATTATTAATAAGAGATTCAGGTACGGTCAATCGTCCGTTTGATTTCAACGATCTCCAAAATGCAGAACATAGCGCGATGTTTGAGAAAGAAACGGGGAAAGCCCATTTTTATTCGCCTTCAAAATTCAAAGAATTCAAACAACATAATTTGTTGGTTCGATCATCAGATCAAGGTACCAATGAAGTCCTTGCACGCATACGATTTAACCCCTATAGAAGTTTAATTGTGATTTGCTCAGATACCTTTGAGACTCGTTTGTTGGCAGATTATTTTGCTAGAGAATTGATGCAAGAGTTTCGTGTTTATGCGGAGAGCTTAGGATTGAGTATCAATCCAGACTTTCGAATTCCTATCGTATATTATCTGCCCACGGTCTCGTATCTTCCATATAATATTTTATCCTATAGGCCACGTTTAAGGTTCTATACTGATAAAATGAGGGAGACAGATAAAAAGGAATGTTTACGGCTCTATAACAATCCAAGTTTGAGAGCGCAAAAGTTTCGTGATCATGACTATGAATTTCTACTCGGATTACCACAGATAACGTCTAAAATCCTTCTTGACGAAGCAACGCCATCAGGTAAACCACTTGTGTTAGAAATGATTTTTAATTGCCGTACTCGGGTGATGAGTCGATTGCTAAGGCTGGTTGACAACCCATCGGATAATTCGGTGGTAGATGCTGTATTTGATGATTTGCTGCGACGTAATAAGATTAAGAAAGATGACCCTATAATAGCCAATTTAATATCGGTTGAAGAGCTTGATCTCGCAAAAAAATTGATTGATCACACAAAAACAGATGCGTTGAAATTGTCATTTACGTGCGATTGTTCGTCTAAATGCCATTTTATGCCAATGGATAGACACTTGAAATATTATGGAAATCCTAGGCAGATTGCATTACTAGGCCTTAAAAGTATAGTAGACGATTTTGAGCTTCTGTACAGTTGGACTATTAAAAAATTATGTCTAAAAGAATTTCCATCAGAATATAAAGAATTTTCAGGTAAGTTATTGTATAAAGCCTGCAACAATAAAACATATAAAAAACATGCTGAAATCAAATTTTTGCTAGAACAATATGCCGACAGGACATTTGCTATAGAAGGTTTTACGCCCATAATGTGTGCGGCCGATAACCAAGATTGGGTTGTGCTATCCATGTTTGCTCAGTATACAACAGATGCAGATGACAAAGCTAACTATGGTTACGCTTTGTTAGTGGCTCTAAAACATCAACAAAAACAATTAGCTGAATCATTTATGAAGGCCGGGGCTAGAGCTCACTGGCGAAATTCCAGACCTGGATTTGAATTGGTTTCGACGCTCTATTATGCCATAATGCATGAGTATAGTGATCTATTGCCCGAATTAATAAAACATGAGCAAAGCTGTGCAGAAGGTTATAGTTCTAGACTTTATTATGCAAGATATTTAGCAATTTCTCGAAACAATAATACGGCAGTAACGATTCTAAGTGATAACTTGGGAAGTATTGTGACTGCGTTTGCTCATCAGAGTGAGGATGCCCTGCGAGCCTATCTGTTAAACGCCGCTTCGATCGGTGGGGTTACATTGTTTGTCATTCGTTTAAGAGAGTATTTAACAACTTTTATTACATCAAAAGAAGAGAATCGACGCGTATTATCTAATGTTAAACATTGGTTGGATACAAAGGCAATAACATTTTCTAAAACCGATACAGTGAGTAAAATGGCCGATGAGATCTTAGTGTCGATTGTTGGGTCTGAAGACTTGATGCTATATAAATTGTTAGAAAATTTATTTGTGAATGTATCTGATGAAGATCTTGTTGCGATGATTTCAAAGTTAGTTGGCATTGCTAATGAAGATAATTTTCATCATGTAAAGATGATCTTAGAAATTATTTTCCAGCGTTATGGAAAAGATGTTTGTATGAAAAAATTGGACGAAGCGTTTGTTGCTAATATGCGTTCTTGTGATTACGCTAAAGCTGTATTTTTAGTTAAAGCAGGGGCCGCTGTAGTCATTGGTTGTGGTGATGATTCGCGGAGGTTTAAGTACAATTTGTTAAAAAATATCTCTGAAAATGAAGACCAGGAGGCAACCCTAGCTATATTGGATAACCCCCGAAATACTCAGGATGTTAAAGATTCTTTGATTCACTATGTAATATCATATTCTAACTCCTACAATATAAAAGGAATGATGGGTAGTTACCAAGTTAGAATAGATTGGTCTATCTTTGAGACAGCACTTTTCTCTACCAATAAAACGGCTATACTTCATTTTGTTGATGTAATCCTGAACGATCCAAACTATAAAGTAAAACATAGTGGTCAATTACTGCAGTTATGGGCGTTTCGAAAACACTGTCCTCCAGGTCTTCTTGAAAATTTTATTCGGCGGTGTGGGGCTTCGTATGTGAGGCATTTAAGTATAATGTGTATGTTAGACTACATAGAATCCGCGACTTGTAATAGTTGGCGCGATTTAGAAAAGCAGTTTCCTAATATCTTTAAAAGAGATATTAGAATTTCAACACATGATAGTGCTGCTCTACAAAATCGCTACTGTTCTATTAGCCCACACTACGGTGTGATTGACGGTCAATATTATTTGAGTATATTTTCAGTATTGAACGATTATTTTTCAAAAAGAGATGTTTTGCCTTGCCAGCATAATACGAAGAAAACTTTTGACACTTTATTATGTGAGTTTAGCCAGCGCGTTAATCAGTCAAGGTTATACACATTTTTTAGAGCCACTAGTCGATGTAAAGAGTTTAATCAGAAAATGTTCGAATTTCTTAGCGCAACGGATGAGGGATTGTCAGTTTTTGAACCTAAGGTCATTGAAGTGGAAAGCGGTTCAGAGAAAGCACAAGAGCCCGTATCTGTCGACTATCTATTTTTTCATCAAACGATTGGACTGTTTTAGATGAACCCTATAAAAATGAGATTGGTAAAAGATGAAAAAAGAACGCTATGAAAAAATAGAGGCAGAAAAATTCAAATCTTGGGATGAGTTTCTTACATTCCATAGCCAAAATACTAAAGAAACCTATTTGATTAAGATCGGATTCAACACTGTACAATTGTCTCTCGGCTTTATACAGTTTCTGAATAAAGCCTTACCCTTTATAGGTGATCAATTTCCTGTGCAAGATGGGAAAACAGTAATACTGACAAACGACCAATTTTATTTTTTCCAGTTATCATGGCTGCAAAGAAAAGGTGAGCTCAATCCCGTCTTTTTAGGTGGTCAGTATTTATTAAAAACGCTAAGAGCTGATCGTTATGACTTTAGTCAATCTTTCAAATTAGGACTTATTCCGGGCAATAATGGTAAGCGTTACCATAATTTACGCCCCATTGGGCGTCGTGATTACACTGTTACGCCTCGTGGTGAGGTTGCTAATCGACTTGAAAAGAAGCCAGAGTATACACAAGAAGAAAAAAAAGAATATTCGCAAATTCAGGCATGTACGTATATTGATGCGCGATTGTTGGTTGATGCATTTGGGTTCGAAAAAGCGAGAGAAGAGAAGTTGTACGGACTATTAACCCATATTAATGACGCATTGTTCAGTCGATTAATGTTGCGAGATTGTGGGACGGTTGTTAGACCCTTTGATTTTTCTAATCGTGAAGAGGCTGTCTCGAAACCTTCAGTATTTTATACTCGTTCGCAATTTAGACTATTTGTCGAGAAAAATGCTGAGCTAAGACAGAAAGAAAAGGGTGCTAACGAAGTATTGGCGCGTTTGCGTTTTAATCCTTTCAGAACGCTGGTAGTCATTTGTTCTGATACTTTAGAATCAAGATTGATGGCTGATCATTTTGCAAAAGAACTGCTACAGGAATTTCGGGAATTTGCTAGGAGAAATCAATTACAAATTAATCCTGATTTTAGAATTCCTATTATCTTTTATCTGCCTCATAACCTTTTAGGATCTAGGCCAAAGCTTTCATATTACACTCCAGAGATGAGGGCTAAAGATTGCGCTCAGTGTGTCGTTATAGAAAAAAATATTAGAACACGTAATGAAAAATTTAATAGTCAGCATTATGAGTTTTTGTTAGGACTACATAAAATAACCCCAGAAACCTTTTTAGATCGGACACAAAAAGGGAAGCTCTTAGCTCTGGAAATGCTAACGAACGGCTATGCAAGAATGTTGTTTCGATTACTTAGGCCCGTTGATAATCCAGAAGATGATACAGTGTGTGAGGGATTATTCTCACAGCTTTTAAAAAGAGATCTCATTAAAAAGAATGATTTTGTTATTGGTGATTTAATTATGGTCGAAGAGTTTGGGCTTGCACAAAAAATCATCGAACTCACAGGATCAGAAAAAGCATCATTATGTTTTAGAGAATATGATGAAAAATTAAAAGCCTGTATTGCTAAGCCTTTAGAAGATTATTGTTTGCTTAAAGGCAACCCAAGACAAATAGCGTTTATGGGGCTTGAAACAATGCTGAGGAAAGCAGCGCAGCAAGACAGATGGGGGGCTATTCGATTGTGCGTAAAGGAATTCCCTTCTATCAGTAAATCCCTCTTGGGTGAATTATTGTTTGCGGCGTGCCAGCAAATAAAACATGCTGAGGCCTATTTTCTGTTGCAAAAAGGGGCTGACACTACAATTCTTGTGAATCAGCAGACTGTTTTAGACTACGCTAAAGACCAAGAAGATCAGGTTATGCTGAAGCTGCTTGCAGATTACTCTATTGAGGCTTTGAGATCCGAGCGTGGCGTCGAATCGCCAGATGTTGGGGGTGTTGGGGTAGTAATGGGTAAAGGTTGCAATTAGCCAGAATTGAGAGCCAAAATCACATGATGCGATGCCGTTAATGGTTAACTATTAGCAAAAATGATCCTTTGACATACTGGTTTAGTTGACAGATTAGCTCGTTTAGAGTGATTTTCATACAAAGAGCTTGAGTCTTGTGCTTAATTATGGTATAAAAGTGATTCCAGTCACAACAATGAGATGAGTATTGATTATGAAGAATATCAGAGTAAACACTGCCAAAAAGCGTATCGGTAAAGCAAATACAGGCGCGGTACAAGGGTTATTAGAGGATGAAGCTGAAGAAACTTATGATATCCATACAGATGGGAAAGGAACGGAAATTGAAATGGTAGAAGCTGGTGCTACTTCACCTTCGGCACAGGCTTATAGCGGCCCCGCTGCTGTACCAAAATCTACTCCCCCAAGTGCAAGTAAAGATAAGGAAGAAGCTCGGGGATCTTCATCTCAATCAACTACTGCGGCGCCTAGTTCAAGCAATAATAACAACGTTAGAATTGACAAGTATCCAATTCCGCAAGGTGTTAAAGATAAAATGGGCACATGTGCTCCTCGTTTTGTCATAATGGGAGAGGGTGATGCTGGAAATAAGCTACAATTTGTACAGTTTCTCTATGATTCTAAACAAGCAGCGGAAGCTGCATGTCAGCATTTAGCTTTAGTTCATAACATCAGAAAAAAAGACGGTAGTGTCAATCGTGTAACTGAATGTGCTAGTGCTAAGTTTAAGAATATGTTCCCAGCCTATGCTCGAATGAACTTATTTATGGTTCGTGTATATGCTGCCACTTATGATCAGGTATTTGGCACAAGACCTAGTGTGAAAAGAAAGGTTTTTGAAACGCAATTGGGTGATTCTCCACAGTCATCGAACACTACTTCTAGTGCTGGTTTTTTTGGTGGACATTCAAGAAAATCATCAGATGGCTATGGGACACCGTTGTCTAAACCTGTGGAAGAAGAGTTTGAAGTAGTAGTTGTTAATGATTCAAGCGACGAAGATGATGCGAAAAATGATGGCATATCCTTGCTCTCGGAAGTGGTTGTGCAAGGTGATACTGCTCCATCAGCATCCAGTGTTTCTAGCGCACATAGCGGCACGAATGTGCAATCCTCTGCAGCCGATAGAGATGAAAAAGAAAAGGTCAGTGATAATGCAGCTGATAATGAGTGTTGCATAATGTGATGCATTGGCTAAGTTCACTGCATATTTTTATATGCAGTGTGACTTAGATTGTTAACCTGGATCTTGCATGAGCTATAGCGGCAAATTGCACTATCCGGGTTGACATTTGCCCGAGATTGCTAAAGTACGGGAGCTCGCATCCTGTGGCGAAAGTTAGAAGAAAGTATGCTTGGGGTTATGACGATGATTAATATTATTAACTATATCAATGACATTCTGAAATCCAAAAGTTCTCCAAACATCTTAATATCAAAAATCATTTACCATATTGGCTCAGAGGTTTTTTATCATGATGCAGTCGTCACGTTATCTTGGTCACATATAGAAGAATACATTAATCAACACATTAATAGAAAACAAAGAATATCATTTTCAGGTGATCTTTACAGTCAAAAAAAGAACCATTATTGGTGTAGGAGTATGATATTAAACCCTTGGATTATCGTGAAGCTGAATTTGGAGTTGTATTTTAGGTGGGCTTATGAGACAAGACTATATAAATGAAGAGGCGCTGTATACTGTTTCAGTGTTGGAAACTGAAAATCTTGTTGAGTTTCATTTTGTCGAAAATGAAAAGGCACAGAGTATGCTCCACTTTATACAGTCTTTTATTCCCATACTGGAGGGAGAGTATCCTAAGATTCAGACCAATGTAGTTGTGATGACGGAAGAGCAGTATCATTTTTATAAGCTGTATCTTAGTCAATCAAGAGAACATCTACTTTATGAGCTTATTCCCGATCATTATTTTTTGAAAACGCTTCGGGCTGATGAATTTGATTTTAGTCATGTTTTTATTAAAGGGATTATTCCTGGTGAGAAGAGTCAACGGCGACAAAATTTACGTCCTAGTGAGCGAAAGCCAATTGTGATTACTCCGCAACGTAAGGTTGTGGAGAGATTTTATAGAGCTCCAAAATATGATCCTGTAGTCAAATCAGAGTATTCTCAGATTCAATCTTGTACGTTTATAGACAAAGAAACGCAAAGTAGTGCTTTCGGATTTGCACAATCTAGAGAAGATCGGTTGTATGGCTTGATGACTCATGAAAAAGATCTCTTGATTCATCGAGCGCTTATTCGAGACTCGGGAACAGTGAGTCGTGTGTTTGAGTTTGATGCTGAAAACGATGCTAAAGGTAGCATTTTTAGGCTAGATACCAAAGAAGTTAGAGTGTTATTTTCTCCAGAGGAGTTTGATGAATTTAAAGAAGTTAATCTTAAGGTAAGAGGTAAAGAGCATAGAACTAATGAATTCCTAGCGAGGCTGCGTTTTAATCCATATAGGTCAGTTGTTTGTATCTGTTCAGATAAACTTGAGTCTCGGTTATTGGCGAAACAATTTTCTATGGAATTACTGACAGAATTTAAAGAGTACGCAGCTCGAAATGATATGAGAATAAACCCTAACTATAGAATCCCTATTATTTTTTATGTGCCTCAGCAAAGTCTAAATCCAAGGCCGAGTGGAGTGTTGAGATACAAACATTCATTTCGATATTATACCGAAGCGTTACAAAAAAAAGATCAAGTGGAAGCTTTTTTATTGTCGACTAAAGAAGAGGAGAGGAAAAGAAAATGCCTTAGGCTTGAGTGCGAATTTTTACTTGGCCTGGATGAGATAACCAGTGATTATTTGTTAGAGAAAGGAGTTAATGATCTCTCATTAGCAGAGCGATTGTTGAGGTTGAATCGTGGTCGATTATTATTAAGATTATTCGAATCAAGAAATACAAATAAATCTGAAGTTATAAAAAATGTTTTCAATGCCTTACTCGAAGAAGGCCGCATTAAGAAAAATGATGAAGTGATTTCTGAGTTGATAAAAATAGAGGCTTTTGAAATCGCAGATTTTCTAATTAAGAGAACAAATACTAATAAAACTGATTTGCTGTATAATAGTATCCCAATTAAACAATGGATAATACAGTTTGGAAGCCCCCGACATATGAATTTCATGGGTCTGCATGAAATGCTCTTGATGGCGGAAGACCTCAATAGATGGACAATTATTAAACTTTGTATTAAGGAATACCCGGAAATAGAAAAAAACATTTTAGGGGCCTTGCTTCTAAGAGCTTTTGTTAGTCGGCGATATAATGAAGTAAAATTTTTACTTGAGAAAGGCGCTATTGAAATACCCGAAGCAAAAAAAGTTTTCCAGCAAGCTGTGTATGCTGATGAGTGGAAAATAGTCGCTATTTTTCTCAATTTCCGTGTGTATATCGATAGTGAATTTTATAGATCGCTCTATGAATATATTCCTCTCGATATTATCAGCAGATTGTTCTTAAATTTAACTAGGTACTTAGACAAAACAAAATATGATGATTTAATACACTTCGCAATTTTGCATGAAATAGGATGCGAATCACGGATGTCTTTAGGGGCTTTTTTTGATGGTGTTAATGTTGATGATAATATGTGTCACGCTCAAAGAAGGTCGGTGTTGTTAGCCTATGACGCTGCACACTATTACAATAAAAAAGATACAGTCGCATGGTTAGAGTATCATTATCCATTTTTATTGAAGAACAAGGAGTCTCTGAATGAACTAGAGATGGGGGAGCTATTACTTGAAACCTGTTTTCATAATCGATCTGATTTTGAGGAATATCGATTAAATAAATATTTTAATAAAGATAAGGTGAAGGGTTTTGTAAATTTAGTTCCATATCTTAGTGAGATATTAAAAAATGTTGATGAGGAGCATATTGCAAAGTTTTGTGAGAAATATTTTTCTGAGCTTTGGGATGCTTTCCTTAAGTTGGCCTCTATGAAAAAAATAAAAAAACATAACACAGTGCGGATTTCGTTCAAAAATCATGAGATCGCAAAGATATTTGTCAGAATTATATCTAGGTTTATGCCGCATGAAAATGATAAATACCCCATGATTGATAGGTCAGTGGTTATACTCAATTATGATCAATACTATTATTGCAAAACATTGGCCCTCAAAAAGACAGAGAAGTACCCAAAAGAAAATATCAACAATAAATTTGTCTTGACAAAATTTCAACGTGAAGATATTCATAAACTTAATGATTTTATTTCTTCAATTACTCTAAGTGGTAATTCAGAAAAAAAACGTGGATATTCTAAAAAATATGACGCAACAATAATAGATGAAAAACCTATTCCGCTAACAGTTTCTAGTGGTCTAACGGATTTCGACGATGTGCCAGATTCTGAGAAATTTTATATAGGGATCTTGACCCATATTCGAGATTCATTAGTTTGTCAATCGGACCAAGGTTTGAAGAAAGAAGTTAAAGCAAGATTTCGATTCAACCCATATCGAACTCTGATTGTGATAGGGGAATCATCTGTTGACAGTGAGCTTGTGGCACTAAATACCTCCGAAGCGTTAATGAGAGCCTATTCAGTAGAAGCTCAAAAGGGTTTACTTAAGATTAATCCAAACTTCAAATTACCAGTCATTTATTACCTTCCTCGCCTATTTACATGTCGTGGAGTGATGAAAATAGAGAAGTTTGTAGATCGTTATAGAAAATATTATTCTGAAAGAAAACGTCAATATTCTAGGAAAAGTGCTGAAAGTATTTATTGGAATAGGTCTAAAAGATACGAAAATTATGAGCAGGGCCATTTTGGTTATCTTTTGGGGCTGGATGATGTTAATGTCGAAATGTTGTTTGAAGAGTATAGCCACAGTCCTCTTGCTGTATATTTGATACTGCATGGTTTTTCCTGGATAATAGCACAATTGTTAAAAAAAACATCAGCCGAACTTACTGTAAAATTTATTGAAAGGCTGCTCTCTCAATCTTCTGAAGACGTGGAGCTTGTTATCTGTCATTTAATCATGAGTGAAGAGTTTTGGTTGGCTGAAAAGCTAATTGCGCGAACATTAAAGAATTACCTATGGATAAAAAATCATGATGAGAGTTTCATAGATTATTTAATCAAATCCGGTAACCCACGTCAGTTGAATTTTGTAGGATTTAATCAAGTACTATTGAGAGCAGCCCAGAATGGTAACTGGAAACTAATCAGACGCTGTTTAACAGAATATCCTAATATTGATAAGGCGCTTCTTTCTGAGTTATTGAATTATGCAAGTTATAAAGGCAACGTTAGAGAATTGAGATTATTGCTTGGTCTTGGTGCAGATGCTTCTTTTGTAATGGGGAATCCAGCCATAGTGCACGTTGCTCAAAGAAATGATTGGGAAACTGTATCGATATTTTCAGAATACCATACGGATGAAATGGATAAAGCTGAGTATGGTTATGCACTGTTGAAAGCATTATGTGCAAAAGAAGCTAATGTAGCCCTGAAATTATTAGAAGCCGGTGCCAAGCCTTTCAGTAGAGAATTTTTAAACGGATTGGAATCAACTTTATACTATGCTGTCCTACATGGATTCAATAAATTGCTCCCTAGCTTAATACACTTTGAGTCGCAAGGAGAGCATACAACTGCGTTTTATTCTCGATGCCTACTAGCTAGAGATCTCGCAATAGCTTCAAACAATTTTGTCGCTGCCGATGTGCTCGATAAAGCCTTTGGTCATCACTCTGTAATTGATCCCCAAAATATTCGGGTTGGCATTGCGCGAGTTTTTATGCAAGCACTATTCTTTGAGAATAAAAAACTAGCCGAGTATCGTTTAATGCACTATTCTAATGAATGTGGTCTTCTTGGTGAAGATAGGAATAATGTTATACTCGCTTTGTCGAGTATTTTTGAATATTTAGATACGGTTTATATTGAATTCCCCTGCGCAGGTTTGAGCAGTTCACTATATAAAATCATGAGCCAATTATATGGCTTTATTGTTGATCATTATGGACAGGAATTTTTACTTTCTACTTATCGATCAGGTCATTCACAGAAATTATTTTATACCCCTGTTTTTTATAGTATATTACTTCGAGCCGTAACAGATGATTCTTTTTCTGTTATTGAAGCAATAAGTAAAGAAATTACAAGCGATGAAAATCGTCAGAAAGAATGGAAGACAACTTTAGATGATGAGTTTACTAGGGCGGTGTATTCTAGCAATCATTCTACATCCTATTGCTTAGTTCGTTTAGGGGCTCAACCAAAAGCACGGGACGATGGAACAACAGGTTTCGATATCGCAGCTTTTGACGGAAATATCAAAGTGGTGGAGTATCTATTAGCTCATTTCAATTTTAATCAAAATGTGATGAATGAGGCACTGCGAAGGTCCGTCATAACAGGGTGGAATTCGCGTATTCCTACACTCTTATTGGAAAATGGTGCGGAATTAAACCCGGAAATGGTATTGATTGCGGCTGATAAAGATGAAGATATAATTTTAAGTTTGGTAGAATATCTTGATGAGGATAAATTTAACTCAGCTGATTATGAGTACGCTGTTTATGCATTATGGTGTTCAAGTTATAGTAAGCCAAGACTGCTTAAAAAATTATTAAAAATTCTAGACCACGATTGGATTACTCATTTTATGCTTCTTCATATCTACTCTATTCTATTTATCTCATTAAGTGAATCTGATTTTTTAAAAATTCGTGATATATTTATAGCGCGACATCCGGTAGTTACAGCACATTTCTTTGGGGTATTTCAGGATGTTAAACTTCAAAATATCAATAAGCTTAAATTTGAGAATATGCCATCGATAGAAGTAAGCGATGCAATCATTTTGCAGCTCTATCGTTATTTCTCTGTGCAAAAAAACGTATTGGCTGAAATACCCAATGTGGCAGTTCTAAGGGAGGCTT
>JAKORL010000091.1 GCA_029777855.1 Pseudomonadota bacterium
CGATTTAGAGTAATCAAGAATTAACTGATTACTCTAAATCGTCAATTTGAGACCTGACCCCATCCCATCCCCTTCCGTAAACTAACAACTTGGTCTAGTATTAATGTATGGAAGATATCATTTACATAGGAATGACATTGGTCTTTTTTGGCCTCTGTTTTGGTCTGATTGGCTTTTTTAGTTCAATATCAGGGAGTGATTGATGGAACTTTATCTGATATGCGGTCTGATCTCATTTTTGCTCTTTGTATATCTGCTGATTGTACTATTCAAGCCAGAGCTATTCTAAGCATCGAATGAAAGGATTCATTGTTGAAAGCATTAGATTGTGTACAAATTATTTTTTATTTAACGGTTGTACTTGCCTTAGTCAAGCCACTCGGTTGGTATATGGCAAGGGTATACGAAGGTCAATCTTGTGGCCTAGATTATTTTCTTGGACCCCTTGAGCGTTTTATTTATCGTTGCTGCGGTGTTTCTTCAACAGAGCAAATGAGCTGGAAAAAATATCTCAGTGCACTTTTACTTAGCAACTTATTTGGAATTTTAGCGCTCTATACACTACAGAGGCTCCAGATTTATTTGCCACTTAATCCTCAATCTTTTCAAAATATATCGTCAAATCTTGCTTTTAATACGGCGGTAAGTTTCACAACGAATACAAATTGGCAGGCTTATTCAGGTGAAAGTAGTTTGAGTTATTTAACTCAAATGCTGGGAATGACGGTGCAGAATTTTCTTTCTGCAGCGACCGGGATGTCATTACTTGCTGCATTAATTCGTGGAATTGTTCGATTTGATACGGATAGGTTGGGTAATTTTTGGATGGATTTGACTCGAAGTATTTTGTATATTTTGTTGCCCTTATCAATTATTTTGTCGATAGCCTTAGCTTCTCAAGGCGTGATTCAAAACTTTAAGCCCTATCAATCTGCTAGTTTAATTGATCCGATCGTTTTGGAAAATAAAACGGTGACGACACAAAAAATTCCTATGGGGCCTGTTGCGTCTCAAGTCGCCATTAAACAATTAGGGAGTAATGGTGGTGGATATTTTAATGTAAATTCTGCACATCCATTTGAGAATCCAACTCCATTGTCTAATTTTCTGGAAATTATCGCTATTTTATTGATACCAGCATCATTATGTTACACTTTTGGCGTCATGGTTGGGGATAAACGTCAAGGTTGGGCAATTTTATTGGCTATGTTAATGTTGTTTTTACCTCTTGCTGGAATTTCTCTTTATTCAGAAAATCAAAGTCACGCTGAATATACTCAGCTAGGTATTGAATCTTCCGGTAGTTTAGAAGGGAAAGAAACTCGAATTGGGATAAGTAACTCTGCTTTTTGGTCAGCTGCAACGACAGCCACCTCAAACGGATCTGTTAATTCAATGCATGATTCATTTACTCCTTTAGGTACTTTCGTTCCAATTTTACTCATGCATTTTGGCGAAGTGATATTTGGTGGGGTGGGATCTGGATTGTATGGCATGCTCATGATGATAATCATTGCGGTATTTGTGGCAGGCCTTTTGGTGGGAAGAACGCCAGAATATTTAGGCAAAAAAATAGAACCTTACGAAATGAAAATGGCTACTGTTGCAGTATTAGTGATGCCTTTAACCGTTTTGATCAGTACGGCTGTGAGTGTTATTTATTCAGAGGGAGTTCACGCTGTTGGTAATCCAGGCGCTCACGGATTTTCTGAAATCTTATATGCCTGGAGTTCGATGGGTAATAATAATGGAAGCTCTATGGCAGGATTAAATGCTAATAATCCATTTTACACCACCATGGGTGGTATCATCATGTTAATTGGCCGTTATTGGATAGCCATACCCGCTTTAGCGATTGCTGGTTCTTTAGTCAAAAAGAAAAAAATACCTACTAGCGCAGGTACTTTATTGACGCATACGCCACTATTTATGTTTTTGTTGGTCTCAGTGATGTTTATTTTGGGTGCATTATCATTTTTCCCTGCATTGGCTCTAGGTCCGATCGTTGAACAATTAAATTTGTGGGGATTCCATGGCCGTTAAATCACGATCACTTTGGGATAAAAAAATATTTCGTATTGCATTACGTGATGCTTTTTTGAAATTATCCCCACTGAATCAAATACGAAATCCCGTGATGTTCACAGTTTATATCGCATCGTTAATGACTAGCTGGTTGTTCTTACGTGCAATTACCGGTCGTGCTGAAGCGCCACCTGATTTTATTCTGTTAATTTCCTTATGGCTTTGGTTTACGTTACTGTTTGCCAATTTTGCTGAAGCGATGGCTGAAGGACGTGGTAAAGCACAAGCTCAGGAATTACGTAAATCTCGTCACGAAGTGACTGCAAAAAAATTATCAAAACCATCACGTGATGCAAAAATCACTAAGGTAATGTCAGAGGAATTGCGGATTGGAGATTTTGTACTCGTGGAGGCAGGAGATATTATTCCTTGTGATGGTGAAATTATCGAAGGAATAGTCTCTGTGAATGAAAGTGCGGTGACAGGTGAAAGTGCACCTGTTATTAGAGAGAGCGGGGGAGATCGTAGTGCGGTTACTGGCGGTACATTAGTGATATCAGATTGGTTAATCATGCGTATTACCGCGGATCCTGGTCATACTTTTCTAGATAAGATGATATCGCTTGTTGAGGGTGCAAAAAGACAAAAAACACCGAATGAATTAGCATTAACAATTTTATTATCCGGTTTAACCATCGTATTTTTATTAGTATGCTCAACAATGGTTGCGTTTTCATTTTATAGCGTCAGTGCTAATGGTTCGGGGCAAGTAATCAGTCTTACCGTTGTTATTGCACTTTTTGTGTGTTTAGCTCCTACAACAATAGGTGGCTTATTATCCGCAATAGGTATCGCTGGTATGGATCGTATGATTCAAGCGAACGTGATTGCACAATCAGGGAGAGCTGTAGAAGCCGCTGGGGATATAGACACATTAATACTCGATAAAACGGGTACAATTACACTGGGAAATCGACAAGCTACAGAATTCGTGCCTGCTGAAAATATCACTGTAGAGGCGCTCGCTGATGCCGCACAATTATCTTCTCTTGCTGATGAAACACCTGAAGGTCGCAGCATTGTCATTCTTGCCAAAGAAAAATATGGATTACGTGGGAGAAATATTTCAAGTATTGGAGCTACTTTTATTCCATTTACAGCACAGACTCGAATGAGCGGAGCCAATTTACCTGGGCGACAAATTCGTAAAGGGGCTGCAGAAGCGATAGAATCTTACATCAATGAGCAGGGTGGTACATTCCCGTTATATGTAAAATCCATCGTTGATTCGATTGCGAGTCGTGGTGGAACACCACTCGTTGTGGCCGAAGGCAATAAAGTGTTGGGCGTTATTTGTCTAAAAGATATTGTAAAAGGTGGAATTGCCGAGCGATTTTCAGAATTACGGAAAATGGGAATTCGCACAATAATGGTTACTGGCGATAATCCTAAAACAGCAGCAGCAATTGCAGCAGAAGCACGGGTAGATGATTTTCTTGCGAATGCTACTCCTGAAAATAAATTGGTATTAATCCGACGCTTACAATCTGAAGGTCGTTTGGTGGCAATGACGGGTGATGGAACGAATGATGCACCCGCCTTAGCGCAAGCGGATGTGGCTGTTGCTATGAATACAGGGACACAAGCCGCTAAAGAAGCGGGTAATTTGGTGGATCTTGATTCGAATCCCACGAAACTAATAGAAGTAGTCGAGATCGGAAAACAATTGCTCATGACACGGGGTGCTTTAACGACGTTCAGTATTGCTAACGATATCGCAAAATACTTCGCGATATTGCCAGCGGCTTTTGCTTCAACGTATCCATCATTGAATGCGTTAAATATTATGCATCTCTCTACTGAACGAAATGCCATTTTATCGGCGGTAATATTTAATGCGCTAATCATTGTATTTTTGATTCCATTAGCATTGAAGGGTGTTAAGTATCATCGAGTTTCAGCCTCTAAACTTTTACGGAATAATGTGTTGATCTATGGTTTTGGAGGATTAGTAATACCTTTTCTGGGAATAAAATTAATAGATCTTGTTTTGTTTTCAATAGGATTAAATTGATAATGGTTACTTTCATTGTAAGTCAATTCAAAATAGTTGTAAGGGTAGTGATTCTTTTTTCGATATTGACGGGAATAATATACCCATTTGTAATAACTGGGATTGCCCAATTATTGTTTCCATGGCGTTCAAACGGCAGTATGATTACGCATCAAGGAAAACCGATTGGATCGCTTCTAATAGGACAGTATTTTACACAGGATAAATATTTTTGGGGACGTCCCTCAGCAACATCTCGGTTTCCATACGATTCAGAATACTCTTCTGGTTCGAATCTTGCTTTGACTAATCCACTTCAGATTCAGCATGTGAAAACACAAGTTGATCATTGGAAAGCATCCAATCCTGAACAAAATGGCCTTATTCCTATGGATTTAGTAACGGCTTCAGCGAGTGGATTAGATCCTGAGATTAGTCCGGCAGGTGCTTACTATCAAGTTTCGCGTATCGCAAAAGCTCGCAAACTATCTGAAACAGAAGTCAACAATTTAATTCAACGTTTAAGAAAAAAAAGAACATTTCTAATTTTTGGTGAACCACGTATTAATGTTTTTGAACTTAATTTATTGCTAGAACATCTCAACAGTAAAACGGAATAACCATGCAAGAGAAACGCCCAAACCCCGAAGATTTATTGAAAATAGCTGAGCAAGAAGCTCGCCATATTGAGACTGGAAAACTCAGGGTTTATTTGGGCGCTGCGCCCGGTGTAGGAAAAACGTATACCATGCTGGAAGATGCCCAAGCAAAACGAAGTGAAGGATTAGATGTCGTAATTGGTATTGTGGAATCACATGGCAGAAAAGAAATCGATGAATTAATGCACGGGTTGGAAATGATACCGAGACAAGTCATCAATTATCGCGGTGTAACATTGACTGAATTCGATCTCGATGGTGCGTTAAAACGAAATCCTGGAATTATATTGATTGATGAGATGGCTCATACTAATGCACCAGGGTTGCGTCATGAAAAACGATGGCAAGATATCAAAGAATTATTAGATCGAGGTATCAACGTTTATACGACGGTGAATGTTCAACATATAGACAGTAAAAAAGACGATGTAGCAAAAATTGTTCATACGAATATTAAAGAGTCCATTCCTGATTCTATGTTCGAAATCGCAGACACTATTGAGTTGGTCGATTTA
>JAKORL010000092.1 GCA_029777855.1 Pseudomonadota bacterium
TGATATCATTGAATCATGCTAAAACAAATAAGCTTACATGCCCAGATGGCGGAATTGGTAGACGCGCTAGTTTCAGGTACTAGTATCGAAAGATGTGGAGATTCGAGTTCTCTTCTGGGCACCATCGCTACACTATAAATCGAAAATGATTTTAATGATAATTTTCGGTCAGCCTTGAGACTACTTTATTAATATAGAATTAAAGAAGCTACAGTCAATTCACATTGAATATTAAAGCGCACACAAACTGTCAGATGATTGCGCATTTACATGACAAAAGTGTCAAGATTACGTCAATCCAAAATCAATCCCAAAGAAATTATTTTATAACCCATTGATTTAAAACATTATAAATACTATCCACGCATTGGCATTCAACTTGCAATAGTCTTAGTAAATTGTAATTTTGAATATGAATGGGAGTAGACACATAATGGCCACGACTTTAGAAAATAATCATTGGGATACGTTGATTGATGTCATACAGCGTTCTTATAAAATCAAGAAACATGTTGATTTTTTTAGATGGCAGCAAGATGACCTTGCCAAAATTTTTCCGCATGATGTATTAATAGCGGTTTGGGGCGACTTCAACAAGGGGGCTCTCAATTACGATGTCAGTTCTAACATTCCAGGTATACGTACGCAATCACTGCGTGAGTCCCCCGGGCATATTGATCATCTGATGTCTGATCTTTATCAAAGATGGCTTGCGAATAGTGAGCGCTGGTACAGAATTAACAACTTTTCTGTAGATCCTAATGCAGACGGCGTGCCTGCTTTCTTTAACAACCAGCTTTCTGTGATTAATTCAATTTTAGTTTATGGCGTGCGTGATATTCGCGGTAATAACGATTGCCTTTACATCTTCATGGATAAACAATCAGAGTTTCCAGTGACGTCATCTGTTTTGGGCATGTTCATGCCCCACTTAGATGCCGCACTTCGCAGAATCGAAAGTTTAGAGTCTGCTGATTCAGAAGAAGATGATCTCTCCGAATATCACGTACAAGGCTTAAGCGACCGCGAACATGAAATTATTCATTGGGTAAGAATGGGTAAAACAAACTTTGAAATTAGCATGATTTTAAGCATTAGTCCCAATACAGTAAAAAACCATCTAAAACGGATATTTAGTAAATTAGATGTTTCTTGCCGTGCACAAGCCGTAGCAACTTATGTGCCGCCAAAACTGAATTAGGTAATGCATTTATAAAGCTGTCATAATAACGAATTAATTAAAAAGCATTTACGGCAATACCAATGGCATATAGACAATCTGGCTCAAAAACACTTTTACAGCGACGCAGTAGTTTCAGTAACATCATTCAACAACTACTTGACGGCGCTGCCGTAATAGGGATCGCATGGGGATTGATAGTGCGTCACATGGGTGCATTGTACTCGCCTTACATCAATTTAATATTAGTACTTTTGGTTGTCATGGCTTTAACATATGACCGATTTGCGATTTACAGAAGTAATGGTCACGCAGTAGACAAAGCATTAAATCTATTAAAAGCATGGACGCTTACTTTTTTCGTTTTAGTCGTACTCGCTTTTTTAACAAAGCAAAGTGAAATATATTCTCGAAACTTGATTGCCCAGTTATATATTGCAGGATTTATTGCTCAGCTTGTAATCCACATGCTTTTCAGGCTAGTCTACA
>JAKORL010000093.1 GCA_029777855.1 Pseudomonadota bacterium
CATTGAAGCCATGGTTGCAGCTCCGCTCGTCGCGTTGGGCGTTACGCATCCTGAAGGCCAGGGTATGTTAGGTAAAGGTGAGCAAGCCATTATGTTATTGCTGGGAGTGTTTTTAAGGCCCGCTTTGATGGTGATGGGATTGTTAACAGGAATGTTGTTATCCGTTATTGCATTAACCATTTTTAATAAGCCATTTGTCACTGTATTATTCACAGCGGTTGGATCTGGAGGTATCGGTGGATTTGGGGCTTATTATGGAATTCTCTCGCTGTATTCGGTATTGGTAACCCAAATCGTAACGCAATCTTATGGTTTAATATACAATGTGCCCGATCGTGTTCTGCGATGGTTGGGGCAGCAAGTCGAAGTCAGCCAAGCGGCTCAAGCTGTGCAAGCGGCTGAATCCCAAGCGAGGAATGTTGGTGATAGTATGTCCAAAGGTATGACTATGCCTGGCGGTGGTGGTGGTGGCAGTGGTGGCGGTGACGACAAGAAAGGGGATGGTAAAGAATCGGGTGGTAAATCACAAGGCGGTCAAAAACAAGGCGGCGGCGGTGGTGGTGGCGGTGGCAAAAAATAACATCAATTTGATGTTAATAGGCAGTTGTGATATATCTTCGTACGCCTATTTTGAAAGAATTCGCTTGTTAAATGGATTGATAATTTCGTTTTAAGAGGGATGAAGCATGGCAAAAAAACGCCAAAGGAAAGGATTTTTCCGGTCGATGGTGGATTTTCCCACCTGGATGAATGTTCAAGGTCTACGCGAATCTGGCGATACCATTGTAAAAACCTTTAAAAGCTTACAAGAAGCCAATCTTTCCGATCGTCAAGAAACCTATGAAGAGGCCATGTCTAGACTCCGCCTAACAGAAAAAGATATACAAACAAGAATGCGTCAGTGTTTTATCTCTTCATGGATCTACTTCGCCGTTGCTTCATTATTGTTCCTTTACGGCTTTTATTTGCTCATTTATGTAAGCTTTTCTGGCTTTGTAATTGCCTGGGTGCTGACAGCACTGGCTGGAGTATACGCCTATCGGGAAGCTTTCTGGTATTATCAAATGAAAGTAAAAAAATTAGGCTGTTCAATGGCTGAATTTGTCAAATTTATTACAGGGAGAAAATAATGATGAGGTCGATCATAAAATATCTTCTAATCATGAGTCTCTCTTTAGTTGCTACGCAGATTTATGCGCAAGGTCTTGCAGATACTATTTCATCTAATACTGCTGCTATTTTTTATTTACCACCTGGCGACCCATCGCTGAATTTCTTAGGACAATTATTCGGCAATGTGGGTACTGTACTATCAGGTAGTAGCGGAATGATTTTAGGTATTCTTTTTAAATATTTTAATTTAGGAATACTTGTTATTGCCGGTGTGTTTTTAATTTGGACTACAGTGAAAGTTGTGATTCATTCATCTCATGAAGGTACTTTTATGGGGAGAGAAGTGAATACCGGTTTTCATGTTATTCGGACAGTGCTCGGAATCGGTTTGTTATCACCTACTGTGGGCGGTTATTCTATTATTCAAATTATTGTAATGTGGGCGGTAATACAAGGTGCTGGTTTTGCCAATACAGTGTGGAATCAAGCATTAAATTATTTTCAAAATGGGGGACAATTATTTGTGCCACCAGCAACCAATTTATCACCATTAATTCAAATGACCGGTACTGTTTTAGAATCACAAGTATGCATGTATTATCATGAAAAAATGGAAAAGACGTTGCAAAACGAAGCGCGACAAAAAATTGCGAGTGGTGACACCAGTCCAATATATCAAGACCGCATTAAAAATTTTCCAGGATATCAACCTTATATCGATCCGAACAGTCCGAGAATTCTATTTCCAGCAAATCGCGGAAATCTCTCTACTGATAATGGATGTGGTGAGTTCGATTATGGCCAAGGTGTGGCGGGCTATAATCCTACTGTTCTTAATGCGCTGATGGCAGTGATGCAACAATTATCAAGCGCGGCTCGCCGAGTTGCAGATCCCTATCCAAGTGACACAGCAAATCCGGGGCCTTTACGAGACTTGGTGCAAACGCAGCTCGTGAATGCGGCTCAAGACTGGGTGAATTATCTGTTGCCGATTCGTGTTAATGTCTGGAGTCCTACCACGATGACGTATTTTTGGAATAGCGCTAGAACAGATGGTTGGATGTACGCAGGGAGCTATTATTATCAATTATCTGGCTTACAGCGCTCAATCAATAATGCAGGAAATATTAATTTCCAGTTAATTTCTCCCGATGCTTATTGTGTACCCGCTATTGGTAATTATATTAATTTTCCATCATCGGGGCCTTTAAGTTTAAAATCACAATGTGTTAAGACATGGAACACCTATTACGCAAACTCAATATCATCACCCGCTTTTGATATTGTGTTGGGTAGAGCAGCGCCCTATGTTACTGGCGCGATGTCGTTGGCTAATCAAGTTCAAGCGGCGAATGCCAATGTAATAATTCCTAATTCGTTTAATATGGGTGATATGGGTGAGCTTGCAGGTCCCATGAATATGCTCACGGGATTAGTTTTGTCTTCCATACAATCATTGGTAGCTAATGGTGATCCCATTATGAAGTTGCAAGTGATGGGACAAGCGTGGGTAGATCAAGCCGTGGCGGCTTGGATTGGCCTTGCCATGTTGATGTTTTTCGTTTCATTAGTGGCATCATTAATGTCTTCGATTAGCTCGGCCGGATACGCATTTCAAGGAATGATGCAAGTCTTTGTAACGATGTTTATGGCCTTATTATTCATTCTAATGGTTCAAGGCGTCCTCATTTCAATTTATGTGCCTTTAATACCGTTTATCATTTATACCTTTACAGTCATTGGTTGGTTTATGGCGGTGATTGAAGCAATGGTTGCGGCTCCGCTTGTAGCATTAGGCGTTACACATCCTGAAGGTCAGGGGATGTTAGGTAAAGGCGAACAAGCCATCATGTTATTGTTAGGTGTGTTTTTAAGGCCCGCGTTGATGGTGATGGGATTATTAGCGGGAATGTTGTTATCTGTTATTGCCTTAACCATTTTTAACAAACCGTTTGTCACCGTATTATTTACAGCAGTGGGCTCTAATGGGCTGGGTGGATTTGGGGCTTATTATGGAATTCTCTCGCTTTATTCGGTATTGGTAACTCAAATCGTGACACAGTCTTATAGTTTGATATTTAATGTGCCAGACCGTGTTCTTCGATGGTTAGGTCAACAAGTTGAAACTAGCCAAGCAGCTCAAGCTTTGCAGGCTGCAGAATCAGAGACCAAGGGTGGTGCTGAGAAGATGTCTTCTGGTATGACCATGCCTCAAGCTGGCGGCGGCGGTGGTGGCGGCGGCGGCAAGGGCGGTGGAAGTGGTGCAGGCGGATCATAATCGAGCGTGGAATTTGCTCACATAATTTTCTATAAAAGAAGCTAATCTAGAGAGGAGAGCTAAGGTTCTCCTCATAAATTATTTTGCTCAGCTTCAGGTCAGATATTCTAGAATGGACAACCCTAATTTGTTGAGTCGGGTCATTTTTGCGAAGTGAATGCAAAAAGGAGACGCTATCGTGGATAAAAGCATTGAAAATATTAGCATTAAGCATGAAAGACGCTCTAACGTAGAAACAGAATTATTTTTAGATTACTTTAAACGGGTAGTGCGTAACTTTCCTACTCTGGCGGCTATTTACAGTGAAAACGAGGACAAGCAACCTCGTACGATCAGCTTCAAGGAGCTTCATGAAAAATCGAATCAATTAGCTCATTACTTAATTTCTCGGGGACTTATCTCACCCTGCATTGTAGATCAGGGTAAAATTAATGAACCCATCGTCGCGTTAGCTTTTAATAAGACTAATCCAGAATGGGTAATCAGTTTGCTAGCGGTTTGGAAAGCAGGTTGTGCTGTTTTACTATTAGGTCGTGAGATATCGACTGAAGAATGTGCTTATAGAACTCAGAATGTAAAAGCCTCTGCAATTATCACGGATGATCCTAGTTTACTTAACCATGTTTCAGTCCAAATTTGTTTGGATTCATCCGATCCGATTGCTCAAGCAGGAATTTGTCGGAATTCGACTTTGGATATTGAAGGGATTGGTCTCACAGTTGATCACCTGGCTTACATCGCCTACACATCTGGATCAACGGGTGATTCCAAAGCCATTGCAATTAATCACCGTGGCCTAATGCACATTACCTTGGCTCACCAAGAGTATCTCAAAACTGCTGTGGGTGACAAAATGTTGCAGTTTTCCAGGTTTAGTTTTGATGCCTGCTATATGGAATTTTTAATGCTCAGTGTAGGGATGACGCTGGTGTTGGAGTCTGGCGCCGATGATGTTCGTAAATATTTAGGCGCCTATATAAAAAAACACACTATAGAAGTAGGTATTTTCGTTCCGTCTGTATTACACACGCTTGCGCCTGATGAATTGCCTAGAAAGGCAATTATATCTACTGGTGAAGCGGGAAATGAGGCGTTATTTAATCGCATTAGTGATAATGGTTCTCGAGCTATCGTAATTGGTTATGGTCCTGCTGAGTGCACTATTGGAGTTATGTTAGGAAATTATCCGTGTAGGGCTATGTCACTTGGGCAAGTGATAACAGGAACAAAGCTGATTTTGTTAAAGCCAAAAGAAAATAAAAAAAGTGATAATGAATCGATAGCAGGTAAAAATGAAATAGGCTTTACCGGAGACTCGCTTGCACGTGGTTATGTAATCGAAGGGGGGATCTGGAAAGACAAAACAGAACAAGCTTTTGTCGTCATTGATGGTATGCGGATATATCGGACAGGAGACTTAGGACACTTCGATGAAAAAGGTGAATTAATATTTGACGGTAGAAAGGATGGTCAATTAAAAATATATGGGATGCGGGTTGAGTCACAGGCGGTAACGAGTGTTTTGAGAGATTCACTAGCCGCATTGGGATTAGCAATAGAAGAGGCCGATATCTGTGTTTTACCATGGTATAGAAGTGGTATAGAGAAAGTCATTCAGTATCTGGAAGCATTTATTTTAGTGGATGATATCACTTCAATTGAGACTGATGCTAAAACTATCAGGCGTCAAATGATGACCACTCGATTATACAAGGCGGCGGTGCCCGCAAAATTCTATGTGCTTAGAAAAGATCCGGTATTTTACTCCCATAGCCGAAAATTAAATTACAAAGTGATCGCTAAAAAAAGGGAAGATGCTGAGTTTTTTGCACAAGCAGAGCTGCCATTTTCTATCAACAGAGTTGATCACGACGCACGAGAATTAACAGAGACTGAGAAAGATATTGAGCGGATTTGGCGAGAGATGTTGAATATATCCGTTGATTATTTTATAGATTCTCAGCTCGATGAGTTTTGTCATTGGGGTGCAAACTCTTTACTAGAGGCGGAACTACTTGAAAAGTTAGAACGAAAATTCAAGATTAACTTCGGAGAATACCCCGTCTTCAACAAAAAAATTACGATAGATAATTTGGCGCGTGAAATAACAAGACGTTGTGCGTATGGTAAGGAGTCATGGGAACGATTAGGAATTTTGGGAGATAGTTTGAAGCCCCCAGTTTTCCTTTTTCATTCTGTCATGGGCATAAAAAAAGAGTTTGATTCACTCGCTGATAAGCTAGGACAAAATCAAATGGTGTATGTGCTACGAGACCCCCTGTCGCTTTCAAACAATGATATGAGTGTTCAGCTAAAAGATTATAATAGTAAATACCTGTGTCAAACAATTGAAGAGATAGCAAGCTACGCAATTTATGGGATTAGAGAAATTTACACGGCTAATCATTACTTTATTGGCGGATTTTCTTTTGGGAGTATTCTGGCTTGTGAGGCAGCAAGACAACTTCAAAATCAAAACGGGGTAATCACCTGGTTGGGTTTAATAGCTCCACCAGCGCCATACGCAGTGCAGAATTCGCTCACTGGAGTAAATAAAGGGCAAAAAGAAATAAGAAAAGTAATTAAAATGTGTTTTATGATGTTAAGGGTTCCATTTGAAGATGATAATATAAATCTTAGCATAGAAGATCTTCAACAATCACCCGTATTCAAAATTGCCAAACTATTTGATAGCGCACGCAATCAAATTGCGAAAATTCACGATGAAAACATACAAAAGATCAAATCATTATATGGTATGTTAACGTATGTTGAACGTAACTTATGCGCTTTATCAAAATATCAACAGCAGAAATTAACTGTAGAAGCAAGTAGCGTATTTTTATACTCCCCATCTTCAAATTCAGTATCATATCAAAAAGCATGGGAGAACTTTATTGCAATACCCATCAGTTCAATAAGCATTATTAACGTAAAACATGTTGATATGCTGCATGAGATCAAAGTACTGGAAGGTTTGAAAGCAAGTCTCCAGAGTAGATTGGAATCAGTAAGTTTAAACACCTATCTAGATTATCTGGGCAAAGTTAGGGTGTGGCATCTTCCCAACCCATATTCACATTTTGTTGGAAGAAGAGATGAATTGGCGAAATTAGAGCACAATTTTGATAGCCCGGATGTTATTACGCAAGCCATCTGTGGGTTTGGTGGGCTTGGGAAAACAAAGCTTGCGTTAGCTTTTGCTGAACGATATGTGGTGCATAAAATAGTTGGATTAGTAGCCTGGTTTAAAGTAGATAGTTCACTTGAAAACAGCATTCAGAACTTCTTGTATGAAAAATTTAAGTTTAAAGAAGATAATAATATAACCAGAGTGAGCCTTGTTAATGTGTTTTACGAAAAACTCGCACAGCTCGAGAGTGTATTGCTCATCTTTGACGACGTCACTAAAACAGTTGAATTAGACGATTTTATCAGAGATGATCGTTCACCGCGGATTAAAATATTAATTACCTCTCGAGATAATAGATGGCCTAAATCATACAAGGTTTTAGATATCTCGACATTGGACCCACTGGATGCAATAGCTCTTATTAAAAATCATGTAAGTGCTCCAGAGTTACAAATAGAAAAACTGGCTAGGTGTTTAGGGTATTACCCCCTTGCATTGAATCAGGCAGTTGCTTATCTTAGTCTGCCAGAGCGTCGGCATATGCCCGTGGAGCAATATATACAATCCTTAGAAAAATATGAAATCAAATTGCTCGAAGAGGTAGATGATATTATTGATCGACAGTATCAGAAAACATTGATAAGTATTGTGATGATGGCTATTGATAGTCTTGATCGGCAAAGTGCCCCATATTGTGAGGACTTTTTAATTCAACTCTCTATGATTGACCATGAGGGAGTTCCTGAAGAGCTTACGAAAGCTATGTTTCAATCAAGTTATAAAATCACTACAGGCGAAAGTGTATTAGAGATCAATGATGATTATAATATTGAGTATAATAGCACCATATCTATGCTGAGAAGAGTAGGGTTTGTAAGTTTGGATAATCAAACTGTAAAAATGCACCCCATTATTCAACGCATAATTCTCGCATTAGCCAACAAGAAAAGAAAAGAGCAATTGTTAATTAGTGCGGCCGAAAGAATTCTTTTATATGTGGAAGGATACGATCCATATCAGCAAAAATCCGATATTTTATATTCAAAAATGTCCACAACCATAATAAAGTTACTAAGTTTATATATAGAGATTGTTCCGTGTTATCTTGATGTAAAGCATGTAAATATATTTAATCTGCTCAAAAATTATTCACATTTTCTAAGATTTGAAAAAAATAGTGAATTAAATTTGATTGTTGTAAATCTAATAAAATTGTTTCATAAGAAAGGTATTGTTGATAGTGTAAATCCTCTAGATTTATTAGATTTAACGGCGAGCTACGCGAGGATGCTCTTTTTAGTAGATCGGTCTCAGCATCCCTGGATGGTGTTGTCTTCAGAGTTAAATAAAGTTGAAAAGCTTAGAGAAGAAGGAAGAATAATATGTACACAATCTTGTTTAAATATTATTAAACATCAATTGTTAATGATAATATCTGATGGTGCTGTTAAGCAGAGAATCTGCGAAGAACTTATTCGGGATGAGCCTGACAATCCCGCATATTTACATGAAATGGGTCAAATTCTTTTTGATAACGGAATGGATTATTTTTTAGCTTATGATTGTTTTAAAAAAGCAGCTGAACTTAAAAAATCAAAACTTGGTCAAGGAAATATTCAATATGCGATTACATTACAAGCATGCTCTCACGCTGCATCGGTAATAGGCAAATTACGCGAAGCTAAATCCTCTATTAAAGAGGCATATGAAATAAAAAAACAATGGTATCTAAATAGATATCACAACGATATTGATGTATGTCTTACCGTATTGATTGATATACATGTGAGATGTGGTGATTATGTAGAGGCGTTGTCATATTTAGAAAAAAAAATGGTTTCAGAAAAGCCTTATAATTTTCACAAGATTATTCTCTATATTGACTTAGGACTGTATGAAAATGCTAGGATCGTAATTGATTCAGATTTAATGAAATATATAAAAATGGAGGATTCAGTGAGTGTTTCATTCCGTCAAGTGACTAACATCTACAAGGCAAAATTGTTGGCCTTGACCGGAAAGTATTCTGAATCAGAAGAGCTTCAGCGCAATGTTATCGAGGAGCTGAATCAAAGGTATCGAAATTTACCAGCACACAACACGTTAAAAGCGATATTAGAATTGGTCTATGTCGTTTATCTACAGGAAAAATTTGATGAGGCTGTTGGGTTTATCAAAAAAATAATCGATGCAACGCCAATTGTATATAAAAATTTTATGCATCCAATCTATGCAAAAGCATTATATTATTACGGATGTGTATTTTTGAAAAAAAACAATTTATCTGATGCAAGAGTCATGCTCCATGACGCACTTGCTGTGCAAGAGGTGGTATATGAAGGCCTGGCGCATCCTGATTTAGCTCAAACCTATAGAGCTATAGCTGAAGTTGAAATGCGTGTAAATGATGTTGATCAAGCGCAGGAGTTATTAAATAAAGCGTTATCAATTCTATTTATAGCATATGGAAAAAATCCGCACCCTGAAATCGCTAAAACATATCTTGAGTATGCTAAATTAGCTTTAGTAAAAAAAGATATTGAATTAGCTAAACAAATGCAAATGTGTGCAGAACAGTTTGTGCAGGTTGAATTGGTGGATCAAAATTTAATTCGTTTGGTTGAGCATAATAGAATGTACATAGAGACTAAATTCCATTATAACCAAACTGAAAATTTAGGCATGCGGTTTTTTGAGGAATCATACACTGATGAAGTGAAAGAGGATAAGGCGGAGCTGAATAGTTGGTGCAGTTTGCTATAAATATCTATACCGTTATGATATTTTTTTTATACATTCAGCGAAATTTCAATTATCACATAGCCTTATTACCAAGTGAAGCAGATGTTAGAGAGGAGAACTACGGTTCTCCTCATAAATTATTTTGCTCAGCTTCAGGTCAGATATTCTAGAATGGATAACACTAATCATAATGAGCAGAGTGGTCGTTATTGTAAATGCGCTGACTAGCAATGCGATAAGATAAACTCCTGTCACCCAGAAGATTGTAATAAAAGCGATTGCGGTTATTGTAAGGGAGCGTAAGTACAAAATAGGCTTGCTTTTCTTAATTGGGAATTTGTTTGGGAATGCGCCTCTGCTCACGGGGAAAATAAGGGATTCTCTTAAAAAGATAATCAGCAATAACAGTGAGCAACACAATAATAGTATTGTAACGTGTGAATTTACCAGAAATGATTGAGGCAGGGTGAATAATTGCGATATTGTTGGGATTAATAATGTTGCTAAGATAATTTGATCGACTCTATAACCTCGCGATAGTATCGCAATAGTAGAGCTTGCAAGTGGTACCCAGCTCAATGCAATAAAAATAGTTAATATTTCTAAAACAATATTCCAAACGCTTGGGTCGAAAGGATAATATTGAATCTCGTAAGACAGTGGTAATGAGTGCATGGTGGCCACTAAAATAATCAGGGTACCCATTGCGGAAAATAATAATAAAATGACTCCCAGTAGTATGGGGAAGCCAATTTTTACTAGCCAATTAAATAAGAATTGCCATTGTGTAAAATTGATGAGATAGAAAAAGACCAATGTTGCAAAGAGGTTTTGACTGTTAATGCCATACGATAATGGAATATTGATGTACTGTGTACAGAAATATAAAAGTACTGATCCCGAAAAAAACAGGGGTGTAAGTAAAGAAAAAAAGATTGTGATGCGTAAGTAGGTGTTGCAGTATTTTCCAACTTCATTATGCTGAGTAGTATTAAAAACAGGTTTAATGCATTCACTGATCAGCCCAGAATCCCCTTTTCTAAAAAAGAGGCTTTGTGAA
>JAKORL010000094.1 GCA_029777855.1 Pseudomonadota bacterium
ATTGAATTTTGAATTGATTTTTTTACTATTGGGGTACTTTAATGAAAGATGATCAATGGTATGTAGATTTGAAAAATCAGCAAAATTAAGCTCATGACACTCTTTTATGCTAAGAATATTCAAGTGCCTTGGAAAACCCTTCAGTACTTCAAGATTCATATGCTCATGTATTTCTAGAGATTCTAATTCAGCCAGGCAACTCAGATCTAAACATTGAGTAGTAGAATAGCATTTAGAAAACTTAAGCTTTTTCACCTTATGAGGTAATTTGTTCAAGTCTCCTAGCATCATTTGTGAGATTTCAAGTCTTGATACATTCAGCCAGGACATTAGATTAGGAAATTCCCAGTTGCCAAATAATAATGCACTGTGGATATCAAGCTCCGTGGTTTGATTTTTGTTTTCAGTCATCGCCAAAAACGTAGCGAGGCTGAATTTTTCATTGGGATGGGATCTATTATTTGTATAGTTGTTAAGCATATTGATCTTTTCTAACGATTTGCAGCGGCCAAGTTGTGGAAATGACATGAAAAGATTTTCTCTTAGAGTCAGACTTTTCAAATAAGGCGGTAAAGCGTTTATTATTTTTAAATCGGACTCCGTGATTTCAATCTCCCGAAGGGTTTTATATCCGATAAAGTCTATTGAGCCCATATCGACACATTTTGATATTTTTAACGATTCAATATTCGGGCTGAATTTTAAATCTGATGCATTGCTCAAACCTTCAAGTGCTATCATTCTAATCTGCGCAACAAGAAGTAGGTTTCTAATTTCGTCTGTCAATGAGCTATGTTCAACATCATTCTTGTAAATGTTCAAATTCTCAATGACTAGGTCTTTTGATGCATTCAAGAATACAAGTTGCTTCACTGTACTAGAATAAAAATAGAGGTTTTTTACGGTCTTGACACCACTGAAATCGATGACATAGGTTTCATTGCAGCCCAGATCTTTTCTAAAGCTAATAACATCAACCTCTGTAGCCAATCCTGATAATTTAATTGCTGAGCTCTTAGAATCTATACATAATCGAGTGTCAGCCTTTATCGAACTCAATTTACAAAATAAGCCTTGGTTCAATTCAAGTTCACATTTTTTAATAGAAGGTCGTAGTCTTAAACTAATTGTTCCGTTTGGTTTATTAATTTTGATTCGTCGAATGCTGATCGGAAATTCAGTGATATTTATAGATGATTTATTGTTATCTGAATAGAAATCGGTTAGTTTCGTCATTCCGGAAAAATCAATTCCTGTAGATCTGACCGCGCAATTCTGAAGCCTCAAATCCGTGAGACTTTCTGGAAGGCCATCACACGTTTTTAGGCAGAGATCGTCTAGTGTGAGTATTTCAGTTTTACTGAAATGTTTTATATCAGGAATAAAAGCAGACCCAAGAATCATCGAGCTACTTAATGTAAAATTGGAAACCAAGAATTCTCGCCCTTTTAGATTATCTTTTCCAAAGATAAATTCTCTATGCTCTTTATAGTGCTTTTTAATTTGGAACTCTTTTTCTATCATGAAATAATTTAGTTCATTATCCGTCATGGTATCTAGTTTTTCTTTGGTATGTTGATCTGACTCTAGATTTTTAGATCCATTTAAGAATAAAAACACTTCTTCTAAATCGGCAATATTCAGAGCATTCGGGAAGTGAAATTTATTAAAATTATAATTGTACCGAACTGTCAGTGAGAGTAAGCTATTAGGCAGTGCTATGCTACTCAGCTCTCTACAGTATTCAACCCTAACAGCCTTTAATCCTGCTATGCCTTTCAAAGAAAGATTAGTGATTTTATTACACCCATTCAATGTAACTGAATCGCACGCTTTTGGCAGTCGAAGAATTCCTATCCTAGATTCATTATTGATAATTAATATAGAACAATATTGTAGCCCAGAAAGTAAATTACAGATCTGAAATGCCTCGTCGGATGCGTTGTCGATTTCGAGATTTTGAATGGATTGAATATCCCGGTTATTGAGTATCACGTATTGAGGGCCGATGTTTCTAAGAACCAAACTCTCTAATTGAATAATACCTTGAAAATCGATACCTCTAAGATCGTTACAATCGCATATAGTAATTCTTTTTATGCTTTTTGGAAAATTTTTAATGACGACCAAATCTTTAATATCAACTAACTTTAACTCTTCAAGTTGACTGAACCTCTCAAGATCTAAATCATATTTCCATGCAACACTATCGGTAACCACGAGTTTTTTTAAATGTGATGGGCAGTAGCTTTCGTCCATTAACATCGATTTCTCGATGTAAAAATTTTCTAAGCGATGATTAGATAAATTCGCAACTATTTCTGAATTATATCTCACCGTATCTAAAAAAAAATTACTGATCGTAGTATTTTCTCTTTCACCCTGTAGAATCTCTAAGCTTTTGTCCTGATAAAGTTTTTTATCATTCCGTGCCCGTATGCAGAGATTAAGCAAGGCTCGCGATCCTTGAGCAATTCCAATAGCATTGAAATAGCGAACTGAAGAAAGAGAACGGTCGCAACTTATTTTTACCTCTTTTCCCAAGTGTGCTAACTCAAGCATCTTTAGATTTTTCAGGCCTTTTAACTGAAGCTTAGACAGTGAATGACATTTGACCAGAAACACGCTTTCCAGGCTAGACGGCAAATCTCTCAAACTCTGTAAAGTTCTACAGTCCAAAACCGTCAAATTTTTCAACCGAATGAATTTTAATAATGATAAATCGTTAAAATATTTATTATTGTAATTTTTAATTTCTAAATATTCAACTGAGCTTGGTAAGTGGGCTATATATTTTATATCCCCCCGAAATCTTACCATTTTCAACATTGTCTGATTCTCTAATTCAGGGAATTCAATGGATATACATTCGCAGGTCAAAACTTCTAATGTTGAGGGAAGCCCATTCAGAAAGATTTCTGATCTTGATGCGATAATCCGTAATTCTGTTAATTGAAATGAACTAAAATCCATTTTTGCGTTTTCATTCGGGTGATCAATCTGAAGAGTCAGTTTTCGCAAATTAGGCAATGTTTGAATTGATTTAAAAAGCTCTTCCAGATTTTGTTGAGAATGGATTGTAAGATCTAGTTCTTCTACTGAATCAGGTATGGCATTCCGTAATTCTGGCGTCATTAATATTTGTTTTAATGCTATTATTAATACCTGTTTTGGAAATATTAATTTTATTTTTTTTAAAGGTTCTTCAGTCTTAACAACTGATACGGTGTGGCAACCTTCAATAGCAGAAAGATCCCATTGGCCATTATCAATTAATAATTCAAGATTCATCGCAATCATTCGTGGTAATACTATTGGCTCCGTAACATTTCCCATGGTAGAGTAAATAAGCAATGATTCGTTTTCTTTCTTGCAATGTTCGCGAAGCACCGAATCTAAATATTTATTTGACCTAAGGTTAATTGTCTTCTGAAGTGATGAGTTATTTGAATGAACGATTTCAGTATTTTGAATTAATTCTAGAACTTTTATTGGAATCCATTGCTTTAGACCATCGTATACTCCATGTGCTTCTTTGGACAATGAACTCATCATTAAATTCTTTCCAGTATAAGTAACAATGGAATCTTCAAGAGAAAGGGCGCTGTATTCTCCTTTGGAATATCCTCGCATCTTAGTTATCTTCAAAATAAAGTCTGCTAAAAAGTTGTAGTAATCAGGAGCGTCAATAATAAGAAAATGATCAGGATTATGTCCTTGTTGACGGAGTGATTCGATGATCTGTTCTTTTCGTTCTTGAGGCATTTTTGAGGCTTCATTCCAAAATGACTCTACATCATAATAAGGAGTCAACTCATCGAGCGGAATACGACTTCCTTGCCAACAATAAACTCCGTGATGATTAAGCAACTCTTCCCATAACTCAGGTTCGTACGTAGAGGGTTTTCGAAATTCAAAGAAAGGATCTGCGAATATGACAACTTTTTGATTAGCACTCTTGAGAGTTGTGGTCACATGCCAGGCCTTCTCTCCCTCTTCGCCTAGCAATAATTGTGAGTCAGGTCGGCCGATTGGACCCTGGCTTACGGCATTGATGACGCGCTGGCTACTTCTTATTGGTTCATTGCAGTATTTCAGTAGTTCTTCGTATATATTCATTGATGACTCACCATTATGCCTATCGCTTTTGCTCGACTCGAAGATTTTACTTCGATCAAATGATCCATCTTATCATTTGAATCTTAAGAAAACATTAATGATTGCAAGGTAGGGCGGTTCATTACGCTAAGTCTATGACTCACCAAATCCCAAATCTCCTTTTTGCCTCTATCGGAATCAGGTTGTGAGTGTTTGTTTTTTAAGCAATCTTTCGCTTTTCGCTAGTATTATTTGTGTAATATCCGGATTAAATGCAGGGCAATGCCACATTTGAATATCTGGGTGATAGGAAAAAAGTTCCGCATGGCTTGTTTTCTTATGACTTTACATCTTCTTGTAAAAATAAAAAAATCAGAATATATTACGGCCGAATCTACGATTTTCGATTAAGTTGTGATTCACAGGTTTTCTTTCGTACTATTTAAGGAGAATTTTGATGAAAAAAGTAACTGTTGGAATAGCAGTATTGTTAGCACTTGGCATGAGCACGGCAAGCTTAGCAAATGCTCAAAATCGCCACAAGCATGGTAAAGGGCACGTAGCTCAAAAGCACTCTCAGGTTAAAGTAGCGGATAATACAAGTACCAACGCAAATGCAGCGGGTGCGGCTGATTCTCAAACTAGTAAACAGCAAAGTGGTGCTCAAGCGGCAAATCAAGGCCAAGCTCAGCAAAATCAAGCACAAAACCAAGCTCAAGGCCAATCTGAAGGCCAATCTCAGTCAGGCGCTACTCAGCAATCTGCAAGCAATGCAGGTGCAACTGGCACAGCAGGAACTGCTGGTAATCCAGACTACCAAGAGAACGACTAAAAATAGCATTCGCCCCCTCCTTCGAGGGGGCTCTTTTTCTTTAATGAAGTGTTGATGTCAGGATAACAACCATGAGTCACGATGAACTGGATACAATCGATGTGATTGAGGAAGACGAGTTCACTGAAGAAGGGGCTTCCTTGTCTGATGAAACCGAAAAAAGTGTGGTTCCCAAGAAGCCTCGGCGTGCCATTCGACGTCTCATTGAGGATGCCCTCGAAGAACGTCGTTTAAAGGCCGTCCTGAAAGGCTATGACGACCCTTTGCTCAGTCATGACCTATCGGATTAAGGTCCGGTGTAAGCGTTTTTTCTTGCTCTAAAGGGTAGGATCTGACACAATACGGACTACTAATATCTTTAAGAGGTACTACTTATGAAAAAAGGTCATGAATTCACTCCAAACTCTGGTTATGCTAATTTAGTTAAACCAGCAATGAACTTATTTTCTAATGCATGGGGTCTGTTTTCTGCGGTTGTTGTGGCAGCGGCGCCTTTTGCATTAATTGGCTTGGCTGCTTATGGTGCATTCAACTTACTCACGTTTTCAACTGTGTTGACCGTTGCTGCCGTATTTCTATTTGCTGCTTGGATGATGTCAGGGCCTAGTGAACCTACGCATAAGATGCAAACTCAAAATCTTTGCAGTCCTGACTGGTAATTGTTTGAATTGTATTGATTCAAAAGAGATCTTCTTAAATGCATAAATTACCCATGACAAAAGTTGGCTTTGATCAACTAACTAATGAGCTGGAAAATCTAAAGCGGGTTAAGCGACCTGAAGTTGTGAAGGCTATCGCAGAAGCCAGAGCTCACGGAGATCTTAAAGAAAATGCTGAATATCATGCGGCAAAAGAACAGCAAGGTATGATCGAAGCAAGAATTAAGAAACTTGAATCTGACTTAAGCCATAGTCAGGTTATTGATGTTACCGCATTACCTCCAGATAATCGTGTCGTATTTGGCTCAACCGTTGAATTAGTTAATGTAGATACCGATCAAAAAGTCCGATATCAAATTGTTGGTGAAGGTGAAGCGGATTTGAAACTTGGAAAGATATCGTACTTATCTCCTATTGCCAAAGGCATTATCGGCAAGAGTGAAGGAACTGAAGTCGAAATTCAAACTCCGAATGGATTATTGATGTTTGAAATTCTCAAGGTTTATTATTTATAAGATTATTCTAGGAGATAAATTATGGCATACACATCTGAAGACTTAGTTTGGCATATTGCTGAAATAGCAGCTCTTACTGCTGTTCTTGGATTGATGACCGTTTTAAAGTTGATTGCGGTTCCGGTTTTCGTGCAGTGTTCAATTTTTGCGGCAATTGCTACAGCAGCCCTAATAGGGATATACGCTGTTTTTGGTGAGGATAACAAGCGTAGTCTTACATTGAGGTTTTAGTCTCTAGCTTTGTTATCGCAGCCATTTCAAAAACGACGGTATTAATGCATCCGGTAAAATACGAATCATATACAATGCAATGCCTGTATTCATTAATGCCAATGTTAAAAATATTTTTGTTAGCGTAAAGTGCAGCTCTAATAATGCCATTATCATTAACGCTGAAATCACCATAAAAATCGCATTAATGATGTTATTGGCAGCAATAATACGAGCACGATGATTTTCTGGAGAGCGTACTTGTAGTAAGGCATATAACGGTACTATGTAAATACCCCCGGAAATCGATAAAAGAATAATATCAGCAAAAATTCTCCAGCTGGCTGGATTGCGAATAAATTCCCAGGCTGTGAACAGTTTATGTTGAGGAAGATGAATAAAGTATTGGCTTGCGAAAAATAAGTCAGCGATAAAAATTCCCATCACAAAAATGGCAAGAGGAATATATTTGGCATTCACTTCGCCATGTAATAATTTATTACACGCTAAAGAACCAATCGCAATACCTATAGAAAAGAAGCACATAAAAATGGCGACGACTTGGCTTTCGGCTCCTAAAATATCTTTGGTGAACGTTGGGAATTGAGAAACAAATGTGCCGCCCACTAGCCAAGACCATGATATACCCACAATCGCAAGGAAAATTTCACGATGCGAGCTTGCAAATTTAACAATGCGCCAGGTTTCTGCAAGGAAATTAATATTAACGATTAATTCTGGGTGTGCCCTTGAAGTGGGTGGAACGAATAGACTGGAAAGCCAACCCGTTATCGCAATGACGAGGACAATAATGGCAGTTAGATGAGCGCCATACGGAAGTAACACAATAAAACCAGATAAAATAGTGCCCATTAAAATCGATATAAATGTGCCTGCTTCGATAAATGCATTTCCGCCGATGAGCTCTTCATTTTGAAGGTGATAAGGCAGAATGGCATATTTAAGAGGTCCAAAAAAAGAAGACTGGCTTCCCATTAAAAAAAGCGTTGTCATTAATAGTGTAATATTAGAATAAATCAGTGCATAAGCACCTAACATCATAAAAATAATATCGGAAAATTTAATGATGCGAATTAATTGTGACTTTTCGAATTTGTCGGCTAGTTGGCCGGCAGTTGCAGAAAAGAGAAAGAAGGGTGTAATAAATAATCCGTAGGCCAACGTCGCGAGCATTTGATTGTGGGCTTCACTACCTGAAGAAATTTTATAGGTAATTAAAATTACG
>JAKORL010000007.1 GCA_029777855.1 Pseudomonadota bacterium
AATAATCCATTGAAGGTTGAACGGAAAGGACCGTAATTTCTTGCATTAACAATGACTTTTATCCGTGCATCATGCAATGCATTTTGAGTTAAAATTGACACTGTTGAATCTGTAGAGGCATTATCACAAAATATATGTTCGTAATCATAATCCGTTAATTTTTCTTTGAACAGGATTTTTATAGCATCAACACAATCTTGCACATTTAATTCTTCATTATAACAGGGTGTAATCACACTAATAAGTTTTTTAGACATACAATGCCCTCCTTTCATTTGAGCGATGCCAAGCAATCGTGGTATTTATTCCATTGGTAAACGAAGTCGTTGGTTCCCAACCAACCACATTACGTAATCGATCTACATTTGCCTTAAGATCGTAAGCCTGCACAGGGCTTTGGGGTAATTCTCCAAATTTCAATGAGAGCGCTGGATTAATAATATTACAAATAGCTTCAGCATATTCTCGAATTGTCTTTTGCATACCTGACGCAATGTTAAAAACACCCTGTGCATCCTCGGATTTGGCCAATAAGCTAATGGCTCTCACCGCATCTTCAACAAATAAGTAATCCCAAAGCTGCTCACCTGATGTTAATGAGACTGAGTCCCCTCCAAGCAATTTAGTAATTAACGTTGAAATCAAGGTATCAGGATGATCATACGGGCCATAAACAGAAAAAACGCGTGCCCAAACAAATCGCATGCCTGCATGAGCTGCCATTCGCTCTGCCATTGTATAGGTCGCTAGTTTAGCAGCTCCGTAGAGTGTTGTAGGCCGAGTGAAGCTTGCCTCAGTAAGTTGCTCCCTAGATGGCGCGTACTCTGCTTGACTTCCTATGCCAATAAAAGCTTTTACTCCTGCACGAATAGCAGCGTCTAGTAGATTCAGTGTGTTATTAATATTGTTTATTTGATTATAAGATTCTCGATACTCTTTTGAAACACCTTCCCATCCGCAGTGTAAAATAACGTCGGGCTGAAAATTATTGAGCATCGTTTGTAAATCATTATGATCATTTAATTGTATAAGCCTAGGAAGGCAATCACTAATTCTGGAGGTATTTGAAGTATTTCTTAATAAGATACCCACTGTATGGTCTATTGATAATAGTCTAGCAGCATGTGAACCAATAAATCCTGTGCTTCCGGTAATTAAAATTCTCATGTACCTTCCATTGCAATAGGTTCTGAAAAAGGCTCCATTTCAGTAATGGGTTTACCAAAAGCGATTTTGGGATAGGCATTTGCTTTTGAATGAATCATAACTTGCAATAATGCTGGCTTATCCGTGTTTTTGAATAAAGATTCCAATGCTTCTTCAATCTGACAACTTTCATTAATCGTTTTGCTCTCAATTCCATAGGCCCGAGCGATTTTTTCAAAATCAGGCGCACTATAGCCCCAAGCAGTTGATTGATATCGACCATCAAAATAAGAATCTTGAAATTGCCTGATCATTCCCAATGAATTATTATTCAGCACTATTAATTTAAGCGGCAAATGATGATGCACGATTGTTTGCAACTCTTGTATATTCAGTTGAAAGCCACCATCACCAGCAATCATTACAACAGGTTTTTTACCTGTAGAAAAGCATGCGCCTATGGCAGCAGGAAGTGCATAACCCATCGCCCCCATCCCTGCGGAAGTCATAAAGAATTGTT
The DNA here is from genome assembly GCA_029777855.1 of Pseudomonadota bacterium. Lineage (GTDB taxonomy): Bacteria > Pseudomonadota > Gammaproteobacteria > JAIEPX01 > JAIEPX01 > JAIEPX01. The sequence continues at coordinate 1,667 of JAKORL010000007.1, forward strand.
TGGCTAACAATCGTAATGATTGCGCAGCCCACATTTGGTGATTTCCAACATCGGCAACATATCCCAAGACATCTTTACCACGTTCTGACAATCTTGAAATAAAATGATTCGGATTAATCCCGTCGATATCCTTTAATTCCTCAATATCAGGCCATTGTTGTTTGAGATGATTAATTTTTTCTATCCAGTCTGTTTTAATTGTAAAGTTAGAAAAATCCATTGACTTCAAACATTGATCTAAAAAACACCCTACATCATTAACGATTGAAACGCAGTTGGTCACTCGATTATTAATTTCATTTTCATCGCAATCGATGTGATATATTATTTTATCCTTTTTAAATCCTTCAACATCAGCACCTGTTTGCCTAATATCTAAACGACTGCCTAATACAATCAGCAAATCAGCTGTCCCTATAGCAATATTGGCCCATCGATTACCGTAGCTCCCTATAAACCCTACACGTAAGGGATGATCAAAGGGAATAGATTCCAATGCTAATAACGAAGTGACTACAGGAATTTGAGTCTCTTCCGCAAAATGAATCAATTTATCACATGAGCGAGATGCAACAACCCCTCTCCCTGCCAAAATAACAGGTCGTTGTGAGTGTTGAATAGCTAATTTCAAATCACTAAGAACATTATTATCTACTTTTTTTTCGAAGGTCATTGTCTTAAGCATTGACAAAGAAGATGGAGTAATATCAATCTCAGCGCGTTGCAGATTCATAGGAATATCAATCAAAACAGGTCCCTGCCGACCCTCCATTGCTAATTGATAAGCTTCTAGCAAAACAGGTTCAATTTCAGAAGCTTTTGAGATTGCAAAACATTTTTTCGTTATTGGCTTCGCCATGCTGATAATATCGGTTTCCTGAAAACCGAGCTGTCGAACAGCTCGACTACCTTTTTGTTCGTGTTGATTGACTTGACCGGTAAAAAACAGTGCTGGAACTGAATCAAAATAACAATTGCCTATGCCTGTTAATAAATTGGTAGCCCCTGGGCCGCTAGTCGCCAAAGCAACGCCGGGCTTTCCCGTTAGTCGCCCGAAACCATCGGCTGCAAAAGCAGCTGCTTGCTCATGGTGAACACTAATAATATCGATGGCACGAGTATGATAAATTGCATCTAATAAATGAGTAATCATCCCTCCAGCCATTTCAAAAACGTGAGTAATTTCTTGAGCTTTTAAAAAAGCTGCAATGAAATCGTTTACTCTCATTTTCATTTACGAAAGACACTCATTAGAATAAGACAAAGTAAATTCTTCAAAACACTTGTGTATGTAATTCATCATTTCTTTTGTCATCCCATGATGCGATCCTATTAATATACCACCCCTCATCACCTCATCGGCATTTGGAAAACCATCTGGATGTGCTCGATGTTGAATATTATTAAATCCTGGCTGACGTAAAATATTTCCAGTAAAAACGGTACGAGTCTGTATACCTTTTTTTTCTAGGGCTATTTGCAGTTCTCGACGTGTAAACGGTGCGGACTTTTTCACAATTAATGGAAATGCTAACCATCCTGTTCGAGAATTCTCTCGTTGCTCTGGAAGTAAAAACCAATTTCCATACTGTTGAAAAAATGCAGTGTGTTCTGAAAAATAATGCTCTCGCAAATTAACATTTTGTTGTAATTTCTTCAATTGAACCAAACCGAATGCAGCGCCCATTTCAGAGGGTTCTAAATTATACCCTAATGCCTCAAAAACAAATTTAGCATCATACGGTATACCATCTACATTTACATTAAATCGGTTTTCTATGGCTTCGGATTCAACAAAGAGAGAAGAACTACGACCCCAACTTCTTAATAGTTTGGCACGTTCTGAATACTCAGACGTATTAACGCATAACATGCCACCATTACCTCCACAGGTAATTACATGAGATCCGTAAAAGCTTGTGGTACTAATATCTGAATAGATCCCTGACGACTGATGATTGATAGTTGCTCCTAAAGTATCAGCCGAATCTTCAATAACAATCAAATTATACTGATCAGCTAATTCCCTAATTTTTTTCCAATCAGGTAAATTGCCTAACAAATTAGGGATCATCATGGCACGTGTATTGGCAGTAATCATTGACTCAATTTTAGATGCATCAATATTGTAAGATGCGGGATCAACATCGATGAAAACAGGAATTAATCCATTTTTTACCAATGGTGCCACTGTAGTTGAAAAGGTTAGAATCGGCGTAATCACTTCTGAGCCTTTGGGCAGATTTAAAATCTCTACCGCCAAATAATTGGCCGAAGATCCAGAATTTACCATTATGCCAAATTGCTTTGAAAATAATTGCGCAACTTTATCTTCCATTTCAGCGACGTGCTTACCCATCTGAGTCGATGTTTGTAATACATGCATCACAGCATCAATTTCATCTTGTCCCCACACAGCCTTCCCATAAGGTACTTGTTGGTTTGAAGCAGAATTCATAGTATCATTTCCTCCAGCTGTTTTACTTTCAAAAGTCTATTTTGAAAGTCTCGAATTTGATTCATCGTATAATCACGAATATTTGATTGATTCAGAGATTGCTGATACCAATCGACTGTCCACTGCACTCCTTGCTCAAGAACCAAAGTTGGCTTCCAATGAAGTTTCTGTTTCGCTTTGGAGATATCTAATTTTAAAATTGATGTCTCGTGTTCCGTGATATTTTTTTCAACATGATAATTAATTTCTGAAGACCATTTATTCAAAAAAGAATCAACAAACCACTCTACTGTTTTATGACCTGATTCAAGGGGGCCAAAATTCCAAGCTTGCGAATACAGTTGTGGGGCATGCCATGCTTTTTCGATCAGCAGTAAATACCCACTCAAGGGTTCAAGCACATGCTGCCATGGTCGTATTGCTTTTGGATAGCGCAAAACTAAAGGCGTTTTAGATTCTATCGCTCTGATTAGATCGGGGACTAACCGATCAGATGACCAATCCCCCCCACCAATCACATTCCCCGCTCTCGCAGTCGCTACAGCAATTTTTGGAAAAAAAGATCGTCTGTAAGAGGCTGTCACTAATTCTGAACAACCTTTACTACAGCTATAGGGATCATACCCTCCCATAGGATCTTCTTCGACATAACCTTTATTTTTCTCAGTATTTTCATAGCACTTGTCAGAAGTGACATTCAAAACCACCCTTAGCGACTCGCAATGCCGTGCAGCCTCCATAAGATGAACAGTTCCCTGTACATTTGTTTCAAAAGTTTTAACAGGATCTTTATAAGACTCCTTCACCAGGGCTTGAGCAGCCATATGCACAATAATATCAGGTTGAAATTCTACGATATGTTTCTTGAGTACTGAAAAATCGCTGATATCCGCTTGAATATGGTGCATGTATTCTTTGTTATTGGTAAGATCAAATAAATTTGGGTTAGTGGCTGGTTTTAGCGCATACCCCATCACTTCTGCACCTAATTCATTCAACCATAACGAGAACCAACTTCCTTTGAAGCCAGTATGGCCTGTTATAAATACTTTTTTATTTTTCCAGAATTCAGGATTCATTACCAAATTTTCCATGGGGCTATATTAGACTGCCAAAGTTCTTCAAGATAATTTTTTTCACGTAGGGTATCCATCGGTTGCCAAAATCCTTCATGAAGAAATGCAGAGATTTGATTTTCTTCACATAACCTGTTCATCGGCTCTTGTTCCCAAACGGTATCGTCATTTTCTAGATAATTAAACACATTCGGTGAAAGCACAAAAAATCCACCATTGATCCAAGCACCATCACCTTTAGGTTTTTCCTGAAAATGTCTAACTTTATTCCCCAGGAGGTCCATTGCTCCGAATCGACCAGCCGGTTTTACCGCAGTAACCGTAGCCGTTACTTTTTCAGAACGATGCTGAGATATAGACTTCGAAATATCGACATCACTCACACCATCACCGTAGGTAAAACAAAAATCATCATCAATAAATTGTTGAATTCTTTTTAATCGACCACCCGTCATGGTTTGTTCACCAGTGTCTACTAATGTAACACGCCAGGGCTCAGCAAATTTTTGATGTACCTCCATTTGATTCTGTTTCATATCAAAGGTGACATCTGACATATGCAAAAAATAATTCGCGAAATATTCTTTAATTAAATAGCCTTTATAGCCAAGACAAATAATAAAATCATTAATACCATGAGAAGAATAAATCTTCATGATATGCCAAAGAATTGGTTTCCCACCAATCTCAATCATAGGCTTAGGTCTCAGTATCGTTTCCTCGCTGATACGAGTACCGTACCCTCCCGCTAGAATCACTGCTTTCATTGACATCCTCCATCAAACATCGATTATCTATCCCCCCATCACAGACTGTCAAGAAATAGAAATCTAAGCAGACCTACCTAGACTAAGAGGTTTTTGGGACTAAGTATAGCATTGTCCCCAGAGCGTTCTTATCAGAAACCTTATAGTGTTCAAGCACGCGCTGAAAATTAATATCCAAGGAGGTTTCAGACTTTCCAATGCCATAAAAAATACAATTCAGCTTATTCAAAGCAAGTTGATCTTCAAGACTTTTCTGATCGCTCAGTAACAACGTCTCCATGAGTCCAGGTCCTTTTATTGGAGATGCAACACCCGATTCAAGATAATAGACCGATGGATATGTAGATAATATAATACAATTCTTATTGCTTATTGTGTGGCGTCGTATAAATTCTAATTCATTCAGAATTACAATACTTTGATTCTCGACAGGTTTAAGAGCTTCATTAACAGTCTCTAAAGAAAAGCTAGCAAGCAATTTTACATGCATTACAAAAACAACGCTGCAAATGATATAAAAACTAAAGGGAATAGCTGCATAATAGTAGTATTTTTTTGAAAGTCTAAACGATTCTATTCCTTTAAGAATTTGACTTGTGATTAATACACTGACAACTAAAGCAGGCCAAAACACTTGAATTAAATTATTCGTATGAGCACGACCTTCATAATAGGTGAATAGACCTACGCCTAGAACTGAGACATAAAATAACATATCACTCGATAATCGATTAACATGATACTTCCAAGAATATAGGCTGGAGATAATACCTAACAAGTATATTCCTAACACGGATAGCCATGGGTTAAGGCGATACGGCATCGGTATTGCCATAAATCCCATCTGATAAAAAGTACGCTGATAACGAATCAACCAATCAAGATTAAGGTTAGAGCCAGATTTTAATACTAGACAATATAGCAATGCTAAATAAACAAGCGAAGCTACGGTCAGATGTAAAGCCGTTAGTTTAATCCAATAGTATGGGCTCTTCTTTTCAGACAGCGATAACAACGATTGAGTCGATAAATAAGCTCCAAAAGCAATTACTATAAATATCCCTGAATCCATATTCCAAAATGTTGCAAGTCCGCTTAAGGCTGAAATCAGGCTCGCACGAGCAGTTGATTTATTGAGACTAAAAAAATAAAAAGCTAAAATAGACATACTGGGCCAAAAAAATCGAATCGGCCAATACTGAAAATAAGGCTCCCTAACATGCATGAAAAACAAAGAGGTACTAAATGTTACCACAAGCAATGTTAAACTCGATAATAGCAGTAAAAACCAATACCTCTTCGTAAATTTTGATAATACGTAAAAAAAGGGCTGACAAAGAGCAAATCTGCAACACAGCGAAAAATGCTGTTAGGCTAAAGACTGAAGCCCCCACTAACCTAAATAATGGGGCGATTATTTCGGGAAATAAACCATACTGGGATGGCAAATCAACAAGCAATGTTTTCCCGTGGATCACTTGGCTTAGAGCATAGACAGCCGCATCAAAATGAAGCTGCCCAACTGAAGAAATATTATTGATATTGTAAAGTCGAAAAGCCATAATAATGAGAAAAATGACGCTTATAAATACAAACCACAGACTCCACAATGAATCACTCGATGGCCGCCTCAATTGAAATTCACACACTTTGAGCCCTAAATAATACCCAACAATCATTACTACTAAGGTAATCCAAG
>JAKORL010000095.1 GCA_029777855.1 Pseudomonadota bacterium
ATTTGTGTTTCTTCATCGTTTTGAAGCTTACGCAAAACATTACCCCAATCACCCAGCGATTCTCTTCAAAGAGCAAACATTGACCTATGCCCAGTTGAACTCAAGAGCAAATCAATTGGCTGGTTTTTTACAGAAACAAAAACAAATCAAGGGTATTAAAGACCAGAAAATCATTGTCGGTACATTCTTACCTCGAGAACCAGATTGGATCATTGCCATTCTGGCTATCTGGAAAGCCGGCGATGCCTTTATCGCTATCGATCCTACCGCCATCGGAAATTCACCCGACGCTATCGATGATTATTTTGAGAAATTTGCTCAAATCATTTCGGATGGAAAACCCTCTTTTATTATGACACATTCTGATCATCAGTATTTATTGCCCAAACCTGAAGCCGACAGTTTTATCTGTCTTTGCCTGGATGAATGCCAAAGAGAGCTCGATAACGGGTCAGACGAAAATCTAGGCATCAACATTGATCCTGAAGACCTCGCCTATATACTCTATACATCAGGCTCCACAGGCAAACCCAAAGGCGTTGAAATTGCTCATCGAGGTTTTATGCCTTGTTTAGAGGCTCATCGTGAATGCGTAGATCTCACGCGCGATTCCATTATGGCTCAATATGCCACCTGCGATTTCGATGCGTGGGTAGCCGAGATGCTCATTTTAGGAGTCGGTGGAACATTAGCCATTGTGCCCAGTGACATTCGTCTCGATGAGAAACGCTGTGCTCGTTATTATCAAGAGCATAAAATTAGCATCGCGATTTTTACACCCGCTTTTCTGAATAAACTCGGTGGACCTGAAAATTTTCCTTTGTGGCGTGCTCTATTCATTGTAGGAGAATCTTTCGATTGGGAGCTAGTTAAAAAATGGAAAACTGAAAAACTCCAAATCGTCAATGGATATGGTCTCACTGAAACCACCATTTGTGCCACGCTCGAAAATCTGGATATGGAGGATGTTGGTAAACCCCTCAGTATTGGAAAACCTATTGTAGGGACTAAAATACTGATCAAAATCCCGACGAATATCGACGTTAATAATCCAGATATTGAAAAAGATTACGGACCTGAAACCAGCTATCAGGATCCAGAATCCTCAAGTTCAGCCATTGATCAAGCCGGAGAGCCCTGGTTTGGGGGAATCTCACTCACCCGCGGTTACCGAGGCGAGGCGATGCAAAATAATGCCTGGCGCTTAGTAAAAATCGAAGGTGAGTGCTATTACAAATCCGGTGATAAAGCTATACTCCGAGCCGATGGCCGATTAGAACACCAAGGCCGCTATTCTCGGATGGTTAAAATCAGTGGAAAACGCATTGAATTGCCTAGTATTGAAGCGAATGTATGCCAACAGTTTCAATTAGAAAAAATGGCTGTCGCTGTAACGGCTGTAGGGAATTCTCTCAACGATAAAAATCTGACGACAATACTCGTATTTTTGAAAGAGAATGAACAGAAGAAGATCGATTTAGAAGAGATCAGAAATTTTATTATTAATAATGAAAAAAATATCGACAAACAAACGCCACTCCGTATCATCTCGAAAAAAGAATTTCCGACCACTCAAACCAAAATTAATTTAGCAGAACTCAACAAATCCTATTTTGAGACTCAACCTAAAAAATCAATTGATGAATCTTCTCCATTGGTTCAAATGAGTGAAGAAGAAAAAAAGGAGGCTGAGATATTAACAAAAGTCTCAAGCTGTTGGATGCAAGTGATTGGTATTGAAAGTCCCCGGCGTGACTCGGAGTTTCCAGAATTAGGAGGGCGATCAATTGATATCAGTCCCCTTATTCAAGCTCTACGCCGAGAATTTCCTCAAATCAAAGAAGAGATCACGAATAATTTTGTTCTAGAATGCAAAACACCATTGAGCCAAACAAAACGGATCTATAGCTTTCAACATCCTGTGGAACTTATTCCGCTTAAGAAAAACCAAAATACAGATGCTCCGTATATTTTGTTTTGCCCTCCGTCTATTTTAGGTGATCCTGAACAAGATTACACCAAGCTCTTTTCACACCGTAATGAGAACTCTCGAAAGCCTATTTTTGATGAACGCTTTCAAGCCTATGGATTAAAAGCAAGGGGACTTAGAGACCCCTCATTGATGCCAAACAGTCTTTATAGCATGGCTCAGGACTATGCATTAACCATAAAAGGATGGTTAGAAAAAGAAGGCAAAGAAGATTGCCCGATATTTATATTAGGCTGGTCTTCTGGAGGTACTGTAACACCCGAGATCGTTAATGCCTTAGAAAAATACTCTATAGAAGCCTATGCGTATGTCTGTGATAGCATCGCACCGTTTCCCTTTCATCATTTCAATCATGAAGAACAGACCCTAGAATTAATTTTACTGTCAGGTAAATTAAGTCAAGACATTGGATTAAAAATAGACACACAAGATCTCAAGACCGAACTTACTAAAATACAAAAACCACGAGATCGCATCATTCACTGCTTTGATTATCTCATTCAAAGAGCAAAAATAAATCACCGAAATATTCTCAATACCGCAAAGATCATTAGACTTGCTGAACATAATTACATTATCCGAGAACCATTACCCCCGATTAGATTATACAAAGCCACACATTATTTACTCGAAGGCATCTTGACTATAGATAAAACACACTACTGGCCTAAAAAATCCATACATCAACTATCACAAATTAAAAAAAACATTGTATCTGGTGACCATTTCAAAATGATACAACAACCGGCCCTCGCACAAAAGATTACAGATCAAATCATTCACGATTTTAGCTATCACAAACTGAAAAATCTCGTGGAAATATTGAATAGACAACCTAACTACGTGCCCCCCTTCGTAGAAGTGATTGAATCCACTCGCAAAGAACACGAACAGAAAAATAAACCCAGTGTTCTTTTCAGTCACGCTATAGGTGATTTCTTACGCAATCCAGAAAAATCAGCGCTACTCCTACAAGGAGAATCAGGTATTGGTAAATCAATAGCGGCCGAACAATTAGAAAACTCTCTAGAGAAAATCGGAATTCCCACTAAAAAAATTGTGATGAACCGATACACCTGCGAAGAATTAAGAAAAGGCATTCGAGAAGAACTCAAAGAATGGAATAAAAAGTCCTGCGAAATCAGGGTACTGATCTTAGAAGGTTATGATGAAAGGCAAGGAAATATAGATTTGAATTATTACAGTACCAACGGGCTTGAAGAATACCAGAATCTAAAAGTTATTTTTACCAGCCGGTCTGAGACGCTCAAAGAAAACTACATTAGTAATTTTACCCCTGGAGTACAAGAAAAGCTTGAAGTGATAGAACTTTTAGGCTTTAATGAAACGCAGATTAAAGCACTAATGAGCATCCATATGGTACAAAATAATAATGCACCTGACAGGTGTGAACTTGACAAGTTATACCAGGAAATTACATCGCTCAATGGAGTAATCGAACTCATAAAAAACCCACTACAACTAACTTTAGTTTTAAAAGCTCTGCCCAAAATAAGGCAATCGGCGGGCACATTGACTCGCTTCAAAATCTACGAAGCCTTCAATCAAGATTATTTTGAACGAGGGGAACAAAAAGTCAAAAGTCAATCTGGAGTAGAACAAAATCAAAATTTTCAATTAGCATGTCGATTACACTGCCAAAAAATCGCTCTCGCCTTCTTCGCAGAAGAGTTAACAAGTTATGAAGAAAAGCAAAATAAAGGAAAAAGTTTAATTAGCGCTTCGAAAAATGTATCGAGTCCACTCGATGATTTATTCAATTCTAAAAATAAAGACTTTCTGAAAGCCTTACCTCTAGACTCTAACAACAACATCCATCAATTCAAGCATAAATCCCAGCTTGAGTATTTCGTGTCAGATGCATTAATTACAACACTTCAAGAGGAAAACGTTGACTTTAATGAACTGCAAACCTGGTTTATAGAAAACAAGATTTTGCCAAAAAAATTAGTCAGCAATGAATCTATAATAAAATTCTGGGCTGAAGGCTATAGGCAATATCCCACAATCAAAAGAACTTTAGATAAAATTGTTACAGAGACACGTAATAATGAACAAATTAAAACCTTAGGAGGAATTGCAATCACCTTGCTCAATATGGCAGGTGAATTTTTCAATGGAGCCAATCTTAGAGGTATACGAGTTCCGGGAGCTGTCTTGAATGGCGGTTATTTTGATTGCGCGGATTTCACAGGCTCCGACCTTTCTGACGTTAATTTTTATAGAGCCTGGCTACGAAATACGCAACTGGTTAAGTGCCAAGTCAAAGGTGTTAATTTTACTCAAAATCCCCGCATCCCAAATAATGCAACTACTCTTAAAATTATATCTAAGTCACTGCCAAAAGATGAGCAGCATAAAGATTTACATCTGATAATTCAAACCGCCATTAGAACTGACAAGAGCAATCGTGCTGTGACATCTGTTAATAGTAATCCAATTTTTTTATGGGAAATAGAATCAAGACACTGTATTGAGGGAGTAATGGGATACGGCATTTTTAAAACTAGAGTCGATTTAGCAGCCATGTCAAATCGAATAATCAACGAAAGTAACGTACGAGTGGCCGAAGCATGGTCTCCTGATCTTTCTGCACGAACTCACACTGGTTGGGTTTCTAGTGTATATCTCAACAATGATGCAAAAACTTTAGTCTCGGGGGGCGATGATCACACTGTACGAGTGTGGAATATCACAAGTGGCCAATTCCAACTGTTGCTGGGACATACCGCTTGGGTTTCTAGTGTACATCTGAGCAGTAATGCGCGCATTGTGGCCTCAGGAAGCTGGGATAAAACTGTACGCGTATGGGATATGGTAAGTGGTCAATCGCAGGTTTTGCGCGGACATGAGAAGGAGATTCATTGTGTCTATCTCTGCAGCAATGGAAGTACCCTTATTTCCGGAAGTGAGGACAATACAGTACATGTCTGGGATATAGCAAGTGAACGCTCAAAGGTGTTTCAGGGTCATACTGATGCCGTTTTAAGTGTCTATCTGAGTGATAATAGACTGATAGCCGCATCTGGGAGTCGTGATAAGACTGTACGGGTGTGGAATTTAGCTAATGGCGAATCATTACTACTCAAGCACCAACAGGAAGTTAACGGTGTTCATCTAAGCAGTGATGGACAAACAGTAACTTCCAGCTGTGGCGATATGACAGTGCGAGTGTGGGATATATCGAGTGGACAACCTGCATTACTGCAAATGCTCGACTCTGCAACTGGGAATGTAAATCTGAACAACAATTTGCAAATAGCAGCTTTTGGTTCTTGGATTAATTTTTGGGGACTGGAATCCGGATCATTAAATGAATTAGGTCGTATCCTAACCAATTCAAACATTATTTCAATTTCAATTCACAAAGATTCAAGTTTACTGGCCATTGGTCTAGAAAACGGCTCCATCCAAGTTTGGAAACGTTTGAATAAAAAAGAGAAAGAATGGCAACTTATATGGTCATCTCGAACGTCAAATTCATCTCTTATTTTAGCAGGCTGCGATATCACCGGATGCACATGTCTCTCACCTGAAAATAAAGATCTCTTGTCTAAGCACGGTGCAATTGATAATTGCGTATCAGAAAAAAAAGACAGCGCTATTAGTGCTTCACATTCAATCTCAGGTCTGCAAAGCAGTCGATTTTTTAGTCACGGCGCCACTATTTCTCATAGTCCACATCATGAAGCTCAAAGTATCAAACCATCTTCAAATAGTATTGTTTTTCTAGATAAGCAATCAAAAGATGCCGCTATTGATGAAGCTATAGCTAGTGAAGAACAATACCAAATTACCCGCTCAGAAGAAGTTGCTAAGGATGCTGATAATAGCAAGCAACATATTTTATAATCTTTCTCACTCAAAAAACGTTGACATCACAAACACAGCCATATTACAAGCAGTGAATTTAGATCATATTATATCATGGGTTTTTCCTAAATTTAGCCTATCGACAATCAAAATCATCTGCCTTTCGTGTCGTTCTTTTAGCATACTGATTATATCTTATTTAGTCTCTATCTTCGAGAAAATAAAAATACCCAACAACTGCTATTTAAAATTAACTGACATAAGGGTCTGTAACATGGTAAGCAAAATTATCTAGGTTTCAATTAGCGATACTATTTTCGGTAATTTTACGGAAGTAGATCGACGTTAATTAATATAATTTTAGACAAAATTAATGCGAAGCATAATTATTGACAATTTATGAAAACACGGCTTTGTATTCATTTAGTTTTTATTTTATTGTTATATGAAAGGATCTATTGATATAAAAGGGGTTCTTTAGTATATATACTTATATGGAGGAGCAGCATGCACAAAACACTGATTAATGAAATTTCAGAAAATCATCTTTTCCCAATGACCCTCATGCTTGAATATCGAAGTGGATCGTTGGATAACAGTTTACAAGATAGAATCGCTGGTATTCTTCAAGACAATCTTTCAAAACAAGCTGAATTACTTCAGCAAGAACCCTACAAATCCCTTATTTTAGACAATCCCATCACTCAAACTAATCTTGATGAATGGAGAATCGGCACTCTCAATCCACCCAAACGTCGAATCGCCGTCGACCAGTACATCAAAGCGTCTCTCGCTAGCCTCATTGACAACAAAGATCTCACGAAAATTCACGAATTCAATCAATTCGTCTTTCTGCATCGCTTTGAAGCCTACGCAAAATACTACCCTGACCACCCGGCTATTCTCTACAAAAAGCAGACTTTAACCTACACTCAAGTCAATGCGCGAGCAAACCAACTCGCTCATTTTTTATTGAAACAAAAAGAAGCTGCCGGACTAGATCCCTCTAAAGAATTTATCATTGGCACATTCCTACCCCGAGAACCTGAATGGATCATTGCCATTCTTGCTATCTGGAAAGCGGGCGCCGCATTTATCGCTATTGATCCTACCGCCATAGGAAATTCACCCGACGCTATCGATGATTATTTTGAAAAATTTGCTCAAATCATCTCGGATGGAAAACCTGCTTTTATTTTAACGCATTCTGATCATCAGTATTTATTGCCCAAATCTGAAGCCGGTGTTTTTACCTGCCTCTGCCTTGATGAATTCGAAGAAGAGATCGATAAAGGGTCAGACGAAAATCTAGACATAAAAATTGATCCTGAAAATCTTGCGTACATTCTCTACACATCAGGTTCCACAGGGAAACCCAAAGGCGTTGAAATTGCTCATCGAGGTTTTATGCCTTGTTTAGAGGCCCATCGTGAATGTGTGGATCTCACACGTGATTCCATTATGGCCCAATATGCCACCTGCGATTTTGATGCCTGGGTGGCCGAAATGCTGATTTTAGGGATCGGAGGAACACTCGCCATTGTGCCCAGTGATATTCGTCTCGATGAGACGCGCTGTGCTCGCTATTATCAAGAGCTTAAAATTAACGTCGTGATTTTTACGCCCGCTTTCCTGAATAAACTCGGCGTACCTGAAAATTTTCCTTTGTGGCGTGCTTTATTTATCGTAGGAGAATCCTTTGATTGGGAGCTCGTAAAAAAATGGAAAACAAAAAAACTTCAGATCGTAAATGGCTATGGCCTCACTGAAACCACCATTTGTGCCACACTTGAAAATTTAGATATGGACGACGTTGGCAAACCTCTCAGTATTGGAAAACCTATTGTAGGGACTAAAATTCTGATCAAAATCCCGACAAATATTGACTTTAATAATCCTGACATTGAAAAAGATTACGGACCTGAAACCACCTATGAGGATCCAGAATCCTCAAGTTCTGCCATTGATCAAGCTGGAGAGCCCTGGTTTGGGGGAATCTCACTCACCCGCGGTTACCGGGGCGAGGCCATGCAAAATAATGCCTGGCGCTTTGTAGAAATTGAAGGGGAACGTTATTACAAATCCGGTGACAAAGCGATTCTACGAGCCGATGGCAGATTAGAACACCAAGGCCGCTATTCTCGGATGGTGAAAATCTGTGGTAAACGCATTGAATTGCCGAGTATAGAGGCGAATCTTTGCCGTCATTTTCAACTGGAAAAAATGGGCGTTGCTGTAACAGCCGTTGGCAACTCACTTCAGGATAAAAATCTGACAACAATACTCGTTTTTCTGCTTGAAAAAGAAGATTTAAATTTCGACGATGAGGCCATTAAAAGCTTTATTCAAAATACCGAAAAAAATATCGATAAACAAACGCCACTCTATATCATCAGGAAAAAAGCCTTTCCCACGACTCAAACAAAAATTAACATAGCAGAACTCAATAAATCGTATTTTGAGACTCAACCAAAAAAATCAATTGATGAATCTTCTCCATTGGTTAAAATGAGTGAAAAAGAAAAAAAGGGGGCTGAGATACTAGCAAAAGTTTCAACCTGTTGGATGCAAGTGATTGGCATTGAAAATGCCAGGCCTGACGCCGAGTTTTCTGAATTAGGAGGGCGCTCGGTTGATATCAGTCCCATTATTCAAGCTCTACGCCGAGAATTTCCTCAAATCAAAGAAGAGATCACGAATAATTTCATTCTAGAGTGCAAAACACCATTGAGCCAAACTAAACGGATCTATAGCTTTCAACATCCTGCGGAACTTATTCCACTTAAGAAAAAACAAGAAACTGATGCTCCCTATACTGTGTTTTGCCCTCCGTCTATTTTAGGTGATCCTGAACAAGATTACACGACGCTCTTTTCACACCGTGATGAAACCTCTAGAAAGCCGATCTTTGATGACCGATTTCAAGTCTATGGATTAAAAGCAAGAGGACTTAGTGACCCTTCATTGATGCCAAACAGTCTTTATAGCATGGCTCAGGACTACGCGTTAACTATTAAAAATTGGGCTGAAAAAAATAACAAACGCGATGTTCCTATTTTTATTGTAGGCTGGTCTTCGGGTGGTACTGTAACACCTGAAATTGTCAACGCACTTGCTAAACATGATATTCATGCTATTGCTTATGTGGTTGATAGTATAGCTCCTTTTCCTTTCCATCATTTTATCCCTGAAGAGCAAGTAAAAGAGTTGATTTTTCTTGCAACTAATTTATCTAAATTTATTGGTGGAAACTTAGATGAGAAAGAGTTGACCCTATTGCTCAATGCAGAAAACAGACAGAGAGATCGGATTAATTGCTGTTTTGACTATTTGATAAAAAAAGCAAATGAAAGCCATAAAAGTATTCTTGAAACAGCTAGGATAATTCGTCTAGCGGAACATAATTATATTATTCGTGAAACCATAAATCCAATTCGACTATATAAAGCCAAAACTTACTTATTGACTGGGATTTTAAAAGAAGATAGAACACATTACTGGCCTAAAAAATATATACACCCCATAAATGAGCCTCATGACAACATTATAGATGGCAATCATTTCGAAATGCCTCAACAACTTGCACTCGCCCAAAAGATGAGATCACAAATCATAAGTGATTACACCTGCCATAAATTAACTCATCTATCTGAAATACTCGAAAAACAGCCGAACTATATTGTACCTGATATAAAAGTGATTGAGGATAATTTGAAGAATAATGACCAAGAAAATCCGCTGGATATTCCTTTATCTCAAGCCATAAAAAGTTTCATGTACAACACCCAAAAAAAAGTGCTTCTGATTCAGGGCGAATCAGGCATGGGGAAAACAATTTCAATGCAACAGCTACGGCTTTCTCTTGAAGAAAGGGATATCGTGACAAAAACAATTCAACTCCAGCAATATTCTTCTGAGGAACTTAAACGAAGCATCAGAGAGGAAATCAAAGATTGGCCTACTAATTCACCAGAAGTACGAGTCCTCATATTAGAAGGATATGATGAACAGAAACAATTTAGAGCTTTTAATTACTATAACACAAATGGATTAAGCGAATATCAAAATCTTAAAGTGATATACACCTGCAGATCTGAAGCATTGCGAGGAACATATCATACAAACTTTAATCCTGGCGATGATCGAGAAGGTCTTGAAGAATGGAAACTCCGACATTTCAATGTCAAAAAAATCAAACAGTTGATAGATATAAAAACACCGAAAGCTGATAAACCTCGAGGAAAGGAGGATATAGATAGACTATACGACGAAATCGAATTGCACCCTGAATTATTAGAGCTCGTCAAGAATCCTTTACTACTCACCTTGGTATTGAGAGCACTGCCAAAATTCATTGATTCAAAAGAGACATTGACACGATACAAAATTTATGAGGCATTCATCCAAGATTATTTTGAGCGGGGCGAGCTTAAACTGAAAAGCCAAAATGGAATAGAAGCCAGTCAAGATTTTCAACTAGAATGCCGACTATACTGTCAAGAAGTCGCTTTAACCTTTCTTTCTCAAGACATATTAAGCTATAACTATCAATCAGAGAAAAAAACAAGCCTTATTAGCAAAGCGAAGAAAAAAACAAACCCTCTCAACGAATTATTCTCATATGATAAAGTTGAACTATTAAAAGCAAGCCCTATAGAATCAATCGGAAACAGATATCAATTTATTCACAAATCTGTTTACGAATATTTCATTGTAGATGCCTTAATCAAAGTGCTTTTAGAAAAAGATGTAAACTTTGAGGACATTCAAAATTGGTTGACAGAAAATAAAATCACATCTTTAAAATTAGCGAGCAACGAGTCTATAAAAAAATTCTGGGAAGAGGGCTTTTTCTACAATGAAAACCTTGATGAAATATTAATTGGCATTATCACCTCAACCATAAATAATCATGATTTATCAACTATTGGCGGTATCGCATTTACACTTCTAGTAATGGCAAATAAAAAGTTCTTCTTCAATGATTTTTCTGGGGTCAATATTTCTGGAGCCATTTTAGATGGCGGTGTTTTCAGTCAAGTTATATTCAATAAAGCAAAATTAGACAACGTCTCACTAAAAAGAGCATGGCTTTATGCTTCAACTTTCAAAGAAACTCGATTCTCTAGAGTAGACTTTGGCGAACTTCCATACATTGAGATTCCTGAAAATATAAATTCACTTGAATTCACAAACGACGGTAAATCTCTAATAATTATGGGGGATCAATATAATGAATATATTTCTAATTTAGAAATATTCGACCCTCCAAAATTATTCATCGCTTCTAGTGATAGTGATGATGATGAATCAGAAGTTCCTGAACTTATCGATCAAGAATCTCCTAAAATTGACAAGAGCAGATCACTCTACATTTACTCAAAAAACTCCCGTTTTTATTTACTAGGCTTTCCCGATGATACACGTTATCTTATGAATAAATATCGCTTAAAATTGATCAAAAAAAACAAAGATGGCCGCTTAGTTGCAACAACTCAGGGTGGCTGCAAAGCGAGAATTTGGGAACTAGAAACGGGTAAATCTCTAGCTGATACTCTAGAGAGTTACTATGGTTACAACAACATTATTGCGCCTATTAATCCTACTCAAAGTGTTTCTTATACTAGCATGCTCACAGTCTCTACAGATAAAAGATCAATTACCTTATGTGATACCACATCAAGAAAAATTACTGAAATTATCTCGAATGATATTGATTTTATATCATGCAGCGGCAAAGGAGAGCATATTATTATAAAACATATGGACAACTCCATTAGTTTGATACGCCTCAAAATAGCAGAATCTAATCATGGTAATATAACTTATTTAAGAAGCAAAAAAGAAAAAAAACTTGAAGGTCCCTCTGAGCCTATTAAAAAAGTATTCACGGGTCAAAATATATACTTTTGCGTGTCGCAAGACAAAATTTACATATATACGATCGAAGAAAATCATTTATTAAAAACCCTTAACTATCTCAATATCACCCATGATTTTCAATTAAGCTTCAATAAAGAAATCAATCTTTTCAATTCCCACGAATCGGATCCATCTGATAACATAGCTCCCATCAACTTTGACATAAATGACCAAAGTGTTAGTATTTGTGACATCACGATGTCACCATCGGACAAACAATGTGCTTTTATCGCTACTATTACAACCTCCTATGACTCCGGGGGACATGCTGTATATCTTTCTAATCTAGACGATGAAAACACGGTTGTAATTGATTCGGGTACTGACGTTCTAATGAATGATTTTTACAGCTTATTATATACGACTGACCAAAAATATCTTTTTATAAGCCTATTTGGTTACTCGAGAGAAACAGCCGTTTATCAGTTACCTGAAAATAAAAAACTAGTCACACTTGAAGGCGGACGTCCTTTTATTAGTCACAACAACCTCATCATAGGAACGATTAGTCATAATAAAATTAATCTCTATTCTATCAATGGCAACTATTCCCTCCTCGTTGACTTTCCAACACTCATCAATCCTACCCACGCCGTATTTGAATCAGATGACAAAACCATAGTACTACGAGCAGGTATAAACGAGGTAGAAATCTGGCATTTCTGTACTAAAACCGATATTTGGCAGCTAGAACAATCGAGCGCTACGAATTCGCACTCCCTTATTCTATCGAATACGAACTTCCATAATGCAACTAATATCAGTGCCATACATCAAAAATTGATAGAACAAAACGCTGGCGCCGTTACTCACCCCCCCATTATTCGCTCTTATAAATCTGCCTTCTTCAAAGCTTATAATGATAAAAGTCATGATAGGAGATCAAGCGAAAGTCAAGCGGAGGATTTTACGACAACACAATACCCTCCTAACTAAGTACAGTACACTAGGACACTCACAATAGTGTCCCCCTAAAATTCCTATACCAAAATAAGAAATCTATTAACATAGCCATTCCTCGCAATCATTCTGAAATTTATTTCAGAAATTCTAATATCTATCCAATAATTTTTGATATAAAAATAATTATCGAATACTTACTGTTATAAATATTTTTTTTCGCAATTTCGATCAAAAAAACACAGCCGATTCAAAAATAACGACTTTTGATTCGCCTGACGCTCAGTAATTAATACCATTACTTCCTCAAAATCTAAGCCATAGGAACTTGCAATAGCGACGATATTTTCTATTTCTGATTCGGTAGGTAATTTAATCAAATCATCTATTATTGATTTACCAGTATCATACAAATTATTTCTTTTTCTGAAAAACCCAACATTTTTTAATACTGGTTGACTCCACGTTACTTTTTGACTGGTTACTGCGACTTTCTCTAATCTGTGTAGTGCCAAATCTGAATCACAACTTAACCAAATAGGATTAATGATTCGTATTACATCACGAAGACTTGCCACCTCATAATAGCTCTCTAAAAAAAGGTGTTTATTATTAAGCTCGTGAAGGCATAGTGCCAATTCAACTTTATCATTGATAATAGTGTTTATTTTTAAAACTGCTTTTTCTATCAAAAGATTATACGTTTCATCATGAATAATCCCAACACCCAAAACTAATGACTCTGTATCAAGATTATTCATAAGATTCTTGAGTTCTTTTAATATTGATACAATTAATCGCTTATCCCATTTCTCCCCTAACAATACCATGTTTTCCTGAATAGAAATATATTTCTTATCTAGATTCGACAAGAATTTCGATTTTTCAAAATCGTAAACCTGTTTACAATATTCCTCATGTATATTCTGCATAGGTTTAAGAAATTGAATATCATATTTTGAGAGCTCCGAAATCTCGTTAACAAGCTCAAAATATTTTTTGTATGAAGAATAATATAGATTCCAAAAAAGGCGATCATTTAAATACTTATCCAGCATACTGTATTTTTTTATATCTTTCAGTAATGATAAATACAACTCGAACTGCTTTGATCGACCAATTTGATATATTTCATCTTGCAGAAAAAGGAAAAGTTCATGTATTTCATCTAAAATTTCGTATTTTTCGAAATCAGAGCGGACTGAATCAAAACGTTTTAGATATAATTCAGCCGTATGAAACCTCTTCAAATAATGATTATAAAGCAATTGGTGCTCAAAATTTATTTTCATTTTTATAAAAGAATGATTTTTTTTGGGGTGTGAACTCATCTTTCTTTCGGATATTTTTGGCTTTTTGGTAATATTTTTGTGCCATCTCGCTCAAACCTAATTTCTCATATGCCACACCACAATTATAATAGGCTTCGGCAAATGCTGGTGAGATGCGCGTTGCCTTGTAAAAATCGTTCAGAGCACTTTCATATGCCTTGATCTTGAGAAGAAGAGATCCCCTATTCATATAAGCATCTGCATAATTAACATCTAAAGACAATACCTTTTCATAATCTTGAAGTGACTCTGAATAATTCTTTAGCAACCCATGTATTACTGCCCGATTATAAAATGCTTGAGGATTATCTGGAGCTATTGAAATAGCATTAGTAAAACAATCTATAGCTCCATAATAGTCTTTTAACTTAAAAAAAGCATTACCTTTATTAAGATACGCAATAATGTATTTTGCATCCAGAGCAATAGCTTGATCATATTGTGCTATTGCTCCTGAGTAATCGCCCTCAGAAAATAATTTATTACCTTTTTTGAAATGGGTTTTTGATAAAAACATGTTATTTAAATGACCTCGAGAATTTCGTTCGATAGGCTTGTACGAGATCATCTCCCTTATTATCACCTCCAACACTTCGCAGTATTTCTTCGGTCACTAAATTAGTCAACATTGCTGCTCCATCAGAGGAATTGACGTCCAGAAACTCGCAACGGCCACCCGTTTCTTGAGCTATTTGCCTAAATGACGGCTCAGCACCTGAAGCGACATAAAACGCATGCACAGGAATCTTATTCGCCTTGAGTGTTTGTACCTCATTAATATAGAAAGTTGGTGTAGAAAATTTAGTTTGTCTCCAATAGGCTTCACCTCTACCACTACGCTTTGTAGTCACCTCCTGAGCCGAGTTCGGATTAGCATCCCCGATCAAGATAACCTGTGTCACTTCCCCACTTCGAGATTCTTCATTCGCATGCCATAAACCAATTTCAACAGCCTCGTTTCCTTGCCCCCCCTCAGGTCCAATCCGATCCATAAAAGCGCGCAAATTACTGGGCTTAGTTTCCCACGTGGAGGTCTGCAATAGTAAATCATGCGATGAGCTGTAATTGCGATATACCGAGAACTGTAGTTCGAAAGCATCGGGAGAAAAGCCATTCTCTTTTAATACTTCACCCGCTCTCTCAAACATGATTCCTACAGTGTTTTTGGCCTTCTGAAGTAAATGACTCATGGAGCCTGTTGCATCCATCAAGCAAATTGTTTTAGATCGTTCTTTATTTTCAGAACCCTTATTAGCCTCCCCTAAAAATTTAGCCAGAAACTTGATATCCTTGTTAAGCAATCTATCTAAAAACTTCATTGCCAACTGGTGTTCTTTTTTAGCTTCATCAACAAACTTAGTATCTTCCCCATATTGCATTTCAAAAAATTCATTACGTTTATCATTTAGTACCGAATAATAAACTCCTGTTGCTTTAATTCTTGTTATGAGTTCATTAGTAACCTGGAAAACATGTAGGCTATCCTCTAATAATACCATGCTATACGAACCATGATCACCCTGTCTTGCTGTCCGACCTTTAATCTGAGTTTCCTCGGAAATTTCAGCTGACAAGAATGTTTGTATTACATGAGCTCCGCCATTAGAGGATACGACTTGATCACGACAAACAAAATCAGTTCCCCTACCAAATGATTTTGTTAGTAGTGTCACTTGACCAGACGTTGTTGCTTGTTTAATTCTTTTAATCTTATCAGCAGTCTCAAGTTCTTCAGTTATTATATTATATTCATCCTTTGATGAAGTTAATGCAGGAGAGTTATAAAAGCTCATCAACTTATCTTTTGATTCAAAGAAAACCAAAACAGCGCGCTTTGTACCATTAGCAGTACCCCTCATTCTATCGTCTATTTCACGTTTAATAACGTTGATAAAATCAGACCTATTTTCTATTTTAATATCAGCATCTTCTCGAAAAATTAAATTATTAGCGCCATAGACTGATGGAGAATAAGTGTTTTTACATATCCCATATATATTTCTAACTATATTTTTTTCAGGATTACTCAGTGTTTTAAGAGTGCCCGTGACTCCCATGATCTGCCTAAATAGATGCGGAATCTCTGCGTATGAAAAATTACCACAATTTATAGAAATACAGATATTTTCTCTTAAGCTTTGATCACTGATAGTGCCTTTGTCTTTTTCATAATAATAGGCAAATAATGTTTTATAGCCTTCAAGCAGATTGAAAACAACAGCATCTTGAACCTTATATCCAATCTTATCACCTATAACAAGATAATCATGTGAGATAAATGTTTTCACATCATTAAGCATATCCTTACAAGCTTCTTCAATAAGAAATTCCCAGTTTTTATATCTATCACAACATGCCTTGAATTGAGGCGTTGCTTTCAATTTTCTTATGTTTATACTATCCCGCTCCTTCCAAATAAGATCTGTCAGACTTATAATTGTGGGGTCTGAGAGAGTAGCCGAGGGTGTATAGACTCTACCATAAAATTCTTTACTAAAAAAGACATCGACTTCATCAATTAACAATATCTTTGGTCGGTTAGAAACAACTTTTGCAGATTGTAATAAACTCGTCTCATTTGAAATCAGAGATTTGACTAGCTCCCTGACATTTCCGTTTTCATTTATAACAGCCTCACATAACTTATTAAACGTACCGTAATGGATAGATTCTATTACGCCTAACGTATCAAATAGATCTTTAAATGCATTATAATCACGGACACTCAAGTATTCGCTATAGCACGCACAGCTTACTTCAAATCCAAGTAAAGCTAAAACTGAAGCCGTCGCAGCCAAAGTAACTGATTTCCCCTCTCCAGTACCGATTTGAACTAAATTATTTTTTAATGAAGAAGTATTATCATCAATACCAAGCATCCTTAGTATCGAAATAACTTGAGCAGCATGAGGCCTCAGCAAGTAAGTCTCTCTCTCATCGGCACCTTCTGCATCGAAGAAATGCGAAGCATTTTTCAATGTCCATATAGCGAATATATGAGCAAGCATTTCAGGGATCAGATCTCTTATTGCTCCTGTCCATCGAATTTCAGAATCATTAGTTTTAATTTTATGGAGACTAACCTTCATCGAGGAAACGATAGATGTAAAATCAATATGTTTCGATAGATTTTTTTTCACAAGTTCCTGATATTTAGAGTCGAATTCCATGTATCGTGAACGAATTTTTTGTTTATCTATATCATCACCTTCGATGTGATCAAGAACATAGTCAATACCGTGTGCTTGTGTTCTTACAGACCAAACGTGATGTTGATACCCGACAAAACATTTATGCTCTTCTAGGATAACTTGACCTATTCCTGTTTGTTCGGTGTTAAAGATCGTAGCAAGCTTAGCTAAGGCCTGAGCACCACCCTTTTGTCGTTTAAAATCTTGAAGTAATACATCAATTCTTAAATCGATACGTTCTTTAAATTTAGTTATTCCTTCGGAAAATTGCTTTATCGATATTACCCCTACTGCTATTTCTTGGAGCTCAGTAGCAGAACTAACATTACTTTCGAGAGTGCTTAGTTTTTCATTTATGATAACTTCTAGCCTTTGCAAATATTCACTAACACGTACACCGATTTTAACAAGCGATATAACTTCTTTGCTCATCATTGTGAGTGTACTATAGTAACGGTCAAAAGCATTATAGTCTGTTTTATTCAAAACATGTTTTGAAATTATTTTCATTGACTCGCTAAACATAGCCTCTATTTTTAGTCTCAAACCACTG
Organism: Pseudomonadota bacterium; assembly: GCA_029777855.1. Classification (GTDB taxonomy): domain Bacteria; phylum Pseudomonadota; class Gammaproteobacteria; order JAIEPX01; family JAIEPX01; genus JAIEPX01. The sequence continues at coordinate 17,722 of JAKORL010000095.1, forward strand.
AAAGAATCAGAACATATTTTATCAATATCAATAACTTTTGAATTAAAATAGGTTTTCAAAACCGGCGTGCCTAGCATAACATTTATATTATGATTAAGCTCTTGATAGAATTGCTTTTTAGACATTTCAGAACACAAACTCAAATCACCAAATAACTGCAGTTTAGCGAAATAATCGCCATATTTATTTATTTCGCCGATAACACAAGATATTATATCTGAATATCTAATTTTAGATAAAATAGTATCAAGCCTAACAAATGGTGATTCATTAGATTTACCAGATATATCATCTCTTTTATCAGGTGACTCATTTTTCAACATCACACTCGATATATAGCGTTTTATTTTTTTAAGCAAAGTCTCGCATAATTCAGCTCTTGATATTATTTTAATCAGATTTTCTGAATTCATCTCCTCTACGGCTTTAAGATATCTCTTGTGATATGACTCGAAGTATAATAGCATTTTCTCATTCAATTTTGCTGATTTACTTAGAAAATTTTCAGGGAAAATATCTAAGAGATCCTCATCAAAGTTTATTTCAGAAGGAGGTTGGTTCGTTACATTAGTCCCAATAGATAGCCTCCTTAGTTCATCTTTAAAGTTCATTAATATCGTTAAATTCTCTACTGCTTTCTCCATTATTTTGATATTTTGAGATGCATTAATACCTTCGTCCTCACTCTCTGAGAAGTGATCATTCATTACCCTTAAAAACTGCTCCATCGAACCTCCTAGTCGAGTTTTGATTTGTGCATAGTAATTATTTAATAATGGAATACTATCGCCCAAACGCAGCTTATAATCGTAAACCTTTTTTAAATCGGGAATCATGCCAATAATATCATCTTGATCAAGACATGAGTCTATTCGCACCTTAGATTCCTTCATCGACCTGAGCACATGATCTTTGAGGTGTTTTTTAGACTCAGTATGACCTTCATTAGAACCCAGATAATCTTGTAACCCTTCTACATTCCCAGTTTCAATGAGATCCTTGACACGGTTTTCATGCTCTTCAACCAAACCTTTTATTTCTTCCCGAGCTGCATCAAGTTCTACCTCTAAGGCTTTTCTTAAATCATCGGGTAAGAATTTAAGCGCAACTGTTACCTGACGGATATGAGGATTACGTTCTGCAGGCAAGGCAGATTCTCTAGCGGCTTCTAATACTTTTCTACAACGCTCCAAAATACCTGACTTTATCTTAGCTAATGCGTGCGTATATTTACGATCTTTAGTAGCCACCTCTTGAAATTTTTCAAAAATTTCCTTAGGCGGATAGGCTGGATAGTCTTTTAACTCATTACTTGTATACTTTAACACAACCTCGTCTAACACCCTCTCAATACGTTTTGTTAGATCATCAAGCTTCACAACGATATCTTGTGTACAGTAGGTACCTAGTAAATTTCTTATCGTAGAAACCAAATCCATCCTCACATTCGATTCATTGAAATTATTTGAGTCGATAGATGCAGCTATCGAATCTAAAAATCTAATAATCCTCTCAGAAATGGTATTTTTAACGAATAATGTGCAATCAATTAATTCAGACTTAACAGGTTCATCTAGGTATTTTATTAATAACTGCTGAGCATCTTTAATCTTGTTAAGATTTACCACTATAGATTGAATATCACTGACTGTTTGGGAATCGACAGAACTTCCCAACATAATAACTTTCGTTCTTGTCTCAGAGACCAAATCAACCAACGCTCTTGATAATGTATCCCTAAGTTGCTCAGCTGCACTGAGCGTCGCAGGATCCTCCAACTCCGTAAAGCGACTCATATGCGAGGCGATTGCAATGAAATTTAGATCTTTGATAGCCGTTAATATTTCGGGTGTAATTTTTGCTTCCGCATAAAAAAGATCTCTATATTTTATATACAAATCGTTGTACTTTTCTCCTTCGATTAGATAATCAAAGCGGCTCAGGGCTCTAGAAAGAGAAAGCTTAGATTTCAACCTTTGATTATTTTTAGCAGCTTGCAGCTTCATCATTTCTTCGGATAATTCATTACGATTCTGTTCAAGAATTTCTTTATAACTATCCAATATTCGTTCGGGAAACATTATAAATATATTGGGTTGTTTATGCATTATGTGAGTCAAATGCCTCAATTTTGATAACGAGAGCTGCGCGTTTTGAGCAATGATTTTATCGTTAAAATCAGGAGATGGGGATATTGTTTTTCTTAAATCCTCAGTAAGACCAGTATTGAAGTATTCAACATAATTTCTCATTGTAGCAACAAATTGATTCTCTACAATAAGTAATTCATTCTTAATAAAGGGCAACTGATTGCAAGCTTTCAAGTAGCAACAAACCACCTCGGCTTTTTCAACATCTAATTGAGACAAATCGGTTAAGGGTTTTACCCTATCATCCTCCACTTTACTTATCATTGATTTCAGTTTAGCTATCTTTTCATCAAGCTGATCAAGACTCAGATAACCTTTCAAACTCAGCCACTCTTGTTTCCTTCTTTTAGATCTTGCAACTTCTTCATTTTTGATAGACTCAATTTCACTTTTGAGTGATATAAGGCTTGTCATATGACCATCTAGTGAAGATATATCATCTGAACACTTTTTCAATAAAGAATCCCTGCTGACAAGTGAATGATCACAATCTTCCATTTCATCCGAAAAATCATCATAGGATTTATAACCTCTTTGCTTCAGATAATCTAATCCGTTCTTTCTAGACTCTTTATTTTCTGTACTTATTATCTTATCATATCCTTCTTTAATTTTTCTCAAATCTCTCAATCTGTCCTCCTCTAAAGACTTATCTTTTTCGTGTGATTCGAGTTTTTTTATTAATTTTGCCTTTTGATGTTTAAGCTCGTCTAGTTTAGATACAATTTCGTCAGGTTTTGTGAACCCACATGATTGTAGCTTAGTCGCTATTTTAATAGTCAGATCAGAATTTGATTCCTCTGTAATAATCTCATATTCTCTTTTGATGCTTTCAAGATTACTCAGACAAATTGTATCAACCCCATACATAAGACTGATCATTTTAAAATTATCCCTAAATCGATCGAGCAATCCATCCATTAGGCTTTCACGTAGTGATGTCAATTGTGGCAATCCAGCTTCTAAAGGGATCATAGCTTGGAAGTTAGAAACGATTTCAGATAGCTCTTTGATATTATTAAAATCTTCTAAACGTAGATTTAAAGACTGTGCTCGATGTTTAGCAATTTCAGCTCTAGATATTATTTCTTCTCGAATTTCTAACATTGTTTCATCAGTTATCCCAGGCTTATACTTTTCAAGCCAAGCTGCTTTTTTAAGTGTAACCAAACTCTTAGAAAATTTCTTACAATCCTGTCCGTTACTATCAAGAAATAGTTTTAACTGATGCTCAGATTCCCTGCGTATTTCCTTGATATAACCACTCAATGTTTCAATTGTATTATAAAATAATTCTGAAGTCTTGGACTGGAGTCCATCCATCTGATGTATAGCATTCATTTCATCCATCAATAATTCTAGTTCTTCAAAAGCATCACCTCGCGACCTAGAAAAAATAGCTTCAATTTTTTTTCTTATATTTGTCATATATTCCATTAAATCAAGTACTAATGCAGATAGTGACTTATCAAGCAGTTTAGCGTCAACATGAGCATCTAATCCTAGGGTTGATTTTGCTCTATTGAGGTATGCTATGGCCTGATTAATCGCTTCAATACTAGGCCTACCCAACATCTTCTCCTTAGTCAAAAGTTGCTTGGAATCTTCCGAAATCGACTTGACCTTAGAAGCTAGTTTTTCATGGAGCTGATCATATGTAACTTTAACTTTGGCGTAATCAATATGATCTGATAAATCTTTATATATTCTTTTAATAAGCGACATATATTCACATACACCTCTCCAATCACAATCAGTGATATATTGCACTACGTTCGACTCAGATTCTTCAATCAAGTTTTGTAATTCATCCTTATGTCTTGAATAAACTCCACTCAAATTAGGAAAATGTTTTGATAACATCAACATTTTGTCCATTTTTTTCTTATAGTTCTCACCATCAGAGTTAAATTTTACAAGATCCCTTGATAGTTTGTTCATCATTAACGAAATATTTTGAATTAAAGAAGAAGACTGTACCACTTCACGCGACAAATGTTTCTCTCTAACCTGCTCCGAACGTCTCAATTCAGAGATTACAGAACAATATTCTGATATATCCGATTGATTTAGGCTATTATTATCATCCATACATTTATCTAAAGCCGCCACAGAAGATTTATATCTATCTTCTAAATGAGTACTTAAATGCCTTTTACATTCCTCATAAACCTGCTTAATAAAATCTTGATTTAATATCGATATTAAATACTTAAGCTCATCAAGCTTATACAGAACCAGATCATAATTCCCATGATTTGCTGATCGATATATAGATAACTGATGCTTCACAACCTGATCTCTCAATACTGATTTCGACTTATCAGTAATAGAAAATTGGAAAACCTCTGCCGGATATCTAATCTCTCTGGTACGCATCAATTTTTTATACATGTTTTTTGGCTTATCATTTATCGGATCTAATCCCAAAGCACCCTCTTCGGTAGCATCAAGCATTGATTCAAATAAAGCCATTAATGATTTATCAGATTTCTCCTCCGCACTCAAATGTGTCTTAAGATTTTTCAACTCAGCATACACTTGAGCTAATTCATCAGAGCTATACTTGGTAAAAACAAACGTAAAAGCCTCTAGATGGTCTTTAATATTTAAGAAGGTTCTCACTAATAAATGTGCTAATTCTTTCAATAGTTCACATCGATCTCCAATACTTTTATTACTAATTAACACAACTGGCCTAACTGTTTTCGCTCCTCGAACGGCCTCTAATACCCCTATTGCATTCGCAATATCAACTTCTGCACCCTGCGTATCTTCAAATCCAGGGGTGTCACATATCACAATCCCGCCCTCTCGATCATAACCTATTGATTCAAAACTAACCGGAATCGCTTTAATATACCGGGTTTCTGATTTTTTTTCGGGACTTGTCTTAACTTCTTTTAAAACTTCATTATTAGTTTTTGCTGCTTGGATATGCTCCAAACCTTTAACAACCGTTTTCTCCATTGTCGAGCCACATAGAAAATGCGTTGTCGTTGATTTACCCGAGCCAGTTCTACCGAGCAAAAGAATAATATTCTGATTCTTTATTGATATAGCGGCCTCCTTCGCCTTACCAACTAATTTAACTAGCTCTTGGATATCAAAAGGCCTAATTTCTTTTAAGAGGGCTTCGGCCTGTTCTTTTAAACTCTTCCAGTCTGACCTGTCCAGTGATGCCTTAATGTCATCAACAGCTTTATGGTATTCTGGTCCACACAATTCATATAGCCTAGCAACATTTTTTTTGATGTGATTAACCTGGGTCTTATCTCCATCCTGTAAACGGTTATCCAAAATTAACACTAGCTCAATCAACAATTTTTCAGAACACTCTGGCATTTGCATAACATATTCAGTGCCTTTTAATTCTTGACTCATAACAATCTCCTTGTTTGTGGGATTAGATGCAATATTTTGTGATAAAGAAATTTCTGAAACGCCCTCACTTCCATTATCAATTGGAAAATTGGATGAATCACCCTGTGATTTGATATATTTCATTAGCTGAATTCTTTTATCAGCATTAGAATAAATCGTCTTATTCGTAATTCTTAGACCCGTCAACGGATTAGTATCGTGCTCCTCAAACCATCGTTCTATATTTTCCCGGTCAAAATCGTATTTAACACCGTCTTCAGATAATATATATACTGGGTCCCGCATAAGATTTTGCGAAATAGGACATATAAGATTCCTTGGTAAATCGATCGTCGAAGCAATCTTTTTCATTTCATGATCCCTTATAAAATTGAATGATAAAGTCAATATCCTCTAAATGAATATTTCTTAGACGAAGAATATAATCTTCTTAAACAACTAAAAACTAGCTGCTATTTTTACTAGGTTTTCAATGTATTGATCTAGTAAAAACATATAATAGAATTTTCAGTAAGACTACGGATGTCTGAAAATGGCGCTTATCAAATAATAGACAATATACAATTAATGAGGGCTAGAGACATGAAGCAATTTATTAGCTTAGATAAACTAAAGCGGCTGATATTGAAACAACAATCTCTACAGGTAACACGAAGAGAACTCGAATGCCTTTATTATCTAAGCATAGGAAAATCTGCTAAACAAACAGCGGCCGCATTAAATATCTCTACTCGAACAGTAGAGTTTCATTTAAAAAACCTAAGAAATAAAACTGGGGCAAGAAATCGACTGCAGTTATTGAGCTCACTCTCTTTGATCAGCTTTTAATATTTATTTTCCTTGGACGATCCTATGAGCTAGAAAGAATCAGGCGTGAGTTAAATTTAACAACCTAACTCCCAATACACAAAAAATAATCTAAGTGGACGACTTCGCTTACCTACAATATATCCAAACCTAGATAACTAATCACCAATCATAGCACTGGATGAGACTGTTTTTGATTAAGATAACTGAAACAAACAAAAATTCCCATGGAAAAACTAAGCAATGATACCATTATTGGATAACTAAGATCTATTTCAGATAAAACCCCAAATAAAAATGCACTAATGCACCAGGGTGCAGCAAAAGAAGAGGCAGCGAAACCAAGTACCCAACCCTGCTTTTCAGGTGTTACCGAATCTGAAAGCAGTGTCATAATAGTTGGTTGTGTAAGTCCAGCACCTACAGATACAGGAATAACTATTAAATATAATAATACCGCACTCTCTGTAATTCCCCATAAAATAAAAGAAAATGTGCATGCGATTAAGCTCGAGAATAAAAGTAGCTGAAGACTAATGTATCGAATGATATACCTATACAAAATTAGACCAATTGACATGCATATGCCAGAATAGGCCATGAATAGTGATGCGCTATTGAGGGTAAAACTAAACTTATGTGTTAGATAGAGCATAATATCCTGATAAAAAAATGCCCAACCTAATTGAGACAAGAAAAATAATATAAACAGCTTCCTTAAGTTACTCGTTGATATAGCCTCTTGAAATGCCATAGCGAGATTTTTGAGTGTTGGGCTAAACTCTTCGTTCACTTTTTGATTATGATCTGAGTAAAATCTCATTAAAAATAACGTCGACGTCACTAAAACTAGCGCAACAATAAACGGGGTTTTTTCATTGAACCAAGCAAATAGCTGATTATCTGAAAGATAACTACCAATCGGCGGTCCAATCAATAATGCAAAGGTCATTACAATACTTATCACAGCAAAATAAATTGCTTTTTGGTGCCCCTCACTCATATCAGCTACAGCGGTTTGAGCCAGTGATTGGCTACTCGATGCCAAACCAGATATTAAGCGCCCTATAAAAACCCACAAAATTTCAGACCGTATGATTCCTATAATAGGGAGTGAATAGCCTATCAATGTTATCCATAATGATAATCGCAACAATTTTCTTCGACCGATGCTGTCTGAGACTGCACCCATAATAGGGGCACCGATCATATACCCAAAAGCATCAAGTCCAATACACAAACTTAAAAAAAAGTACTTAACACTGGGAGAAATTGAGGGTGAGATCATTCCTGTAGAATTATCTAAAATCAGTCTAAAAAAAACAGGGAATACCAAAAAATATCCTATTGCGTAGGTAAAGATGATCAGTAGCAATGGAATAAAACTACGTGTAGATGCCTTCATCGGTAGACTTCCCTTTAAAATTTAAATGAGTCTACCAAAAATGGGGGTATTGCTTCAATAAGCTCTTAATCTCTACTAAGATTGAGTTTTCTAAGTTTAATAATATCAAAGTGCGTGATACAGATAAAGACTCCTATAATAAAGCTCAATATTGAAATGATGAGCGGGTAACGAAGATCAAGTTCAGATAAAATACCGAATGTAAAAGCACTGATGCACCACGGAGCTGCAAATGAAGAAGCTGCAAATCCCAGTACCCAGCCTTGCTTTTCAGGCCTAACCGCATCAGAAAGGAGAGTCATAATAGTGGGCTGCGTTAAACCTGCACCTAATGATGCAGGAATAACAACAAAATACAGAAGAAATGAATTGGCAGTAATTCCCCATGCTATAAATGAAAGTGAACAAGCAACGAAGCTCCAAAGCAATACCGTCTGGAGCAAACAATGCCGTATGAGATATTTATACAACGCCAGTCCCACTGCCATACAAATGCCTGTATAAGCCATGAATAACGAGGAAGCATTTAAGGTGAAATTAAATTTTTGGGTTAGGTAAAGAATAATATCTTGATAAAAGAAGGACCAACCTAATTGAGACAAGAAAAATAAAATAAACAATTTCTTTAAATGGTTCGTTGAAATTGCCTCGAAAAATGCCACACCAAAATTTTTCATCGTTAAATGAAATTCTTCATTTTTTATTTGATTTTTATCTGAGTAAAATCTCATTAATAATAATGCTGAAAATACCAAGGCGAGAGCAACATAAAAAGGGGTTTTTTCATTAAACAACAGACTAACGTTCTTATCTGAAAGAAAACTCCCAATTGGCGGACCAAGTAAAATAGATAATGTCATTGCCACGCTTATTACTGCAAAATAAGTTGCTTTTTGTTGACCATCACTCATATCGGCTACGGCTGATTGAGCTAACGATTGGGTACTTGACGCAAAGCCAGAAATCAATCTGCCTAAGAATACCCACCCTATTTCAGATCGCATAATGCCAACAATAGGTAGGGCATAGCCAAACAGGGTTAACCACAACGAGTAAAGTAATATTTTTCTGCGTCCACGGTTGTCTGACCACGTACCCATAATAGGAGCTCCGATCACATACCCAAAGGCGTCGAGACCTATACTAAGACTTAAAAATATATACTTGAGACTCGGCGAGATCGAAGGCGATATCATTCCTGTCGAATTATCCAAGATCACTCTAAAGAAAACTGGAATGACAAGAAAATAGCCTAAGCCATAGGTAAAAATGATTAATAGCAACGGAAAAAAGC
>JAKORL010000096.1 GCA_029777855.1 Pseudomonadota bacterium
ATCTTCTGCTTGTTAATGCTCGTTAATCGATAAAAAAGAGCCGTTAATAAATTTCAAAAAATGCGCTAGCATTGAGTTCTAGGTCTAAGTTTTGATTATTTTCGCATCGAAAAATAATTTCAAACAGATAATAATCAACTTAGTGATAAACCCTAAAAACAAAGAAAAATGAACCTATCAAAACGAATGAGAATGCTCGGCTTTTTCGGTTTAGTCGTAGCGGTAAGTGTAGCAACTAATTTGACAACAAATTACATTGCCAGCCGACAAGAGGACGATAATGGTTTTAGTAATGCCAAAGTCCCTGCGTCGTATGCCCGGTTTGCAAATGCAAGCAAGGGTATTGAAACCGATTTCACAGTCGCTGCAGAATTATCCATTCACGCTGTAGTTCACGTAAAGGTGAAAGTGCCAATGGCACAAATGTCGTATGGTGGTTTTGGAGATGATTCTTTTTTTGAATACTTCTTTGGGCCGCAACAACGCCAACGCCAGCAATCCAATGAAGTGCCTATGAAGGAAGGTGCCGGTTCGGGTGTGATTATCAGCAATGATGGTTATATTGTAACCAATAATCATGTGATTGATAAGTCGTCCGAAATAGAAGTGACATTGAACGATAAGCGCACATTTAAGGCAAAACTGATTGGCACCGACCCTAATACTGATATTGCTTTACTAAAGATTGATGCAAAAGATTTGCCAGTGATTACATTTGGTAATTCAGATGAATTAAAAGTGGGTGAATGGGTATTGGCTGTTGGAAATCCGTTTAATTTGGCTTCAACAGTCACAGCGGGTATTGTAAGTGCCAAAGCTCGTTCAATTGATATTTTGAATACCAAGATGAAAATTGAATCGTTTATTCAAACCGATGCAGCGGTGAATCCGGGTAATAGTGGAGGTGCTTTAGTAAATACTCGTGGTGAACTGGTAGGGATAAATGCTGCCATTGCATCTCGTACAGGTTCGTACGAGGGTTACTCATTTGCTGTGCCGGTAAGCATTGTACAAAAAGTAGTTACTGATATTAAGCAATTTGGAGTGGTGCAACGTGCTGTTTTGGGTGTTGAAATTGGAAATATCGATGATAAGCTGGCTAAAGAGAAGAATCTGAAAACGTTTGATGGCGCCTATGTAGGTAAAGTTGCGGATCAGAGTGCCGCTAAGATTGCGGGAGTGAAAGCGGGAGATATAATCAATAATGTAAACGGTGTGGTAGTGAAATCGGCGGCCGAATTGCAGGAACAAATTGCTCGCTATCGTCCATCCGATAAAATTACAATTGAGGTATTGCGCAATAATTCAGTGCTGAAATTCAATGTGGTTTTGAAGAATAGACAAGGAAATACATCTGTCGTTACTTCGCAAGCCAGCACTGAAGTGTTAGGTGCTGTTTTTGAACCGATAGATGAAAAAACAAGAGATAAATACCAGTTGGAATATGGTGTTGAAATAAAATCTATTTCTAAAGGTAAATTGGCTGAAGCCGGACTGAAGCCGGGCTTTATTATCCTTAAGCTGAATACTCAGCCTGTAAACTCGGTGGATGACATTCAGTCGGTTCTTGATGCTGCAATTAATAATGG
>JAKORL010000097.1 GCA_029777855.1 Pseudomonadota bacterium
CATTGTTATTTTGGCAAAAGAAAAGCATAATATTAGAGAACGTGACTTAAGTTCTCTTGAAGCTGAATTTGTTCCATTTACAGCTCAAACCAAAATGAGTGGAGTAAATATCAAAACAGAAGAAATTCGTAAAGGATCAATGGAAGCAATTAAGATTTATGTGCAAAATAATGGTGGTGTTTTTCCGGAAAAAGTTCAATCTGATTGTGAAAATATAGCTAAAGCAGGAGGAACTCCTTTAGTTGTAGTTAAAAATAACGAAGTAATCGGAACAATATATTTAAAAGATAGGTCAGTTGTAAAATGAAATTGAACAGTTAATCAAAAATAAAAATCCATAGTGACTCTCCATGTTAAAATGGTTTTGAGACAAATCATCAACAAAGGAGTAATCACTATGGATCAAGCCCATTTTAACACAATCGAGGATGTACGTAAATCTGGCAGACACCTTTCATTGGAAGAACGTGGCATGATTCAGGCGCTTTATCAGAAAGGCTTTTCTCTTCGTAGTATCGCTGCTGAAGTTGGCTGTGCTCATACGACTGTCTTTTACGAACTCCGGCGTGGTACGCCGATGCGAAAAAGCAACCATGGCCGTGCTCCGCAGTACACTGCCAAGCGTGGCTATAAAGCTTATGTCGAACATCGCAGAAACTCGAGAAAGCCCTGTAAAATTGACCACAATAATTGTGAGCCTTTCATCCAGTGGATGGCTGAGCAGATTCGAAAGAATCGTTGGTCACTGGATGCGTGCGTTGGCTATGCCAAGATTTATCGTTTGTTTCAGCCAGAGCAGATCCCCTGTACTAAGACGCTCTACAATATGCTTTGGGCAGATAAGCTGCCATTATCCCTATTCGATGTCCCGCGTGTCCTGGGACGCAAGCGGCGTCGCAAGTGGGTGCGCAAAAACAAGCGCATGAAGGGAAGAAGCATTGAAGAACGGCCTGCTATTGTCAACGAAGGCAGTGAGATTGGGCACTGGGAAGTCGATACCGTTGTTGGCCAGCGTGAAGGCCGTGAGGCCGTCACTTTTACCGCAGTCGAAAAGGTGACACGCAACTATATTGCCATCCGTATCGCCGGACGCAATAGTGCTGGTGTCGAAACCGCGATGGCCGAACTTCAAGAGCAGTATGGAACGGAGCACTTCAGCCAGGTCTTTAAAACAATGACTGCTGACAACGGCCCTGAATTTGAGACTTTCTCGAAGTTCGAGAGCCTTGGTACCAAGATCTACTTTACGCATCCATACAGTTCCTGGGAACGTCCTCAGAATGAACGCCACAATGGATTGCTAAGAGATTTCATCCCGAAAGGCATGTCCATTGAACGTTTTACTGATGAAGATGTCTTGAATATGGCAGATGCGCTGAATCAGCGTCCGCGCCGTATTTTAGGCTACCGTTCTCCAACAGAACTATTCGATACATTCCTCGATGGAGTCTATTCTATTGATAATACTTATTGATTATTTTTTGTTCAATTTCAACTTGCAATTTACCTAGATTTTTAAATTAAACTTCAAAAAGATAAGAATTATTTTAAAATAATTCTTATCTTTTTTTACTCTTCTAGTAAGATATAAAATGTGATATAATAGCAAAAGTAATGTGTATTATTTAACTTA
>JAKORL010000098.1 GCA_029777855.1 Pseudomonadota bacterium
ATAAGTCTTTTAAATCGAAAATAGTAAATGGCGGATGGAAGTTCGCGGATGAGATGCTTGTAGCAGAACCCAATAAATGGAATTACATTTTGATGGGCGACTCCGCTGAACACGATTATACGTTTACAACCTATGTGAGACGTACCAAAGGTAGTGGTCAGATTCAGATCAGAGTGAGAGATAATGGATTGCAGAATGCTGCAGCCAACCATGTTTGTTTTACGATCGGTCTTGAAAGTTGTGAGCTGTACAGAATGGCAGGATTCGTAAAAGATAAGTTGACGGAAGATGTGCCGTTTTCGTTTGTCAGCAACCAGTGGTATAAGGTGAGTGTGACTTGCAAAGACGATATAATATCCTGTTATGTGGATGATAAACTGGTTCAACAAGCAAATTTGCGACCAATTCCATCGTTGGTTGTAGTTACTACCCGCGACGACAAGAACAAGCAATTGATCATTAAAGTGGTTAATACGACCCGACATCCTGAAAAAACGCAATTGAATATTAATGGAATAAGTGTGGGGTTAAATGCGGAAATTATAGAATTAGCAGGAGATCCAGAGATTGGTAATAATTTTTCCAGTCCTGAGAATATTATTCCGGTAAAGAAAACAACGGGATTTTCTCTGCAGGGACCAATGGTATATGAGTTTCCACCTAATTCGCTTACTATTATGCGTCTAAAATTTGATTAATAGCTAATTTGTTTTTATATTGCGCCAGTTTTAACCCTCTGAGCACTATAACATAATGACAAAGAAGACCACAGAGAATCACAACGGTGAGACACCTCCTGATTTTTCTTACGGTAGAATGGTTTATTTTAATACGATAAACGATTCGAAAAATGATAATTCGGAAGAAGAGGTAATTGCAAAAGAACGTTTTAGATACCAGAAAGTGTTGGAATGCATTTCTGATACGCTTTTTATTGCTCGTAAAGATGGAGTAATAGATGAAATACTAACGAAGAATAATGATCCCATTTTTAATCACTCAATTGTTGGAAAAGCACTTGAAAACCGACATGATAATTCAGATCTTGTAAAGATTAGAAAGGCGATTACAGACACTTTTCAGCATGGATTACCTCAATTCCTTGATTTTAAGATTTACGATATTGATAGAAATCCCTACTATTACCAAATGCGAATGGTTGCCTATGATCAGCAACGTGTTATGGTTAATGTGCATGACATAACGAAGCGAATTTCAAGACAAAAGAGACTGAGTGAGCTGAATAAGCTGCTTACTACCATTATTGATTC
>JAKORL010000099.1 GCA_029777855.1 Pseudomonadota bacterium
CGAGGCGGAGCCGAGTGAGCTATTTTCGGAGAGAAAGTCGGATTCTCACGCCGACTTTGGATTCGCATTAAATAAGATGTCTACGTGATTACGACATAAATATTGGCAAGGCCGCGTCGAATGCCGAGCAATAACCGCTTAGGTTTTGCTTGAATTAGTTTCGCTACATCTTTGATTTCACGTGTTTTTGTGTCGTTGGCTTTAAGGATAACGTCACCGGGTCTCAGGCCGGCTAACCACGCATTAGAAGTATCGTCAACTTCTAAAACAAGCACACCTTGAAGTTCTTCGTTTTGAGTATCCACTTGGTGAATATTATTTAAACGAACGCCCATTAATAATGAATTTTCCTTTTCCATGGTTTTAATGGCTTTTTCCATGGTATCAATTCCGACAGACAAATTTAAGGTTGATTTTTTACGTTGAACAACGAGCTTTAGCGTATCGTCAACTTTGGCTGTGCCGATGATACTGCGCAAATGATCGGCATTTCGAATGGATTCTTTGTTGACTTTAATAATGACATCTTGTTCCTGTAGTCCACCTTTCTCTGCTGCGGATCCTTTATTCACTTGAGTCACTAAAGCGCCTGAAGAATTAGGCATGTCTAATGCATCGGCCAGAGCAGGTGTCAGTGATTGGACCATCACGCCTACAATACCACGATTAACTTTATGGTATTTGATCAGTTGATCCATCACACTGAAAACCATATTGCTGGGAATCGCAAATCCAATTCCAACACTGGTACCTTGTGGGCCTAGAATAGCAGTATTGATACCAATCAATTCTCCTTTCATATTGACGAGTGCTCCACCCGAGTTTCCTGGATTAATCGAAGCATCTGTTTGAATGAAATTCTCATAACCACCCGGGCCTTCAATGCCGATACTGCGATTTAATGCGCTGATTACACCGGAAGTGACCGTTTGCTGCAATCCAAATGGATTTCCGATGGCGGCTACAAAATCGCCCGGAGACAATTTTGATGAATCTGCCAAAGGAATGGATTTAAGATATTTATCCTTAACTTGAATTACTGCTAAATCGGTGGGTGGATCAATTCCTACAATTTCTGCTTTTAGTTTTCTACCATCATTCATTGTTACAATAAGAACAGAGCTGTTTCGGATGACATGAGCGTTTGTCACAATGTAGCCATTTTCAGCATCGACGATCACTCCGGATCCGGCGCTTTCAAATTTACGAGAGGGCATTAAATCCGAATTTTCTGGTGATGAAGATTGACCCTGGTGATTTTGTTGATTTGGACCGGAGGCATTCGGAAGAACGGGGAGGCTGCCACGCACGGTAATGTTCACAACCACAGGCATCACTTTTTCTAACATTGAGGCCATGCTGGGGGAGTAATTCGGTGCAGGTGTAGCGACTTTATTGCTCGCGTTCGTGGTGATCGTCACAAATAAAGTTGTTAGAATTATTATAAAATGTCTTACTCTCATTTTCATGGTTGATTCTCCGCTATTACAATTAATGATGCCATTCTACCAGTGTTTCCGCCCGATTTGCGATAGGAAAAGAATAATTTATGGTCTGTGAAGGTGCAATAATCCCCTCCGTACACGGCAGTAACGCCTGCTAGATTCAAGGCAATGGTCGCGAGGTAGTAAAGGTTGGCTAAATATTTGCCATTCGTTTGAGGTATAAATGCAGGAATGTTTTTAGGTTGATCAGTTGTAAAGGCTTCGAAGACTTCAGGGCCTACTTCGAAGGCCTCAGGTCCGATGGCAGGACCAAACCACGCCATAATTTCTGATGGGTTTGATTGGAATTTTTTTATGGCTTCCGACAATATGCCGGCTAAACATCCTCGCCATCCCACATGCACCGCTGCGATTTCTGTGCCCGCTTTATTACACAATAATACCGGTAAACAATCAGCCGTAAGCACTGCGCAAGCGAGGTGAGGTTGAGTGGTATATGATCCATCGGCTGAGGGAGGATTTGTTTTCGATTCTGCAAAATCAAGATCATCAAAATTAATGATCGTATTACTATGGGTTTGATTTAACCAAATCGGTTCTTGAGTTAACTTTGAAAAGGTTCTTAATCTTTGACGATTTTCATTTACGTGCGCAAGATTATCACCAACATGATGTCCTAGGTTGAGGCTTTCATAATTTCCTTCACTGACGCCCCCTTGGCGTGTGGTTGTCAGAGCAATAATAGAAGGCGGGGCAGGCCAATCAGGTTTAATTATGTTAAGCATTTTTTCTCCTTGCTAGGATTGTTTATGCAATATCCAGGTGCTAAAACTTACATGTGGTGAAAAGTTCCTATCCATGTCGTTAAAAAAAGCACGCTAACACCAATCAGAAAAGCAATGCCAAATCGACCCAGTATCAATAAGGCTCGACTCGGTTGATGTTCTTTTGGAATGATTTCTGAATTCGTAATAACTTTATAATTTAATAAGGCATACACGGGGGCGATTAAAAAAGCCACGGTTGTTGCAAAATCCAAGAGGCGGGTCATGTTTTTTACAAAATACCCCGATAAGATAATACACCCGAAAAATAATATCAGCACACTATACCAGTATAATAGCGGGTAATATTTTTTCATTGTGGGATAGGCTAAATAAGTCGCAGTTGAAATGGCGCGTGGGTAGGCGTCTAAGCATACAATGGTTGTGCTAAACATGGTTGTGAGCATCGCGATTTCTAAAATGGGTTCACTCCATAATCCAATATGACTACTGTACAAATTGACTAATTGTTCTGTGAACTTGACGCCAGAATCCGAAAAATTTTCACCACTTCCAAACATGACCAGTGTGCCCAGGGCCACAAAAAATACAGCGAGTGCAGCATTTAGAAGATAACCAATATTGAAATCGAGCATGGCCTCTTTAGGAGTAGGGGGTTGAGTGCTGACGCGAAAACGGCGTTTAGTCCACAATGATACCCATACGGAGACTTCCAAGGGTGCAGGTATCCAGCCCATTAATGCGAGTAAAAAACTGAGTCCGGCTAAATTCCATAGATCTGGGCGGGGAGTCGTTGCAACACGTGCTACATTGTGAGGAAAGGCCAGTACTACAACGGTAATGGTCGATAAAGCCAGTAACACTAAAATCACTTTAACGGTTCGTTCTAGCCAAATATAGTGACCAATAAAAACAATCGATGCGCAAATACTGATGATAGCGATGCTAAACACCAGCGGTGACATTGTCGCTCCTATCATGTAGGTGAAAATATTCGCCGTAATAAAACTCACGGTTGCAACGGTAATACAGGCAACGCAGGCAGTAATGATGATATAGGCAAAGAGTATCCAACGTCCTAGATGCGCGTAGCCTTGTAGTAGGGTTTTGTTTGTGATGACGGTAAGACGTTGTGAATATTCGAAGAAAGGGTATTTGATCAGCGAGATTAAGAGTACCGCAAAAATCATAATAAACCCGTATGTTGCACCGGCACGGGTAGATTGGATAAGATGCGAAGCCCCCATCGCTGCTGCAGCGAAGAGCATGCCTGGGCCAAGCATTCGGCCAAAATTAAAGATGCGCTGAAACAAATTCATGGTGAGTCTTGCTTTGTTGTGGACAACTCCCTACGATGGAAAGTCTACTGTAACTGATCGAGTGTGAAATGGTCAACCATACACCGTTTTTAGAATTTACTCGCGCGAATTGGCGTCAATTTCGACAAGATACTCCTTTGACATTAACTGAAAGCGAATTAGCCCGTTTGCGAGGTCGGAATGAACCCATTTCCTTGACGGAAGTTGAAGAAGTGTTTTTACCGATTGCACGTTTGCTTAATTTGTATGTTGAGGCAACGCAAGAGCTTTATCATGCAACTAGCAGATTTTTAGGGACTTCTGTTCCGCGAGTTCCGTATATCATTGGAGTTGCAGGTAGCGTTGCGGTTGGAAAAAGTACAATTTCACGATTATTAAAATCCTTATTATCGAGTTGGCCAGCGCATCGGGAAGTGGATATTGTTACGACAGATGGTTTTTTATTTTCAAATGATGAATTGGCTCGGCGAGGATTGGAAGAACGTAAAGGTTTTCCAGAAAGTTATGATGTTCAAAAATTAATTGAATTATTGTCGAATATCAAAGGTGGTAAAACGGATTTGCGAATTCCAATTTATTCTCATGAATATTATGACATCATTCAAGATCAATTTGAGACCATTCATTCGCCAGATATTGTTATCGTTGAAGGGCTTAATGTGTTACAGGTAGGGGGTGCTAATCCTCGTGCACACTCAAGAGTGTATGTTTCAGATTATTTTGATTTTAGTATTTATGTCGATGCGGATCCCCGCGTTATTGAAGAATGGTTTATCGAGCGATTCATGAGCTTTCGATTGCAAGCCGCTGAAAATAATGAGCTTTTTATGCATCAATTTTCGAAAATGTCTGATCAAGAAGCAAAGAAGCTCGCCCAGGATATTTGGATCTCGATCAATGCAAAAAATCTTTTTGAAAATGTTCTGCCTTATAAAAATCGGGCTAATTTGATTTTGCACAAAGGGCAGGATCATGTGGTTGAGAAAATCTTATTAAGAAAATTGTGAGGGGAGGAAGGGGGCAGATCTACGTTTGATGGGTTCTAAGTATTTAGTCGGTTCAAATTGACACATTGAGTTTATTGAGTACCCATCAAACGTAGATCTGACCCCTTCCCCATCCCTGCACCCCCATCCGAGGAGAAACTATGAAAATCAAAAGCGTTCAATGTGCCATTTTATGTTGTGTACTGTTTATGTCCCCTATCGTATTTGGGTGGAGTGCCGTTGGGCATAAAATTGTCGCTCAGATCGCCTACGATCATTTAACGCCAGATGCTAAAAAAGCGGTTAACCAATTAACGTTTGATCCAGAAAAGCATTATTCAGGGCGAAGTCGATTTGTGTATTGGTCGACGTGGGCTGATTGGTCCAGAGATCGGGGTGATAATCGCTTTCGATTGTGGCATTACATTGACCTACCGATATCTTATCAAGTTGCTCAATCCCGTTCGCCAAATCCAATCAATGCTGTTTACGGCATTAATCATTGCCAAATTGTGTTGCGTAATGCCACAGATAGTATTGAGGATCAACAAACCTGTTTAAAATTGTTAATCCATATTGTGGGTGATATTCATCAGCCTCTGCATGCATCGAATCGTTTTAGTGTGAATCATCCTAAGGGAGATCAGGGCGGTAATAGTTTTCAAATTCGAAGTAGAGTGGCGGATAATTTGCATGCTTATTGGGATCGAGGTCTTGGTAAATTTACACCACTTCAAAAAAGATCGGCCACGACGGGAGTGCGAATTTGGCAGTATGCAGAAGAGATTCAGGAACGCTATCCCATCGAACGTTTTAACGATACTTCATCCGCTATTGGATGGGCGAATGAAGGGCGTAGTATCGCTGAATCCTATGTGTATCAAATCCCTGAAGGCTCTACGCCTTCTAAGGAATATCACGATCAAGGAATACCTGTTATGGAGGAGCGTCTTGCGCTTGCAGGCTATAGGTTGGCAGCGATGCTGAACTCAATCTATAATAAGTAGTAAGGGGCGGAAGGGAAGGGGTCAAATCTAAGATTGATACATTCTTAAATAACAGATTAGATAATGGCGGAGTGCTAGTTAGAGAATGTATCAATCTTAGATTTGACCCCTTCCTCCTCAATCAAGAAGGGATTCAAGATGAATATATTAGTGGCAGGTGCCGGTCAAATTGGCTCTTTGTTAGCCCAGCTGCTGGCAGCAGGGGGATACAACGTTCATCTGGTCGATAGCAATGCAGATCATTTTTCAAAGCTATCTTCATTGGACAATTTGAAAACAGTCGCAATGGATGTGATGTCCGGTGTCGATCTTGAGGCGTATATCAAAGCAAATTCGATAGAAACCCTCGTTGCGTGTTTGCCCTATTATTGCAATTTTTCAATCGCAGAAATGGCTGCGCTTTGTGGCTGTAACTACTTTGATTTAACTGAAGATGTTCGAACAGTTTCGGCTGTGCAAGAATTAGCTCAAGGTAAATCGCAGGCCTTCGTCTCTCGGTGTGGCGTTGCTCCAGGTTATATCAATATTTTATCTCATCACCTCATGCAGAAGTTTGAGAGCTTAGACAGTGTGAAACTACGGGCTGGCTGTCTTCCTCAGCATGCGACGAATAGCCTGCATTATGCCTTAGCCTGGTCTATCGACGGCTTGATTAACGAATACGGAAATCTGTGTCCCGCACTGGTAGAAGGTAAGAAGGTCTTTCTTCAGCCTTTAGAAGACCTCGAAATGGTAGAGTTGGATGGGGTGATGTATGAGGCATTCAATACCTCAGGGGGGATCGGTGGGCTGCCGGAGCGTTATGAAGGGAAGATCAATAGTCTCAATTATAAGAGTATGCGCTATCCTGGGCATGCCGAACGAATGAAGTTTTTAATGCAGGATCTCAAGCTCAATGATGACCGAGAGGTGCTAAAGAAGATTTTGTTAAAGGCCTTACCCAAGACTGACAGTGATGTCATGCTCATCTATGTTTCAGTTTCAGGCATGCGAGAAGGAGAGTTCTTTGAGGAGAATACCCTGAAGAAGATTTACCCAAAAACCCTTTTTGATAGGCGACACTCGGCCATTCAAGTCGCTACGGCGAGCAGTGCCGCGACTGTGATAGACCTCGTTTTAAACAATAAGAATGTCTACCAAGGCTTTGTTTATCAAGAAGATATCAGTCTCAATCAGTTTATGGCATCATCCTTTGCTCTTCCCTACAAGGACTTAGTTTAATAGCCAATAGAGGCAAACGCTCATCTTTTGCCAATCTCGCGTGGAAAATGATTGTTATAAATGTTCATTTACAGGTACCAAACTGCGCTTTTTAATCCCATTTTTGACGCGACCTTGGCGGAACTTAGATTCCAATTGCAGAATCTAAGTTTAAACCTAAGCGTTTTACCACTCCTGGGCCTCAGTCCTGGTCTGGAAGGGGTCAGATCTACGTTTGATAGGTTCTAAGCGTATCGATCGAGTCAATTTGAACTAACATGAAATTTAGAACCCATCAAACGTAGATCTGACCCCTTCCCCTGCCTGAGGGGCTGATTTGGAGGGCGTTCCAGGTCATAAATGGGTTGAAATTTAGTAAATAATTGAGATTTAATATATAAATAGTTGACATATACTGTTTTTTATATTAGAATACACGGACTATTAATTAACATTGAGGTATATTGGTATGAAGCAGGCTAGAGAGTTTACAAAAGAGCAGTTAACCAATGCAGTTCAAAAATATCGTGAAAGCACAGAAGGGTTGGAAGAGATTTTACGAACAGTTGCAGCTAATTTTCCGGAGCTAAATGATTCACGTGAAAAAGCTGCGCAGGCTCACACTGCATTAAAGTTAATAATGCAAGATAATTTAAATGGTGAGAATTTGGATTTCAATCAATTATTCGCAGATGAAACTTCGAATAAGACAATGAAGGATCATTTATTAACTATACAAAATTTTGTTAAAGAGTATCACCGTGCGGTGCAATCGAGATTTGACTCAGCATTTGTCCAAAAAGCGGTGGGTGTAGCACTCATGGTATTAGGTGCGCTTGGCGCATTGTTGAGTGCATTATCAATGGTAGTAAACTTCGGTTTAATCAGCACAGCGGTATTAGCTCCTGTGGGGGCTGTTGGGGCGTATGCCAGTGTTGGAGCAAACGTTGGTAGTCAAGCTGTATTAGCCACCGGTTATAGTTTGTTTGTAAACGGACGTAATGTTGCTCGTGAAGCGACAAAAGAAGAATTATCAGTAAGAGATTTTCACTCCCTTACTGTTAACTAATAAGTTGAGCTGATCTTAAAAAGCCAGGTTAATCCTGGCTTTTTTTATGGCCTTGAAAATAGCAATCTTAGACTTGACCCCATAGTGCTGGTATTCTTAGCTTTTTATAGCAGTGATAAAAGGTGAAGGATGCTTAGAATCTACAATAGCTTGACGCAACAGAAAGAGGAATTTGTTCCTCTAGTTCCCGGTAAAGTGGGGATGTATGTGTGTGGGATGACAGTCTACGATTTTTGTCATATCGGCCATGGCCGCATATTCGTGGTGTTCGATATGGTTTCTCGTTTTTTGCGCTATTCAGGATATGATGTGACTTATGTTCGTAATATCACTGATATCGATGATAAAATTATTCAACGCGCCAACGACAATCACGAATCTATAGAATCACTAACTGAACGCACTATCGTCGCTATGCATGAAGACGAAGCGGCCTTGGGTGTTTTGTCACCAGACCTCGAGCCTCGAGCTACGCAACATATTTCTAATATTATCAAAATGATAGAGTTGTTGCTTAAACAAGATTATGCGTATATTGCTGAAAACGGTGATGTCTATTATTCGGTAAATAAATTTAAAAATTACGGCGAGCTCGCTCATCAAGACATGGAAAAATTACAAGCAGGGCATCGCGTCGATATGGTGGATGTTAAACGTGAGCCTTTGGATTTTGTTTTGTGGAAATTAGCAAAACCTGGTGAGCCACATTGGTCTTCACCGTGGGGTGAAGGAAGGCCGGGTTGGCATATTGAATGCTCTGCCATGTCGACTGAAACTCTTGGTAAACATTTTGATTTACACGGCGGGGGAATGGATCTCGTTTTTCCTCATCATCAAAATGA
Source organism: Pseudomonadota bacterium (assembly GCA_029777855.1). GTDB lineage: Bacteria > Pseudomonadota > Gammaproteobacteria > JAIEPX01 > JAIEPX01 > JAIEPX01. The sequence goes on from JAKORL010000099.1 coordinate 8,654, forward strand.
AATTGCTCAGTCCGAAGGTGCCAACGGATGTCAGATGGTGAACACGTGGATGCACGTCGGATTTGTTCAAGTCAATCAAGAAAAAATGGCTAAATCATTAGGCAATTTTTTTACGATTCGGGATGTATTAAAAACGGTTGATCCAGAGGTCATTCGTTATTTTATGTTGGCAAGTCATTATCGAAGTCCCATCAATTATTCCATTGAAAATATAGCCAGTGCAGAAATGGCCCTTCGTCGATTTTATTTATGTTTGCGTGAAATGCCGAATGAACCAGAACCCGTTGAGGCAGATTATGAGCAACGATTTATTACTTCGATGAATGATGATTTTAATACACCTGAAGCTATTGCTGTGTTATTTGATATGGCGCGTGAAGTGAATCGTCTCAAGAAACAAGGTCGACGAGAAGCGGCTGCGGGACTTGCGACTCAAGTGAAGCGTTTAGGAGGAGTGTTAGGAATTTTACAGCGCGATGCCTTGGCATTCTTACAAGCGGGCGTTTCTTCTGAAGAGCGCCAAGAAATAGAGGGATTAATTGCAGAAAGAGCGCAAGCTCGAGTGAATAAAGAGTGGGCACGTGCAGATGCGGTTAGAGAGCAATTGCATTCAAAAGGAATTGAATTAGAAGATCGACCCAATGAAACTATTTGGCATAGAAGGGTAGAGGGGGAGATTTGAAGGGGTTGATGGGGTCAAGTCTAAACTTATTGACTAATTATCCAATTAGTCAATAAGTTTAGACTTGACCCCATCAATTCTTCACTCCAAAAAAAAACCCGCTCATGACATGGTCGTGAGCGGGAATTCTTTTTAACTGAGAACTAAAATTAGTTAGTTTTTTCAGTTGGAGCAGCTGGTTTAGCTTCGTCTGCTTTTGGAGCTTCAGTAGCAGCTGGCGCAGCAGGTGCTTCAGGAGCTGGCGCTGCAGCAGCAGGTGCTGGGGTAGCAGCAGTAGCATCTTTCTTCTCTTCTGTGGCTTTACCGGCATCAGCTTTTGCTTCACCAGCTGGCGCAGAAGTTGATACCGCTTCTTCAGTATCTTCCTTTGCTTGTTCACGTTCGCCACAGCCAGCGAGGCTAAGAGCGAAGATCAATGCGCTAATTGCAATTAGACCTCTCTTTAACATATATAATTCCCCTTTTCACGGTTTAAAAATCTCGATATCAGCACTGGAGCACTCATATCGTTTCACAGGTATACATCACTGTATACACATTCGTTTACAGAAACGCCGTATTCTATCAGCGGTTTTTCATATTAGCAACGAATTATTTCTCTATCTGAAGGAATTTCTTCATTGGGTGTTTGGGCGGCTTCAGGCACTAAATTGGGAGGAGCAGCAGGTTGGGATTGTCCCGTAGGGAAAAAACTAAATAAACGTTCTATCAAAGAAGGGCTTCGCTGAGGTTGCTTTAGTTCACTCGAGCAACGAAGAAGGTTAAGCTTCGGTTCAACCAGGTCAGTATAAATAGAAATAAGTTTTTCAACTTGATGGGCATAGAGGCTGAATATTTTGTAAAGATTTGGGTCTTTATCACGGTATTCTTTTTTTGCTTTTGTATGAAGCGCTTTTATCGTGTCAAATAATTCGGCTTGTTCAATAGGAAACTTAGTTAACAAAATACCCATGTTAATATTTTGGTTTCCATGGGAGTCAATGCCCGGTTGCGAAATAATGATGCGATCAAATAATTGTTTTGTTTTACGTAACATGTTAGAGCAAATATTACGACCAGAACCTTTTTTGTGATAATTGAAAAACTGTCCAAATAACTGTGCGGAAATTTTAAATTGTTCAAAACAAAAAATGATGGTTTCCTGTTGAGTGGTTTTATTGGTGTTTTTGAGATTGTTTCTGAAAGAGTCTATTTTGAGTGCACAAGGTGTAAGAGTGTCAATCAAATGATCTCTAGGATCTGTAAAAGAATCAATCAGGGCTTGAGTTACTGCTCTGATTTCTTCTTCAGTAAATTTAGGTATTGGGCCTTTATCGAGCTTCACCCTTACCCCACAACCGGCATTGTTTTAGGTTCGTGTGCGAGTGTTTCCGCAACATAGGAGTAAACACGGGCCTTACGCTGTAGGGCTAATCCGAGTGTTATGGCGCTAACAAGTGATTTTTTGGTTTCTATTGAATGCTTAAGTTCTTCTGGCGTTGCCGATTTAGTGGTTTTAATTTTTTGATGCTGTTCTACAGTTTTCTTGACTTGTCTTTCTAGCTGTTGTGTTTCTTTTTGAAAAGAGGCTTTTTGGTTTGCAATAAAATGTAGTTTTGAAAGCGCAGTGGCATAATGTGGATTTGAATTATGTTCGTTTTGTTCTGTGAGGGGTGTAAATGCAGAACTCAGTGATTCACAACGTGCTTTTTCTTGTTCATTTAACCACAAGATATCGGTTACCTTTGTATCAATTTGCCTATTAATGTCTTGTGCTGTAACAGGCAATACATCTTTGCTGACTGATAGTGCAGCGATATCGGCGTCACGTTTAGCAGCAGTTTCTTTATAACTTTTACGCACGGATTTATCGAGCTGATAAATGCCGTTATATTGATTTATAAGAGTGCTGAAGGCGCTAAAGGTAAAGTCTAGTGTGAATAACGAGACGATAAGCGTACCTACATAATGGCTTAAGCGAGTCCAAAAGCCATTGGGTCTGTAATTCATCGAAATAATTTTCAATTGGCCCAGGAATTGGGTGTGAGAAAGCTCACCGGTTGCAAAACGAGTAACTTGTTTAGCAACTTCGCGTTTGCAGAGTGGTATATTAGATTGAGTAGTCGATATTGCTTTAACTTGTTCGAGAAAATCACTATAGCTGATACCATTTTGTGGTAATTGAATATCCAAGAAATCAGCTAATAACACTTGGTTATCGGGTACTGAATTGATTTCTTGAATTTTTTTCTGAAGGGCTTCCCAGTGATGAAGATTAGTTAGTTTATTTAACTGTGATTTGAATTCGGATTCATTTATTTCACCATTTTCAAATTGCTCGATAATCTTTCGAAGAGATTGTTGCTCTTGGGGTAATTTTTTTAATGGTCCTAGTTGGGCCATTGGTTTTATGATGCTGAGGATTTGTGCTCTTTTAAAGTGAGCACTAAAAAAAAGATACTGAAACATGCGATTCTGAGCTTCTTGATAGAAAGAAGAGACAGAGGAAATGATGTCTTGATAATCTAATTGTGTTCTGAGCATTGTGAGTGGTGCAGCGATATTTTCTAAGAGAATATAGATATCTGAGATAGATTGATAAGGATTATGCTCAGTTTTAAAGACGGGGACTTTTGCAGTTTCAGGAATATCGATGTCTAGTTGATTATTGATTTCGGCTGGAATTGTTTTGTTGAATGAGCTTAATTCATTGGTTAGTCTATACAATGCATTCCAACGATAATATTCTAAATACGTGTTTGATGATTTTTTAGGATCGAATAATTGATTCGCTGTAGCGATAATGATCTGGTTATAATCTAAGTATCCGGAGTCTACTCCATCGGCACTGTTGTCAACGGAGTTGTTGAGTCCGTAAGCTCTATTGAATAAAGTAAAATCATCTATTTTTCCGTCGCGGAATTCCTGCACTTTTTCATTTGGGGTTAGAGCAAAATCGTGTTGTTGTTCAATTAATTCTTTGGCACGAAACTGATCATGAAGTGCGTGCCACATAGGGCCATTTTCAGCCCAAAAAGATTCATAGTGTGCGTTACTGATGGGTTCTAATTGAGAGCGAAGGTGAAGCAAATCACCGTGGAAAGCAACTTGTGGTTTAGGAGTTAATTTTTTTTTAGTGGTTTGAGAATTTTCTGTGTGGAGTTTTTTATTATCAGTAGTCGGTATTGAAGGACGGCCTGCCTGATTTGGGCTACGGGGTGATGAATTCTCAGGTGAGTTTGAACCACTAGAGTCTTCCGAACCGCTTAATTCAGCTAAATCAGTGAGAGCCTGTTTTGCTTTTTGATCTTCGCTTGTTTCCGAAGCAAGAGGAGATACTTGAGTATCTAAACGAACATCCTGAGAACCTAAATTAACTTGTTTACCTTGCATGGTACCCTCCAAAGTTGGTCCGAGTGTACAATAACAATTATTAAAAAGCTATCAGTTTAAATACAATTCAACGGATTCTTGAGAGACTATAATAATGTTCATGGTATAGCACATTCTGAATATTGCATAATTAGTCACTGCCTCTTCCCATTCATACAATTGCGTATATACTGATAATAGGGTGATACTCATTTTAGCGTGTGATTATAGAAGATAGATTCTCGAGGAATTGGATGACAAATTACTCCGCATTTCCGAAAATGGATCATTGGATCTATCATCCGCATGGGCGTTATTTATTAGAAGCGGAGCGTAAAGCATTGGCTGCTTTGCTACCCCGTTATTTTGGCTACCATTTACTGCAGCTTGGTGGCCCAGTTCATTTTGATTTGTTAGAACCCAGTTTAATTAATCACCATATTCGATTAGCGGATGAGGTCTCTCCAGGATTTAACGGATCTTCAGTTGAAGCCGAATTCGATGAATTACCTTTTTTACCTGATAGTATTGATCTCGTGGTGATGCCTCACACATTGGATCGACTTCAAAATCCACTGTCTTTATTAAAATCAGTCTATGATGTACTGATTCCCGAAGGGCATGTCATTGTGTTGGGGTATAATACCTGGAGTTTGTGGCACTTAGCGAAGATATGGCGACGACATGATGCTTTGTTACAACGCGCTCAATTTCATGGTGCAGGACAAGTGAGACGTTGGCTAAATCATACGGGTTTTCAGATTGTCTATCATAAGAGTGTGGCTCATCGTCCTCCCATCTCTAATGAAGTGTGGTTGAAACGAAGTTTATTTTTAGAGCCGATGGGGCAATTGTTGTGGCCCCATTCGGGTGCTGTGCATTTAATCGTTGCTCAAAAGAAAGTGCTACCTTTTACAGCAATTCGGACATGTATCAAAAAAGTGGCAGTGCCTATAAGGGAACCTGTTACGGAACCAACATCGATGAGCGGAAGGGGTCGGATGGGGTCAAGTCTTGAGGAAGGGGAAGGAGGAAGGTGTCAGATCTAAGATTTATCCAGCTAGCATTGCTGAGTCTCAAATTTCACATCAGTGTTTGCTGGATAAATCTTAGATCTGACACCTTCCCACCTTCCTCAAGACTTGACCCAATTCCCTTGTCACAAGTATCCTCACACCATGAAAGTTTTTATCTACACCGATGGCGCTTGTCGTGGCAACCCTGGTCCTGGAGGATGGGGGGCTGTATTGCGTTATGGTGATAAAGAAAAACATCTTAAAGGTTCTGAAAAATTGACAACAAATAATAGAATGGAATTAACAGCAGCGCTTTATGCATTGCGTGGTTTAAATCGATCGTGTGAAATTGAAATTACCACGGATTCCAATTATCTACGAGATGGTATTACCAAATGGTTAGCTAACTGGAAAAAAAATAATTGGAAAAGCAGTGCAAATAAACCTGTAAAAAATCAAGATTTATGGGAGCAATTGGATGTTGAGGTGACCCAACATCAAATTCGATGGCACTGGGTGAAAGGGCATAGTGGTCATCCTGAAAATGAAATGGCTGATCAATTAGCCAATGAGGCCATCGATGAATTGTTAGGGAAAACGGAATGACTCGACAAATTATATTAGATACTGAGACAACAGGGCTTTCTCCCGGAGATGGTCATCGAATTATCGAAATCGGCTGCATTGAATTGCTTAATCGTCGTTATACAGGCAACAATTTTCATGTGTACCTTAATCCTGAACGGCTCATCGATGCCGGAGCAATTCGGGTACATGGTATTAGTAATGATTTCCTCAAGGATAAACCACGATTTGCTGAAATGATCGAGGACTTTATTCAGTACATTCAAGGTGCGGAATTAATTATTCACAATGCGAGTTTTGATGTTGGCTTTATCAATCACGAATTTAAATTAGCAGGTTCTCACTATCAGCCTGTTGAAAAAATCAGTGCTGTTTTTGATACCTTAATTCATGCAAGACGTTTGCATCCTGGTCAGAAAAATAGTTTGGATGCATTGTGTAAACGATATAATGTGAATAATTCTAATCGACAGCTTCATGGTGCTTTGTTGGATGCGGAATTATTGGCCCAAGTCTATTTAGCGATGACTGGCGGCCAGGTGACAATGTTTGGCGATGCGATTGATACGGTTGAGCAAGTGGTGGAATCTGGGCCCTTTATTCGTTCAGATCGTAAGCGTTCATTGCCAGTGATTGCTGCGACTGCCGAAGAATTAGAGGCTCATCAACGCTTTATGGAGGGGGTCAGTTGACTCTGCTTTTTTCCACAAAGGATTTTATCGTCATTCCCTGTACCAAAATAGAAAACATGACGACAGCATAGGTCATCAGCAATATTAATTCTCGATGAGTACTTTGTGGCAGAGCCAATGCGAGCGCCACAGCAAGTCCGCCACGTAGCCCACCCCATACTAAAATAGTGATTGTGTAAGGTACATATTTTCTGCGTAATTTAAACAACGCCATTGGAATAGCAACAGTGATATAGCGCACAAATAATACGAGCGGGATTGCAATTAAAGCAGCAATAATATCAGACATGCGTGTCTCTAATATGAGCAGCTCAAATCCTATCAATAAAAAGAGCATGGCATTCAGTACTTCGTCAATGAGCTCCCAAAATGTATCAAGATTATTTCGCGATTTTTCTGACATGGCAGTATTACGACCACTATTTCCTATATATATTCCAGCAGCGACCATCGCGAGCGGGCCAGAAACTCCGAGTGCATTGGCAAGAATATACGCACCTGAAGTGACCACTAAAGTAAGAAGAATTTCGACTTTATAATTATCAATGGATTTAATTAATTTTGTAATAATATAACCGCATGTCAATCCGTACACTAGACCTCCAACGGCTTGTTGCATAAAAAGCAGGCTGACATCTTGCCAGGTGAGGGGCTTTTCCGAAAATGCGAGTTGATAAAGTGAAAGAAACATCACGATCCCAACGCCGTCGTTGAATAATGATTCTCCTGCTACTTTCACATCTAATTGTTTGGGAGCGTTTAATTCTTTGAAAGTTGCGAGTACGGCAATGGGATCGGTAGGAGAAATTAAGGCACCAAAAAGCAGGCAATAAATATAATCCAGTTGTATAGAAATGAGCGGCAATACGTAATAGATTAATGTTCCCACAAGAAAAGTGGAGGCAACAGTGCCCAACATGGCAAGAACACCCACTTCCCATTTATGTTGTTTTAACGTGCTGATATCCACATGCAGAGAACCTGCGAATAGTAAAAAGCTCAGCATTCCATCGATTAAGAGAGCATGAAAATCGAGATGAGAGATTTGTTGAGTGATAATTGTTTCTAAACCAAAATGGTGATAGCGACCGATCACAATTAATAGTAATGAGAGGGTAATGGACGATGTCATAATTGCGATGGTGGTAGGCATTTTGATAAAACGTTCATTGAGATACGTTGCAAAAACAGCGATCGTTAAAATAATCGATGCAATAGTGTAAATGCTCATGAATTTCCTCTAGTGATCTTCGGGAAGATGGCAAAAGGTTTCAGTGATCAACAAGGTGAATAATGTTGATAATGCCAATCCAATTGGAATGATGCCTAAAGCAAAGTGATAATCTTCGGCTGAATAGGCTTGAATACCATTGAGTACACTGTGATGAATTTTCCAGTGCATGTTTAGCAGAACTCCAACGAACGGTTGAAAAATAACGCCGCCCATCATAATCATAAAGTTTGTGATGGAGGTTGAGGTGCCTGATAATCGATTACTATTTTTTTCACGGATGAGTGAAAAGACTAAAGGATGTGCCCCGCAAAAAAAGCCGAGTAAAAATAACCATGAAGACATGAGAAGCTGAGGAGCGTGCGGAATGTACAATATGAGTAAAATTAAAATGAATGCAGCTATATTTGCAATTAATAGAGGGGGTTTTCGTAAGGCAATTTTATCTGATAGATACCCGGTAAGAGGGCTGCCGATAATCCAACCAATAAAAGGCAGCATCATCATATGCGCGGCTTGTTCGGACGTTAAATGATAGGCGTCTTGAAAATAGGGTATGCCCCACAAATCCATAAATACAGAAGCTGGAAGATATAAAAGAAATCCAACGGCGCCTATGTACCAGGTTTGCCTGCGTGAAAGAATGATCCGTAAGCCTTCAAAAAGCTCTGGAAAATCACTTTTATACGGAGGAGGGCGGTGGGCGTGTTCTGGGCGGGGACGATTGCGTAAAAATATAAATATAATGCCAGCTAAAATAATGCCAATCACAATGGCTGAATACAGAGCATCGTCGTAACCTATTACTTGAATCCATTTTGTTAAATAAAAATCGGTGAAAATAGCTGCTGTCATCGCGAGCGCTGTTGTTAATCCTGCAGCTAACGCAAAATGTCGGGTTGGAAGCCACAATGCCGAGATTTTTAACACACTAATGTAACCAAATGCAGCCCCAAATCCCATCATGAATCGCCCGGTGCAAGCAAGAGCGAAGCTTTTATCAGCGGATATGAAAATAGTAACACCTATCACACAAATGAGACAGGCCAACATCAGAGATGTCCGAACACCATATTTATCAATGAGCACTCCGACGGGAATTTGCATGGGGGTATAGGCGTAATAAAAAAACGCTGCTAAATGGCCAAACTGAGCGGCAGAGATGTTGAAATGTTGAATTAACTCAGTCTTCATTGTACTGGGAGAGACGCGTAAAAAATAAGCAAAACAATAAAAGCTGACAACGATTGCAAACATTATCCAGGGTAAAACGTGTATCTTGAACAAAAGATGACGAGGTAGGTTTTTAGAGTGTTGTCGATCCATGATAGTTCCTGATAGCCATTCGTCAACACAGGCTACCAAGCCAGAATTGTAAAGTCTATAGAATTTTGCAGGAGGGGTTTATGGGAATTAGTTGCCGGGTTGTGGTTGGGCGGCAGCAGGGGGTTCTGTAGTTTTAGATCCCCAGGCGTGATTGACTACCTTCATGAGTTCCATACCTAGCATTATTAGAGCAGCAGCAGCGAAAAATACAGCGGCAAACTTAAAAAAGGCTGGGACAGCTGCAATCACGAGAGGTGGGCAGAAAATCCCACATACAACGATTGCCAATGCGGCTAAAGTCAGTGAAACAGCGGCTGCGATTGCTAATCCTACTGCGACTTGTCTTGCTGTAACCATTATGTTCTCCAGATCAGTTGTTTTGATTTAAGATAATTAAACTATACCATAAAATATTAAAAAAAGCAATAAAATCATACTGTATGCAGCACCTACCGCTTAAGGATTTTTTAAGGTTTTGGTTAAGGCTTGTGATATTAGATTGAGAAGAACCAGATCTCATTTACTATAATTTATGCAACATCATGGTAAATGATGTTATACTGATCACAGGAGGAGAATTCTATGAGTTACACGAATACTAAGGAAAGCCACACACATTATTTAGAGGATTATCAGATTCCTGATTTTCTGTGTGATGCAATTTTTTTGCATTTTGAGCTGCTGGATGATCACACGACAGTGCACAGTGTTATGCATTGGCGGCGTAATCCTACTTCACAGAATCCGCAATCACCTTTGATATTGAATGGTGAGGTGATGGAATTAAAAACCGTATTACTGGATGGATCACCGATTTCATCATCAGAGTATGTTGTTGATGCTGAACATTTAACGATTACAAAATTACCCGAACAGTTTATATTAGAAACGATTGTTCACATAAAACCGCACGAAAATTTAGCGCTTAGTGGTCTTTATAAATCACGTAATAATTATTGTACTCAGTGTGAATCACACGGTTTTCGTCGCATTACGTATTTTCTCGATAGACCTGATGTTATGACAAAATTTACGGTCACGATTTCTGCAGACAAAAAACAATATCCAATTTTACTATCCAACGGAAATTTAGTTGAAGAAAAAGATTTATCAGGTGGACGTCATTGGGTGAAGTGGGAAGATCCCTCTCTAAAGCCTTCGTATTTATTTGCTTTAGTGGCCGGTGATTTAGATCATTTACAGGATCAATTTACAACACGTTCCGGGCGAAAAGTAGATTTACGACTTTATGTTGAGAAAGGCAATTTAGATCAAGCGGATTATTCAATGGCTTCATTGAAAAATGCGATGCGCTGGGATGAAGAAACCTTTGGTTGTGAATATGACCTTGATATTTATATGATCGTGGCTGTTAGCGATTTCAACATGGGGGCGATGGAAAATAAAGGCTTAAATATTTTTAATGATAAATATATTTTGGCTAAACCTGATACTGCAACGGATGAAGATTATGTGTTAATCGAGTCTGTTATTGGACATGAATATTTTCATAATTGGTCAGGTAATCGTGTGACGGTTCGAGATTGGTTTCAAATTACCCTAAAAGAAGGGCTCACGATTTTCCGTGATCAAAGTTTTACTACGGATCATACTTTAGGTGAAGTCAAACGAATTCAAGATGTGAATGTGATTCGAAATGCTCAGTTTGCTCAAGATGCAGGACCTATGGCTCATTCAATTCGACCTCATTCTTATATTGAAGTGAATAATTTTTATACTGTCACAGTGTATAACAAAGGTTCTGAAGTGATTCGTATGCAACAAACATTGTTGGGTAATGAAAAATTTAAAAAAGCGATGGAAACGTATTTTCATCGTTTCGATGGTATGGCTGTGACTACAGAAGATTTTGTGAGTGTGATGTCTGAAGTAGGGAAAATTGATTTATCCCAATTTAAATTATGGTATGAGCAGGCGGGTACACCGGAATTAACTGTATCTGATACTTATGATGCTTCTACACAGACTTATTCATTACGCATTAAACAATTTACGCCTGCAACGCCGGGGCAGTCTGAGAAGTTGCCTTTTCATATTCCTATTAAACTCGGTTTATTAAATGCTTCTGGTGATGATATGTCACTACAAATGAAGGGTGAACAGGTTGCATCGGGTACTCAACGTGTTATTAATCTGACTCAAGCAGAACAAGAATTTGTCTTTGTGAACGTGAAAGAAAAACCAGTGCCATCATTACTACGGAATTTTTCAGCTCCTGTGAAAACAAACTATCCGTATAGCGATGCTGAATTAATTTTTCTTATGCGGCACGATAGTGATGGATTTAATCGTTGGGATGCAGGGCAACAATATTATACTCGTACGATCTTGGCATTGGTCAATGATTTTCAAAGCAATAAGCCACTTTCTATATCCGATCAATTTATAGAAGCGGTGGATGCGATTCTGTTAGATTCAACGCTCGATAATTTACTCAAAGCAGAAATGCTGGTTTTGCCTGGCATTTCTTATTTAATAGAATGTATGGATACTGCCGATGTTGATGCAATTCATCATGGCCGTGAATTTCTCAAAAAGCAATTAGCTATAACATTATCATCGACATGGCAAGCCGTTTACAAATCAAATGAACTGGTGGGAGAGTATTCTTTTTCACGTTCCGCGATGGGGCATCGTCGTATGAGAAATTTAGCGCTGTATTATTTAATTTTAGGTGCTCAAAATGGCAATTACTCTGTAGCGAAACAACATTATGACGCGGCTAACAATTTGACCGATCGCTTAGGCGCGCTGGAAGCTATGAATAGTGTGGAGGGTAAAGAGCGTGAGGAATTGTTAGCGACTTTCTATGATCGCTACAAACGAGATCATTTGGTCATCGACAAATGGTTTCGACTTCAAGCGATAGCTCCTTTGAAGAGCACATTAGAGCATGTTAAGGAATTGCTAAAACATAGCGCATTTGATATTAAAAACCCCAATAAAGTGCGAGCGCTGGTGGGGGCTTTTGCCAGCCTGAATCCCTTGTGTTTCCACACTTCCGATGGCTCTGGATATCAATTTCTAGCAAAATTAGTGATGGAAATAGACAAATTTAATCCGCAGGTAGCTGCTAGACTGATCGAACCCTTGATTCGTTGGCGTAAATTTGATATAAAGCGTCAAGGTCTCATGAAGGCGAGTTTAGAGGCCGTAGCTAATCATCCCGCCTTATCTAAGGATGTGGGTGAGATAGTTGAAAAGAGTCTGAAATGATGTTTGGATGAATTCTAAAGGGCAATGAGGATTTCATAATACGATTCTCAAGTTTTATTTAGAATTCTTATCGTGTCTGCCAGTGCGAACTTACGTACTCATGGGGGTTAAAGAGTAATCTTTAGCAGTACCATGGCGGATGGATGCTAGGGGAGCTTCTCCTAGCGCAACTGACGGAGAAAAATCAATGCTCAAGTACTTATCAAGCCTTTTGCTTGCGTGTTTAATTTTTGTAAACACTTCTACTGTGTACTCAGCACCTTTGGTGTCAGGTAAGCAATCGCAATTTATCAAACAAATGCTTCCAGAAGTTCGCAAAGCGAACGCTGAAGTTCGACTGACTCGAGAGCAGTTGCTCATTGTTCATACTAAATGGTTAAAATCACATCAATTGAGCTCACGTGATCAATTGTGGGTACAAAAAATTGCTGTTGAATATAAACTCAAAGATTTTAATTCTAAAGACAAATCAAGTTGGGAAACTTTAATTCGACGCGTTGATGTATTGCCTGAGTCGTTAATTTTAGCCCAAGCCATACACGAATCCGATTGGGGGCAATCTCGAATTGCAAAACAAGTGAATAATTATTTTGGTCGTTTTTGTTTTACTTCGGGCTGTGGAATGGCACCTATTAAACGTCACGGAAAAGGTGATACACACGAGATAAAACGATTCAGTTCACTGTATGCTTCAGTTGGTGATTATATTCGTAATATTAATACGCATAAAGCTTACCAAACTTTGCGTGAAGAACGATCAAAAATTCATTCCAGTAAACAAGAATTACATGGATCTACTTTAGCTAAACATTTAACGAAATATTCTGAAGACGGTACTTCGTATGTTTCAATGGTAAAAGCGATTATTCATGCCTATAAACTAGAGAAATTAGATACTGTATGATGTATTCACAAGATGATATCAATCAACACAATGCTCACATTATTACAGGTGCATTATCAGGAAAAAAATTTACTATTCCTGATGTTAATGCAGCGCCAATGCCAGCTTTAGCAGCACCTGGTGTTATATTAAATGGAAAAAAAGCCGAACAGTTTGGTGAGATCGATTCATCGGTTGGCTATCCTGACGTCAGAAGTTTTCAAAGAAAATTTGGTTTGTTGATACCTGCTACGAACACCAGTATGGAACACGAATTATGGAGTATTATATTTAAAAACCAAGCTCCTAATGAATTAGCTGGTGTTGGATTGCACACCACCAACGTCGCAACTCCCAGCCCACAACTTGCTTCAGCGGAAGATCTATTAAACTATCAACGTCAATTTATGACTGGTTTAAAAGCTTCTATAGATTCTGCCTTATTATCTGCACCACAGTATTTAATTATGGGAATGAGCTTAGAGCATATTATTTATGGTTTAGATCAAATTAGAGCTCCGATGAAAGAAGTAGAAGAGCACTCTAAGTTATCATGGGCCACTTGGCATGATGCGGCTCCGGCAGCATTAAAAAAATTTGGCGCAAAAAGAATTGGATTAATTTCACCATTTGATACCCAAGGCAATAAAAACGCGACCAAAATGTTTGAAGACTTAGGATTTGAAGTGGTTGCGAGTGTTGGTTTTTCTTGTGCACACGCCATGCATATCGCTCATCTGCCAGATTGGGCTAAAGAAAAAGCAGTGATGGAATTATTAGCAACAAAAGCTAACCAACTTGATGCGGTTGTTCAATGTGGAACGAATATGAGCTTTATCAATGTCACCGAAAAACTCGAACCTATTCTTGGAATTCCGGTTTTAGGTATCAACGCCGTCACATTCTGGTATGCCCTCCGTGAAAATGGCTTCTTAAATCCATTAAGTGGTGTAGGGCGCTTGTTCAGAGAGTTTTAATCGAGTATTTTTACTTTTTGGCTATAAATTTTTTAATCTCAACGCCAGGGATCATTTTGTAATGCGTATAGTTTCCCGTTAATAATGGTTCTGTACGTAAGTTTGCAGTTGCTGCAATTAGAGCATCAGCCATTTGAAGTCCATCTCGCAGTCTGAATTGTTCGAGGAAATAAATAGCTCTGGAGGTGATTTCCTGATCTAAGCTGATAATGTTAATGTCATGTAATGATATAAAGTGTTTGAGATTTTGTAATTCATGTTTATTTCTAATTCCTTGTAGTAATTCCATATAAACAACAGAACTGATAGAATAGCGGCCAATAGATTCAAGAACTTTTTTTGCATGTTCAGAACCGCGAAAGTACCAAATTAAGACATCAGTATCAACCAGCATAATATGTATCCTTTTATTTATAATTGATTATATAGTATCAAAAGATCTGCCCTTACGGAGAGTTCTAACGTATTTTTTAACGTTCTGTAAATCTTTATGGTCTTTCCACATCCCAAATGCTTGGTCAGATTCCTTCTCTTCAATTTTTGTTTTAATAGGTTCAAGTTGCGCACAGGCATAGCCATGACAAGTAATAATAACTGTCACACCACGGCTGACTGTTTCAATTATCTCTTTTGTATGTGCCCGCAAGTGCCTGATAGAAATGTTCATAAGTAGCCTCTTATATTGTGTACACATATAAGTGTACACAACTTTAGATGACTTGTCAAGTTGATACATGTTGGCCTTAAGATAGAGATAATGTTTATGGTCTATAATAGGACTATAAGAGATAAGAAAGAGAGAGGTATGTATGTCAGCAGAGAAAGAAGTGATTGTGAGAGCGGTAGACGCAATGCTTATGGGCATTCGCGACGTTCTTCAAGGAGCTGGTGTAGAGGTTAAAGAAGGGCAGCCCTTTGATCTAGCGGAACATGGTATCTGTGACCAGCAGGGCAAGGTACGGCACAGCGATTCACAGCGAGTATTAGAAGATCCCCAGGCTATGCAGGCCTACAAAGAGCGCTCAGCTAAGGCCCTCTGGAATTTTGCTATAACCCTTAAAACAATACTCGCGGCTGATGGTTTGATCAATATGGCCAAGTTAGGCAGCAGCAAGACGGACTTTTTAAAAGACAATATAAGCTATCTGGATAGCCAACATCTTGATGAGAATGCTCAAGAAAGACCTGGTCGTACAGCTAGCAATGCTCTTTTGATTGTTGACCCTAATACATTAGCCTTGGCTCAAGTATACCGTCAGTTTCTTGAGGTAATCGTTGATAATAAGCAAGGTATTTTAAAACTGTTACCTTGGGCTGTAAGAGCCTTAGTGGGTTCAATGTTGGAAGGTGCACTGGGTGCTGCCGGCGTGATAAAACAGAATTTAGCTCTTAGAGAGCGAGAGTTTGAAAAAAGTTTTATGACACACTTGCAACCCATCTATGAAACACTCAAACAAGTACAGCCATTTTTTATTGTATTGGAATCGATGGACCAAGAAATTGAAAAAATTATCAGTGATATTAGCAATACCCCAGAAAAGAAACTGGAATTAATTCGAAAACTAAAAAATGAAGTGTTGGGCTCGAATATCGACAAAGAGGTTATTGAAGGAGGTATTCGTAAGCTTGAAGACGCTAAGAATGCTTTGGGTTCTAAAACGATTAAAGAACTCGAAATAGACCCTAATGCTATGATGGTTAAATTCGATGCTGATATACAGCTTCTTAGAGATTATCTTGTAAAATATGATGAGACAGTACTGAGACGTCAGTCTATTTTGCAGAAGCTAGAAGAGGAAGAGAAAAAAATACAGGCGAATCAGCAAGAAGGTAAGCGATCCACACCGATGGATAAAAGGCCTAGTGCATTAAAGGCTCGTTTAGCGGAGTTAAATACCTTAGGAAAACAATATTGGGAAGCGGAGCAACGACTTAAAAAGATTAATACAGAAATAAGTACTGTAAAATCCTCTTTGCCATTAAGAAAATTTTTAGATGAAGCGGCTAAAATCTCTTTTCCTTACTCAGAAAAAAATTTTAATGCCCTGGTAAAAGAGTTGGGGTTAAATAAAGAAAAAATTAAAGAGCTCTCTATTGTTTGTGATTTAGTTGTTATACGTGATGATAGTAAACTAAAAAGGCAAAAAGCCTGGGATGAATTAATTCAATTGGCACAGAATAAGGTTGGAAGCGGAGAGGTGACAGACCAAGCAACGATAGATACACTCAGCTCAGAGGCTCAACGTCTCTCAATCGAAGCCAGTAAAATTCAAAAGAATGAACAGGAGATGCTAGATTTATCTCGCCAATTGGCTACCACACTTCAAGAAGAAACTAACGATTATGAGAAAAAGGTGGAGCCATTTGTAACCACTTTAGAGGCAACTGTAAACAGTTTAGAAAAAACGCTGGCTGAGAAAGATCTAATATTGTCTCAAGGTTTACTTGAGCAAGCAGTGCAGCATTTGTCAAAAATTCAGACGCTGAATGATGAGTATGCTGATTGTGAACTTGATTTGTCAGCACCACAACTTCACAATAAGATCAATACGTTAAAATTATCAGTTGAATTGGCACAAGCGAAAGTTAAAAATCTTGGTGAAGATATCAATAAACTGAATGATCGTAAAAAGCTTCTCAGTGATTATTTCAGTAATGACGGTAAAGCGATTCAATATTTACAGAAACGTGGAGAGCAGTATCGGTTGTATGATAAATTCCAGAAAAAATTTAGTTTTTTCAGGAAAACAAACACAAAAGCTGATGCTGATGCTCGACAAGATTTTCTTGTTAGAATAAGTAAACAGATCATGCACTATGTTAACTCAGGTGATGAAAAGCATCTTAAAGAAGCGTTATCTGATATTAATGATGCTTTGAAAACTAATAAATTCCCGTCACGTCGATCCGGTAACGGTTCAGGTGAATCGATGAATAATTTGCTTAGATCAATGAAGGATGATATTGAAGGAAAATTACCTGCTGCTGAAGCTGAGCATAAAAGTTTGCCTAAATAAATAATAGTTTAATGAAAAATATGCGGAATCCTGGTCGCTCGCCATGACTGAAAAAACGAATCCAATCAATTGATATTATCAACTGAATATCTGATTGATAGGCTATAGAGTTAATAATTTCAATAAATCACCAGGATTATTGATTGCGTAATTAGCGCCCCAGTCTGATGGATTTTCATTTTCCGGAATATAACCATAAAGAGCAATAACGCTAGGCATATTGGCACTCGTTGCAGCTTGAATATCCAGGATAGAGTCGCCGATAAAGAGACACGACTGTGGCTTGCAATTAATAATAGAGCACGCAGCGAATAGAGGTTCGGGTGATGGTTTTGCAAAAGGCGTTGTATCACCACCAATAACACAAGCACAGTGTTCTAATAAACCTAAATCACTAATCACTTTTCTCGCAAGATTTTCTACTTTATTAGTTACAATTCCCCATGGTAAATTTTGTTTTTTTAATGTATCTAATACAAGATGAACTCCATCAAAGGGTCGAGTTTCAGCGCTAATTCTATTTTCGTAAAGAGAATAAAATTCTTTTTTGAGTTGTGGATATTGTGGATGATCGGTATCAATGTCAAATCCCAGTTTTATAAAACCAGGTGATCCGTAAGAAGTGACCTGCCTTACTTGGTCAATGGCGAGTGGGGGCAGTTGGTAACGTTCCCGAAGGGTATTCAACGCCCCCGCGAGGTCTGGCACGGTATCTAGCAGGGTGCCATCAAGATCAAACAGTACGCCTGAAAAGTGTGTGTTTCTCATTATTGACTTTATCCTAATGTATTAACTCATAGTAAGCAGTATACACTAGCTTGATTTAGATTGTACTAGGGGGGGGTAGGCCTAGGAATGGTGGCTACGTTTGGCATCGCAACAGGTAGTTATCATTTTTAGACCTGACTTCATCTACTTATTCTTTGATGCAGTGTACCAAATAGTTTACATCAGTGCTGTGTGTTGTTGAGTATTCGCGAGTGATGGGGTTATAAGTGATGCCCAGGCTGTGATGCCACTGTAAGCCAGCTTTACGGCACCAGGAGGCTAGTTCACTGGGTTTGATAAATTTATCGTAATCGTGCGTTTGTTTAGGGAGTAAACCCAAAAGATACTCGGCGCCTACCACAGCGAATAAATAGGCTTTGAGATTGCGGTTGATGGTAGAGAAGAAGAGGTGTGCGCCTGGTTTTGCAAGTGAAGCGCAGGCCTGAATGATCGATTCTGGATCTGGTACATGCTCCAGCATTTCTAAGCAAGTCACAATATCGTATTCTTCGGGATGTTCCTCGGCATAAGCTTCAGCTGTGGATTCGATATAATTGATTTTTAGATGATTAATCTTGGCGTGTTCGCGAGCTATCATTAAGCTATCGGGTGCAAGATCAAGGCCTGTCACATGTCCGCCCACTTGAGAAAGACTTTCAGACAAAAGACCACCGCCACAGCCTATATCAATGATTTCTTTGTCTTTGAGCTGAACGTGCTTTTCAATAAATTGAACGCGGAGGGGGTTTATAGCATGGAGGGGTGCAAACTCACCTTGCGGGTCCCACCAAGATTGCGCAATAGAATTAAATTTTGCAATTTCATCGGGATCGCTATTGGGCGCGATTTTTGCATTCATCAATCGTTTAACCTTCTTCTATGCGGAAATTATTGGCAGCATAGACAGTTTGGACGTTTTTTATTTCCTCAAGCAATGTATTGAATAACGCTTTTATTTTAATGTTATTAAAGGGGATTTTTTTACTTTCATTAGTCTTGAGATGCTTTTCTAAATTTTGTACCGCTAATTTCAGACGCGGGACGCCGCAATAACATGTTGCACCGTGTAGGCGATGTGCTTGGTCTTTGAGTTTTTGATAGTCTTCATTGGCGAGTGATTTTTTCATGTTTTTTATTACGGATGGTAAATCTGCAATGAATAGCGTGAGCAGATCATTGGCAATTTCAGCGTTGTTGTTAGCAAGTATAAGGCATTGTTGCCAATCGATGGCATCTTGATTTTGCACTGTATCGTTCATTAAACCTCCTGACCCTAAGTTCCTTCTCAGTCCAATAAGTCTATACTATAAATGAGATATTGCAAGTTTCCGAAGGGGGTTCTCATAAGTTTACACTGAATTGCACAGGTAATCATGTCGGAAATTAATGCAATATTGGAGGGATTTACCTTCTTTTTCAGCGTTAATCATAGATTTACTGAATATTATGATTGGGTGGGAATTTTGCAGGAAGGATGTAGGGTCTGATAATTCGTTTCTGGCTGTAAGGTTATATGGTGAATATCGTATTTTTGACTGAGTAAAGTTTTTAGTTCAGGTAACAGACTTTCCCAGGCAGCATACGATTCTATTTCGATATGCGCTGTGAGTACGATACGTCCTGATGAGAGTGTCCAGATGTGTAAATCATGGACCTTGTAGACATTTGGGATTGCAGAGAGAGTCTGGACTACCTCGGCAATATCAATGTGTCCTGGCACGCCTTCCATTAAAACCACGATCGATTCTCGGATCAAACTGATACTGGAAATTAAGATTAAGACAGATATAAACACGGATAATATGGGGTCAATGGGCGACCAATGCGTATAGTAAATCACAACCCCAGTAATCAATGCCGCTATTGATCCGAGCAGATCACTCAACACATGTAAGATGGCTGCTCTGACATTGAGATTGCGGTCGGAGCGGGAGAGAATCCAGGCAATGAGCGAATTGGTTAAGATCCCAGCAGACCCGATCCAAATAACAACAGCTGCATTAACATTTTCAGGGGATTGTAAGCGATAAATAGCCTCAATAATAACCGCTATGGCAATTGCAAGGACTGAAAGGCTGCTGATCCATGCGCCTATGACTTCCGCTCGGCCTAGGCCATAGGTGTGGGTATCTGTGGCTGGTTTTGTCGCTATCCAAGCAGCAAATGCGCCGAGTCCTAAGGCAAGCGAATCACCGGCCATATGTCCGGAATCACTGATCAGCGCGAGTGAATTCGCATAATACCCGCTGATAAATTCAATGATCGCAAATAGCAGTGTGAGTCCTGTGCCTATCAGTAATACTGTGGTAGAACTGTGTGAGTGGTGGTGATGCCCATCATGCATTCGTAATATCCCTTATGCCGCATTTTTCAAGAATATAATCAGAGCTGTGTTTGATAGCGTCACTGATTTTTTCAGAGATATTTTTTTTCTTTAGAAAATCAATTTCGTATACATTAAATTCTTTGGCTGCTTTAGATAAATAATCATCGCTAGTGGAGAGAGTATCAATAAGATTTAATTCTTTAGCGTCGATGCCATACCACACTTCACCTGTGGCGACTTTATCGATAGTGACGGTGGGACGATGGTGTGAAATAAATTTTTTGAATAGTTGGTGGGCATTTTCCACATCTTCTCGAACTTTTTCACGACCTTTAGGTGTGTTTTCTCCAAAATAACTGAGGGTGCGTTTGTATTCGCCTGCGGTTATTTGTTCGTAGTCGATATCATGTTTTTTCAGAAAACGATGGAAATTAGGGGCTTGGGTTACTACACCGATAGAACCAAGGATGGCAAAGGGGGCAGCAATAATTTGATTGGCAACGCAGGCCATCATATAACCCCCGCTGGCTGCTATTTTATCGATACACGCCGTGAGGGGAATTCCTGCGTCACGGATGCGCTGTAATTGTGAGGATGCAAATCCGTAGCTATGGACCATGCCACCGCTACTTTCTATACAAGCAACGATTTCATCATGGGGGGTTGCCGTTGTTAAAATCGCGGTAATAATTTCGCGTAGCTCTTTGGTTGCGGAAGCTTTTATGTCACCGTCGAAACGTATAACAAAATAACGTTTCCGATTTTGAATCTCATCATCTTCTTGAAATTTTTTTAAGATTTGTTTTTGATTTTTTTTATACGCTTTTAAAGATTTTTTGTTTAGAATTTTTTCATGTAAAGCATCGGCATACGCTTGTATGCGTTTGTTATAACGTTTTATTTTGAGTTGTTGGAGAGGATCTTTATCACGTGTGGCTAGTGACGCGATGACGAGAGCTATGATAACTACAGCGATGACCAGTGTAATTGCCTTAGAAAGATATAAGCCGTATTCGTACATGAAATCCATAAAACTAACTCCTGATTCTTAGTCTGCGCCTATTTTCAATCGTTCCCAGTACCGTTCATAAATACGGTTTGCAGTGCCCAGGTCACGTTGAAACTTTGCACGTTTAAGCACCTGTGGTGAAGGATTGATAATGGGATTATGTCGTAAATCTGCAGGCAATGAAAGATTAGCCGTTTTATTCGGAGTAGCATAACCAATACGGGGTGGGATTTGACTAATAATTTCGGGCCGCAGTAGAAAATTAATGAATTGATGGGCTTCTTTAACATGCTGAGCGTTAGTAGGAATCACTAAACAATCAAGACTAATTTGAAAACCTTCCTGAGGATAAATAAATGTAATATGAGGATTTTCGCGACTGGCAAGAAAGGTATCACCGCCCCATGCGAAACCAACGGTAATATCTTCATCGATAAACATATTGGCAACGGCTGAGCTATTGAAAACTCGAATATTGGGCATTAAATCGATTAATGCACGATATGCCTCTTTAATTGTATCAGGATTTACGCTGTTAATGTCGTCACCCAGTTTTAAAAGGGCTATTGTGAAGCAATCACGCAAATCATCTAACGCAAGTAATTGATGGTGATACTGAGGTTGCCATAAGTCCGCGAATTTAGTGATTTCTTTTGGGTTATGGTAGAGAGTATTCACCGCGATCCCGGTAGAACTCCATAAATAAGGAACTGAGTACTTATTGTCAGGGTCGTAATCTCGATTAAGAAAAAATGAATCGAGGTGATGCCAATTAGTTAATAATGTTTTATCGATAGGATGCAATAAACCTTCTTGTCTCATTCTATCAACCATATAACTACTGGGAGTGATAATGTCGTAATCGCCATGTTTGCTGTGTTTTATTTTAGTGTACAGTGTTTCATTATTGTCGAATTCGGCGTAATTAACAGTGATGCCTGTTTCTTTTTCGAATTGTTTGATAAGGTGCGGCGGCAAAAAATCCGACCAATTATAGACGTTTACAACTTTAGTATCGGCCAACGCAAATGCGCAAAAAAATAAGGAAAACAAAAGAAAAATCCTCTTCATTTTGGTCTCCTATATCGATTTTTTACGCATGAATGAATGGGCCGCCAAAATTAATACTAATGTAATGGCAAGAATGATGGTACACAGTGCATTTAATTCAGGGCTAGCGCCTAGGCGAGCCATCGAGTAAATTTTTAATGGCAAAATTTGAAAGGCTGGGCTAGAGACGAAAAAACTGATCATGACGTCATCGAGCGACAACGTAAAACTGATGAGCCATCCTGCTAGAATAGCTGGAAGCAATAGTGGTAATAAAATCTGACGTAATATTGTACTATCACTGGCCCCTAAATCTTTTGCAGCTTCCACAAGTTCTGAATCTAAATTTTTGATTCGACTTAAGACCATCACAGCGACAAAAGGCATACAAAAACTCGTGTGCGCTACAAAGATAGACCAAAATCCTAATGGGAAATTAAAGAAATTGTACAACATCAAAAGCGCCACAGCTAATACAATATCTGGAACGATAATTAAAAATAATATCAAACCATGCATGGTTTTTCTTCCTGGAAAGCGATAGCGGTGCAAACCAATTGCAGTCAGAGTACCTAGTATAGAGGCAAAAGTGGCTGAGAGTACCCCGACAACAAGTGAATGCCAGGATACTTTAAGTAAATCCGTATCATGAATTAATTCTTGATACCATTTAAATGTAAAACTTTGCCATAGTAATGATCGTAAAGTATCGTTGAAAGAAAAAATGATGATCACAATAATGGGGATGTACAAAAATGCGTAGACAAGCGTCTGGTAGCTATATTTTATGGTGCGATTCATAGTAGTTCTGTCCTATCGCTATCAGGGTTTCGTTGCCAGTACCAGTGAGCCAGAAGTAGCATGAAAATAATCAACAGGACACTGCTTGCAGCGCCGAGTGGCCAATTATTGGCTGATAAAAATTGTTCCTGAATCAGGTTGCCAAGCAGCATACTTTTTGCACCACCCAATAAATTGGGAATATAAAACAATGTCATCGCGGGCAGAAACACCATCATTGAACCTGCTAATATTCCGGGCATTGTAATGGGAATTAAGATTTTTCGTAATACAGTCAATTTACTAGCGCCTAGGTCACGTGCAGCATCAATGAGTGTCAAGTCCATTTTTTCCATGTTCGCGTATAAAGGGAGTAACATGAACGGAAGCAGTGTGTAGGTTAACCCGATAAAAAGTGCAATGTTTGTGTAGAGTAATTGTAGAGGTTGGTGAATAATACCTAATGAAAGTAAGATGGTATTTATAATTCCTTTTGTTTTTAGGATGGTCATGATGGCATAGGTACGAATCAGTGAGCTTGTCCAAAAAGGGATGATGACAAGCAGTAATAATATCGAACGATACCGTAAACTCGAGTGAGAAATACCGTAGGCAAAAGGGTAGCTCACAATTAAGCAAAGTAGGGTGCAACTTCCGGCAATGAGCAACGATCGTAGAAAAATTTTTAAATAAGCCACATCCACCAATTCGGCATAATTTTCTAGAGTAAAATGAGCCGTTATATTTTGTGTTGTGTTCGTTTCTAAGAAGCTAGTAATGATTACCATCAGTGTCGGGACTAGCGCGAAAACGGTGAGCCATGTCCAGGAAATGCTAAGTGTGAAAAAGCGAAACTGTCGATCATTCATGAGGTATAGTGACCTCCCAACCGAGAGTCCATTCTACCCAGACTTTTTCACCCACATCGTAATATAAGTTGGGATCATCTTCGTTGAAAAATTCTGTCGCAGCCAATCTGAACCCGCTGGGTAATTGAACCATTAAATCGACGGTGCTCCCTTTATAAATCACTTCTTCGATGACACCTGGAAGCATTTCAGTGGAGTCGGTGATTTCGCCCTGATCCCAAACGTTGATATCTTCAGGTCGAATGATCACACTAATTAAATCGCCTTTGCGATGGTTTTTGGTGTTTTGTAAGGTGAATAATTTATTTTCAATACTGACGGTAATGGCTCTTTCACTCGCTTCGTCAACGAGGGTGTTGAATATATTAGCTTCACCAATAAATTGTGCCGTAAATAATGTTTTGGGTTCTTCATAGACTTTTCTTGCGGTATCAACTTGTTCGATTTGACCATTATTGATAATGGCAATTCGATCAGACATCGATAAGGCTTCTTCTTGATCATGCGTGATAAATAGAAAGGTAATGCCCAACTCACGTTGCAAATGTTTGAGTTCGAGTCGCATGGTTTTGCGTAAACTATAATCTAATGCGCTGAGTGGTTCATCAAGCAATAATAATTCAGGACGATTAATAACAGCACGTGCAATAGCCACACGTTGTTGTTGTCCGCCGCTGAGATTAATCGGTTTACGGTGTGAAAATGTCGAAAGTCGTACCATGGCAAGGGCATCTTCTACGCGTTTTGCGACTTCATTTTCATCAATATTCTGACAGCGAAGTCCAAATGCCACGTTGTCAAAAACATTCATGTGTGGAAAGAGGGCATAGTTTTGAAAGACCATATTAATGGGTCTTTTTTCAGGGGGTAGGTTTGTGATTTCATTGCCGTTTAAGAGTACATGGCCTGTATCGGGCGTGACAAAGCCGGCTAAAATTCTAAGCAAAGTTGTCTTACCGCATCCTGAAGGGCCAAGCAGCGTTAAAAACTCGCCGTTTTCAACGGTCAAGTCGATGTCTCTTAGTGTTTGGTGGTCGCCAAATGTTTTGCAAATACTGCGTAGTTGGACGAGCGGTGCGGTCATAGTGCCTCCATGATTCCCATCGATGGGAAACTCAAATCATCTATGATCTGTCCGGTAAAATCAACCTATTGTTGGGGAAGGTTTAGATTGAGCATGAGTTTCTTCCAGACTTGACCCCATTCTTTGTGATGACATAGACTGCTGGAAGGATTTCAGCCCAAGGAAGACAGTATGGAAAACTCAAATTTGAATACAGCAAATCAACGTGAAAGTTGGGAAGCTGAAAAACGATCCGCGTATTTGTATCGGAAATTGGCTGAGAATACGCGTAATCATGAGAAAGTATTGTTTAATCAACTTGCCAATGAAGCGGATGAACAAGCGGAAATATGGGCTAAAATGATCGTAGCAGCGGGTGATCTGAAGCCATTAAGTTTATCAATAGATTTTCGAACTCGCCTAGTTGCATTTTTAATACGATGGTTTACGCCTAATCAATTGGCATCAGTATTAGCGAGTATGAAAATTCGAGGGATGTCGTTATATTTTGCGCCTTCAGAAGAAAAACATCCGATTCCTAAAACAATTGAAGAAGTGGGTGCTCGACATAAATTGAGCCACGCCAATAATTTACGAGCAGCAGTTTTTGGTGTGAATGATGGATTGGTTTCGAACGCGAGTTTAATTTTGGGGATGGTGGGTGCGCATGCTGAGCCATCAACGGTGATATTAGCTGGAACGGCAGGTTTGTTAGCGGGTGCATTTTCGATGGCAGCAGGTGAATTTGTATCGGTTCGATCTCAACGTGAATTATTTGAATATCAAATTGAATTAGAGCGCGAAGAATTAGAAATGTATCCAGAAGCAGAAACCGCTGAATTAGCACTGATTTATCAAGCGCGTGGTTTGGATAAAGATCATGCCGAGAAATTGGCAAAAGCCTTAATGGAAAATCCCACACATGCGTTGGATACTTTAGCACGTGATGAATTAGGCATTAATCCCAATGATTTAGTGTCTCCTCATGGCGCAGCAATTTCATCCTTTTTGTCTGTTGTTCTAGGTGCATTTCTACCAATGATTCCATATCTTTTTTCAAAACATGCCCATCATTTACCGGGTGTTATTGTAATCACAGCATTAGGATTATTTTTGATAGGGTTGTCAACTAGTTTATTTACAGGGCGGAATGCTTGGCGAGGTGGTGTGCGGATGTTGTTAATTGGTTTATGTGCGGGGGCAGTGACTTATGTGATAGGCCATAGTTTAAGCGTAGTTTTGTAAGCACCTTCGTCTTTTTTGACATTTTTTGAAGTAAATGTTACTCGAAAATGCTCATTTATCAACTTATAAACTCCGCTTTTCTCGTAACATTTATTCAAAAACTGCCTAAAAAATACTCGGTGCTCAAAGTGGGTGTCTTTTTTGCCATTTTTTGAAGTATAGCAAAGGTGTCAAGTCTTGAAAGATGAATAAAGTAATTATAGATAATTTATTGATCTGCTATTAATTAATTCATCTTTCAAGACTTGACACCTTTGATTATGCCTTGCCACCTCCATGTGGTGCTGGAGTTTGAGCATGAGTTTCTGTCTTTTGCTGTTGCTGTTCTTGTTTTTTTTCTTGTACATTCTTTTTAGCGTCATCGACTTTCTTTTTAGCTTGATCTACTTCGGATTTATCCTCTTTTTTCTGTTCATTTGGGTCTTTATTTTCTTTTGCCTTAGATTTCTTTTCTTTTGATTTAGGATGCTCTTCTTCCCAATCATCCATGGGTGATTTGCCGTTGTTACCTTTTTTATCCATTTCATCCAGTGCTTTTGCAGCCTTGTCTGTGTCATCATGTTTAGCTACTTTTTCAGCAACTTCGCCTAATTCTTTTGGTTCTAGCTTGGGTAATATTGCTGGAACGGTCGATGGATCTGTAACAGCGAGTGCTGCCATTGTATCAGTAAATTTGGTTCCAGATTTATTTTCACCCCCATTAAGAAACTGTTTTATACCTTCTATATATTGCGACATCATCCTAACTTTAGCTTCACCGATATCTTTAAAGCTGCTCAGTTTCTGGCTAATAACACCTGCTAATGATGCTGATTTGTTGTCTGTCTTATTTGCGGAAGAAAGATGTTCTCTCGCTTCTCCCATGCCCATATTAGTCCAGTTTGGGCGAGCAGGTGGAGTGGGAGATGCTTCACGATGAGCTCCGATTTGAGGCCCCTGTTGTCCAGCTTGAGCCGTTTGCTGTTGAGCTTGTGGAGTGGCTTCTTTCCATGCAGTTGGCATTGGTGTAGGTGGATGTGGAAGTTCCTTGGCACTTCTAGCCTGTGCTTCTCCTTCTGCAGTTGATGTTGTAGATGGCTTATTAGGGGGCAGAGGTTTAGTGGGTCTTTGAAGTGTTTCAGTGGCAGTGCCTAATTGCTCAACTTTTACCTCTGCCTCGTGAGTCTGAACCTTTGGTGCCTCCTTCAGCTCAGCTTTAGGTTGGGTAGTGCCTTGTTGCAGAGGTGCAGCAGTTTCATTCGCCTGTGGGGCTGAAGGTGAAGGTGGAGGGGGAGGGCTTGTGGCTGTCGCGGTAGCTGAAGTTGAGCTGACTGCAGCTGTTGCAGTCGTGGGTGCTGGCGTTGGCGCAATTGCTGCAGTTTCTATAGCAGCTTTTTGTGTCGCCGATAAATTCGCTGTTAGAGATTCTCTTTCTTCTAGGGTGGAAGGCTTAAGGACTTCATTTGCTTGTTGTGCAAATTGCTGTTCATTAATCTGGCCCGCATCTAATTTTTCTTTTAATATACCCATCATGTCTTGTCGATCTTCATGCGTACAATAATCTCGATTTAGTGTAGCGCGCGCAGAGGCGTCTTCTGGACTTGTCATGCGAGTGAACGTTAAAGCATTCAGCGATCTTTCACTTTGTTCTACTGCTGATGTGCTTTTAAATGTTTGGCTTCGAGCGTCTGCGATTCGAATCTGGTCTTCTCCTCCAGCCGTTTTTATTTTAGCTCGCATTTCAGGTGTCATAGAAACATCTTGAACACCTTCTTTCATTAAATTATCTAATAAGCCTAATGCAGTAGGTCCATCTCCATGCGTAATTTGAAAGTCTTTGTAACCTTGAGCTGCCACATATTTTGCTAGAGCCTCTGGATTTTTTGAGGAAAATACACCGTTGTTGTAACTGATACGATGTTGGCCCGATTGTGTGTGATAGACAATTTCTTTATTGCTGTTTTCAGGTTTTTCAAGTTCGGCTGTGAGGTCTTTTGTTTTTTCTGCGCCAGGATCAGCTGCTTTAGGACTTCCTCCTACTAGACCGTCAGCTCCCGCTGCCTCATTCACAGTACTCACTGTTGAGTCAAGCGTAGCGACAGCAGCAGGATCAGTACTTCTAACTGAATCTGCAGCTTGGGTTAGCCCCGGAAGAGCCCCTAATGCTTCATCGGGGGTTGTAGATTGCTTTGCTTCCATTTTGGCTAAAAATTCTTGAGAAGCCTTGGCTTCCTTAGATGCTATTGCTTCGCGTCTTGCCAACAATACTTTTTTAGCTGGATTAAAATCTCTTAGGCCGTCAACATAATTTTTTATAATTCCTTGTGAACGTTCAGAAAAAACACTCTTTTTTTTATCAGCTAATTCAAATGGATGATTACCTGCTACAGCATCGTGTCGTGCTGCAGTTTGAGTCGATGCTACGGCCGCATTCATATAGTTTCGTCTATTATCTTGTAATTGTTTTAATGAACCTTTTTGCTCATTAGTTAAAGATCCTAAGTGTCGATTTTCTGCAGCCTCCATTTCAGCTAGACTTTTATTAGTTTCACCATGAGATACTCGACGAAGTTTTGCATTATTGCTATTTAGAGTTTCTCTAAGGCCGCTAAGATTATCACCCTCTAATACATGACTAGTTTCTTCTAAAGAGCGATTATAAGTTTCTTTAGTTCTCTGTGCTTTTTCTCGAGAAGTTTTTTGAGCAGGTGTCATGGCCCGCGCTGATGAACTTGCAACGGCAGGTCCAGCGGCCCCCGTAGAGGCAGTTGTTGATGTCTCAACTGCTGCAGGTGAAGAAGTGGAGGTTGAAGAGGCAGTTGCAGATGTATCCGCTGGTTGAGGTGCAGTGCTCCCTGTAGCGGCGGTTGCTACTGATTGATTTGCACGAGCATTGTCTAAGTTTGTACGAGCACTGGCAAAGCTTCTACGAGCATTATGGAGTTCACTAAGTACCTTACTATTGTGGACTTGAACATTATCATCTAATTCACGGCTAGGATCTGATGGTTCGTTTATTTTAGCGAGTGCACGATTTTCTTTCGTTTCTTGTTCTTCCAGGGTGCTTTTCATGTTAGCTGGAGTGGCTTTTGTAAAATCATCATGATTCACGATGAGTGTTTCAGCTAACTCACCTTGTGGGAAAGCCTTGAGCGCATCCTGCAAGGCTTTTTCGTATGCTTTCGAAGCCTCTTGAAAGGATTTTTGCGCTTCTTCGACCGCGCTTTCTGGTCTTTGCATATTCATACTCCTCTATCACAAACCTAATCATGAGTTCCATACATTTATTATAGTCCATTTCTGGGGAGTTTGCCGGTGGGCTAAGGGAAGGGGGGAAGGTGTCAGATCTAATATTTATCCAGATATCATTTCTAAGCCTATAATCCCGCCTTAGTGTATTCTGGATAAATATTAGATCTGACACCTTCCTGTGGATGAGAAGGGCAGTAGGTTGAGGATTGATCCCTAGCACTCATCTTCGATGATTTTTAATATTTCCTGTTCCAACGCAGCGACTTGAATTTTAAGTTGGGCGCTTTTTTGCTGGAGCTGGGTAAGTTCCCGGGACTGTGGGGTATGATAAAGTTCGGGATTGGCTAACGCTATTTCAATTTCGGCTAATTCATTTTGTAATTTAGCCAGCTTTTGTTCATGCTTCTCGATTTTCTTTTCTGATTGCGCTGGGTCTATTTTAGGTTGATTTTTTGCAACGGGTTTAGATTTCGAAGATTGTAATTTTGATTCGCGATCTTTTAACCACAGACGATAATCATCTAAATAACCCTCAAAGCGATTGACTTTTCCATCATCAACTAACCAATATTCATCGACCAAACAATTGAGTAAATAACGATCATGTGAAACTAATATCATAGCACCTTGGAAATTTTGCAATGCCATCATCAGTGCTTCACGCATTTCCATGTCGAGATGATTGGTCGGTTCGTCCAGTAAAAGTAAATTCGGTTTTTGCCAAACTAGAAACGCTAAGACTAATCGAGATTTTTCACCACCGGAAAAATTACCAATATTTTCGAACACACGATTACCTGTAAAATCAAATCCGCCTAAAAATGACCTTGCTTGTTTTTCACCCACTTTATCATCTAATCGTCGAAATTGTGTCATGATGCTGGCTTGAGGATCCAGTAGATCAAGTTGATGTTGTGCAAAATAGCCAATTTTAATTTTGCTGGACGCTTGGTAAATACCATTAATGATGGGAAGTTGATTTGCCAGTAATTTAATGAGTGTTGATTTTCCTGCGCCATTTAGTCCGAGTAATCCGATGCGATCCCCATCACGTAAACTAAAATTAATATCACGCAAAATAGGTTTATGGTCGTAGCCTACCGTGGCGTGATCGAGTGTGAGCATCGGATTGACACCACAGATATTGTCTGAAAATTCAAAACTAAAAGGCGTTTCATCGTGAATGGGGGCAATTTCAACCATTTTTTCCAGGATTTTTTTGCGTGAATTCGCTTGTTTTGCTTTGGTGGCTTTTGCACCAAAACGATCGATAAAATTTTGAAGATGTGCACGATGCTTTTGTTGTTTTGTAAATGCCGCTTGTTGAATAGCAAGTTGTTGGGTATATTCGCGTTCAAATGTGCTGTAATTTCCTGTGTATTTTTTAAGTTTTTGATCTTTAAATTGCACAATATGTGTCGTGACTTCATCAAGAAATTCTCGATCGTGTGAAATCACTAACACCATACATTCTGCTGTGCGAATCCAATCACCCAGCCAAATAATACCTTCTAAATCTAAATGGTTTGTAGGTTCATCGAGTAAAAGAATATCGGCTCGTGAAAGTAAAACTTGTGCTAAATTAAGACGCATTCGCCACCCGCCTGAAAAACTATTGACGGGTGCTGTTAATTGTTCTTGTTGAAAACCTAATCCAATGAGAATTTTAGCGGCACGTGCTGGTGCGCTATACCCATCAATTTCAGCGAAATTCGTATGAGCGTGAGCGATGGCGATGCCATCATGACTATCTTCACTCGCATCTAATTCTGCTTTACGCTGTGCATAGATTGCGTCACCTAATAGCGCGTAATCGACGGCGTTTTGTTCTGTGGTGGGTAATTCTTGTTTGATGTGTGCAAGTTGGCAATCCGTTGGGATTTCTATTTCGCCTTTATCAACAGATAGCGTGCGAAGTAAACATTGGAATAAGGACGATTTTCCTACGCCATTAGGCCCAATAATACCTACTTTTTGCCTATCAAATAAATCGAGGTCGGCATCTTCCAGGAGAACTTTAGTTCCACGGCGTACAGTGATTTTTTTTAAATGTATCATTTTAGAATGTTAACACCACACTACATTGGAATCCAGAAGTTCAGTCGTCAAAAGTAAAACCTGAAATTGATAAAAAATCGATTCCAAGAAAGATGATCTATACGTTGAGTCATTGTGAAGCGTGGTGATCCAGTCTTTAAATGAGTGCTCGTTCTTGCTGAATGATGTCATCTTCTGTCACAGCTCTATAAATGACCACCTCTTCAAGATTATCCAATTCAATTGCATCTCGTTCAATTTCTAAGTCATCTGCATTTGTATGTCTTCTTGGTACCCCTCGAGAGTGCTCAGAACTTGGTAGAGGGAAAAATCGCTGTGAGTTAGCACTATAGGCTGGTCTTTCTCCTCTGCAAGGAAAACACAGTGTGTTAAGAATAGCGCGAACGGTTAATCGTCTTCCTGCTGCCTGATTAGCGTCATATTCCCAAGCGACAAACATGATGACCAGGCCAGTGAGCATCCCAAGATCTCGTCCCATGGCAGACCCTATCAGTCCGAAATTCAATGGGTAGGACAAAATATACGAGCTGCTTAACCCAACGACTCCCAGTCCAACGACAGACGATACAACCGTCATCATCGTTCGCTCTAGACCCCTATCAGCACCACTGTAAATAATTCGCATCGGATCAATTAGAAATGCTGGCGCTGCCCATCGCATAACTTTGACAGAGGCATTAACAAGGTCTGGGTTGTTCGTACCGACAATCACTTGAATAAGGGGGGCAGGCCAAAATTCAAAGGCAAGAAAACAGGCTGTTCCATAAATAAAACCAATTAACGCATTAATTCGGCCAAAACTGATCATGTCGGTAAATCGACCCATGGATCGATAACGAGAAACAAAAATATTGGCGGTTTCCCCAGCCGCATACGCAGGAACGATTAATAAAAATCCCCAGGATTGAATCACACCTTGCGTCGCTAAAACACGAGAGCCTAATTTTTCGCCCACCCATTTTATGGCAATAAATAAAGTGCCCAGTTCAAATCCGTAAAAGAAAGAAATTCCCCATCCAAGGTCTAATATTTTGCGAAAATACGATCGAGGAGATCCGCCGAATCGGAATAGTTGAAAAGATTGTATTACCGGATCATTAGAAAAATAAAAATAGCCTAACATGCAACCAAAATATATCCAGTACTGAGAAGCGATTCCTATTCCGACGCCCCACATGTTGGGTCCAAATAGATGGACGCCCAGCAGATACCCGAGCCCGTTTCCAAAAATTCCACTGAGCGTAGAAAAAGCTAACACAATATGGGCTTTTCCAACAGCATTGGCAAGTTGTGAGCACACAAGACCACCTAGATACGCAGGAATTCCCCACATATTTGCCCGACAGTAGGTTTGAGCGAGCGCAACAATTTTTGTGGGCTGACGAATTAATTCAAGAAGTGTTCCGCTGAATCCGAACATGAAACTCAGAGGAACCGTATAAATGCCTACAATCTTCATTCCGTCTCTAAAAATTTGCCCTACATCTTCTCTTTGGTGATTAACAAGACTTCGATCAAATGTAGAGCTACGAGCACTAGGGCCTAACATAATAGGTCTAAGCGCTTCTTCAGGATGTTCTTCATCTAATGAATAGATGCTAGCGGTTAGAGTGGCGACAGCTTGAAATGTTGAGCCTAATATTGTGGGTGACCATTCAATAATCGCCATAACGGTGACAGCCGCGACAGCGTCTTCGCCTCCGTACGCAAGAAGATACACTTTTCCTGAATCGGCCAATGAATTGACCAAACTGGTTGCCGCAATTTGTGTGTTGAGCCATAGAGATTGCTTAAATCTTGACCACCAACTGAGTGTTTCTTCTTGGGGTGTTGGACGTTCGGGGACTGAATAGACATCACGTCGGGGCAGTCTAGTAGGCAAGAGTAATTGTTCGCCTTCGTGGTCAAAATCATCAGGTTGAATTTCTGAAGTTCTTTCCATTATTTTCACCGGTACCTTTTTTCTGTTGACGTTAATTAGTGACTGGGATCTTTAATTTTTTCACTAAAAAACAAAAGTAACTATCTAACATTGATTGTGCCTGTAGAACACTCGAGTTCTGTCATCGCTAGCGGTGATAGATTCTGAAATCTTCAGTAAGCAACGCGTACTTGCACTTCTCGTTAAGATAAATATAAATAATTATTTTACCACAGTTAAATAATTAAAATACTCCGGGTTTTTTCCTTTCACTATATCCAGATAAGCATTTTTGATAATTGCTGTAACAGGTCCAACTTCTCCATTACCCAGTACGTTATCATCTATCGATCGAATCGCCGTTACTTCAGCAGCAGTCCCTGTGAAAAAAGCTTCATCACATTGATAGGCATCATCGAGAGTGATGTTGGTTTCAACAACTTGGTAGCCTATTTTTGAGGCAATTTCCATGACAGTTGACCGAGTAATACCTGCAAGAATTGTGCCTAATTGAGGGGTATAAATGACACCATTTTTAAGCATAAAGAAATTTTCACCGGCACCTTCTGAAATATACCCATTATCATCGAGAAATAAAGCTTCATGGTAATGGGTTCCTTGTAGTTCGAGTACCGCTAATATTCCATTTAAATAGTGTCCGCATAATTTTGCTTCGACTTCAGTGGAGCTGGGGTGAATGCGTATGAAACGGCTTGTTTTAATGTCAACCGCTTCATGGGGTAGATAAGCTCCCCATGGCCAGCAGGCTATGGCGAGTTGAGGAGGACTTCCGATAGGGTTAACGCCCATTTTACCATAGCCAAAATAGGCGATAGGTCGTATATAACCTGATGGTAATTCGTTGACCCGCACGACTTCTTGTACAGCCTCGCAGATCTCGTTGGCGGAGTAAGGTAATTCCATTTTTAGCGTGTTGGCAGAGTAGAGAAGGCGATCAATATGCTCTTTTAATCTGAAAATAGAGGGGCCTTTATCAGTTTCATAGAATCGAATACCTTCGAATGCGCCGCCGCCGTAATGTAATGTGTGTGTCAAGACGTGAATAGTTGCTTGATCCCATGGCACCAGCTTACCGTTAAACCAAATCTCTTTTGTCGATTGCATGATTATCTAACCCTTATCTAAATCAGTAAGGGGCTAGTTTATCGATCATCGATGGATAAGGGAAGGGGGATGGGATGGGGTCAGGTCTCAAATTGACGATTTAGAGTAATCAAGAATTAACTGATTA
>JAKORL010000100.1 GCA_029777855.1 Pseudomonadota bacterium
CACAACCTTTTTTTTGCCACGCATTCATTTCTCTGAGCAAGACTTTGAGCATATTAATATTCAAACCACCACACAATCCGCGATCAGTTGTGATAACGAAATAACCTATTTTTTTTGGTTCATCGTTTGGCACCAAATATCGATGACGATATTCACTTTGACTCTTTGAAATATGTCGTATGGCCTGTAACATCTTCTTGGCATACGGGCGAGAACGAAGCATAAATTGTTGCGCTTTACGCATTTTACTTACCGCTACTTTTTCCATAGCGCCCGTAATTTTTTGCGTATTTTTTATACTCGCAATTTTCGTTTTAATTTCGCGTCCGACACCCATATTAGTCTACCATGTCTGCGTTTTTTTGAATTCAAGAATAATCTCTTTCAATTTGCTCAACGTTTCCTCACTTGTATCAGGATTTTTATTGACTTGCTCAATCACGTGAGAATATTTGTCTCGCATGTAAACATGGAGTGCATGTTCAAACGCACAGACTTCTTCAATTGGGACATCATCCAAAAACCCTTGATCCAGAACATATAAACTCATTGCAATTTCAGCAACAGAAAGCGGGCTATATTGTTTTTGTTTTAATATTTGCGTACTGCGCTGTCCCCGCTCTAACTGTTTACGTGTGGTTTCATCAAGATCAGAAGCAAATTGCGCGAAAGCTGCTAATTCACGATACTGGGCTTGAGCTATTCGCATACCACCACCATATTTTTTGACGATCTTCGTTTGAGCAGCACCACCCACACGAGATACTGACAAACCAGCATTCATTGCAGGTCGAATACCGGCATTAAATAAATCGGTTTCAAGATAAATCTGACCATCGGTAATAGAAATAACGTTCGTTGGTACAAACGCTGATACGTCACCTGCCTGAGTTTCAATAATCGGTAATGCTGTCAGCGAACCCGTTTGACCTTTTACTTTTCCATTCGTCATTTTTTCGACAAATTCTGGGTTTACTCGTGATGCACGTTCAAGTAATCGTGAATGTAAATAAAATACGTCGCCAGGATAAGCTTCACGCCCAGGTGGTCGACGTAGTAATAGTGAAATTTGTCGATAAGCCCAAGCGTGCTTCGTCAAGTCATCATAAATAATTAATGCGTCTTCGCCTTTGTCACGGAAATATTCACCCATTGTACAACCCGTGTACGGTGCAAGATATTGCAATGCAGCTGGATCAGCAGCCGGTGCCGCGACAATAATTGTATAATCCATCGCGCCATGCTCTTCTAATTTGCGTTTTACGTTTGCAATAGAAGACGCTTTTTGACCAATCGCAACATAAATACATTTAACGCCGGTACCTTTTTGATTAATAATTGTATCGATTGCAATAGCTGTTTTACCCGTTTGACGATCGCCAATAATAAGTTCTCGCTGTCCTCTTCCAACAGGTACAAGTGCATCAATTGCCTTGAGACCAGTTTGCAAAGGTTGACTAACAGATTGACGCGCAATTACACCTGGCGCCACTTTTTCAATCGGCGACATTTCTTCAGCTTTAATGGCGCCTAGACCGTCGTAAGGATTTCCTAATGCATCGACCACACGGCCAAGCAGTGCTTCACCAACAGGAACTTCAAGAATTCGACCAGTACATTTTACCGTATCACCTTCTGTTAAATTCTCGTAGTCACCCATGACAACCGCACCCACTGAATCTTCTTCTAAATTCAATGCGATTCCATATGAACCACCAGGTAATTCAATCATTTCACTTGCCATCACGGCATTAATTCCGTGAATGCGTAAAATTCCGTCTTTAACGCTGACGATAGTCCCTTCTGTTCGAACTTGAGCGCTGACATCAAACTGACTAATACGTTGACGTATCAGATCACTAATTTCAGAAGGATTAATTTGCATATCTCTATTCCTCTATTTCTGTATCACAATAAGCTACGTAGGGCTGTGGCCATATTTGCTACACGACCACGCAACGAACCATCAATCACTAAATCACCAATTTGAATTAATGCGCCACCCAAAAGTGATTCATCAATTACAGGATCAATCGTCACAGTAGAATTAAAACGTTTTTTTAATGCCGCAGACATATGCGCAATCTGTTCATCAGTTAATGGTTGCGCAGTTCGTACCTCTGCAGTGATATGACGTTCTTTTTCTGCGAGCAATCGTTGATATTCCTGATAAATCTCTGGCAAAAAAATCAACCGATTATATTCAGCCAATAATCGAACTAAATTGCGTCCGTATTCATCAAGCACTTTCGCAGCAACATCTGTAAATAACG
>JAKORL010000101.1 GCA_029777855.1 Pseudomonadota bacterium
TGTCCCTCCTGAAATACTTGACTCTTGATCTGTGCATTCTTGAAGGCCGGGCAATTCTCAGTTTCCGGAATCTCGCCCGACAAACGAGGAATGGTAGCCAAATTAGCCAAATCGCACTCATCGTAGCCCAGAGCGCGCGCCATGACCGCGACACTCGCCTTGAGAATCGTATCAGAGTTGGTATCCTTCAGCAAAATGACTTCGCCGCCGGTGAGCTGAGCCAAAGTGCAATAATAAGTTTGCGTCAAATTGGCAATTCTACCAATCGTATAGACGGGTATGTCGCGCTCAGACAGTTGCTTGCATAATGGGATCCAGTCTTTCTCGAGACCATTGATGTGTAAAGCCTGACCTTCCTTCCCGTGTTCACCGTTGGCGTTCGCTGGAAAAGGAAAGGAATGAGGCGAAGCATCCGTGAAATGGAAAACAATGGTCTTTCCAACGATGGCCTCCTCACGCATCAACATGCCGAAAGCGTACTTTTGTGCCTCATCACTGTCACCTCCGCCATCAGGCCTCGTTTGACTAATAATTTGAATCATGGTCTTGCTCTCGGATGCCGAAAAAGGTCCATGGCACTTGTACAATGCGTCACCTTTCTGATCGAAATCGCGGTAAATCGCCAAAAAGAACTTGGCGCTCGGGGCGAACAATGGCATCAGTGAAAAGAGCTGCGGGAAGACACCGTTTTTCAGGGCTTCCAACGTAGTACTCATCGAGCCAGTGGCGTCGACGGCGAAAATGATGTTGAGATTTTTTGGGTTGTCGCTCATGACAAATAGGGCTTTTTCTAGAAAAAAGTAAACAATAGAGGGAGAATTTATTGAATTCTTTAGATAATGTAAATTTCAATTTTTTATTATGATGGCTATGCGAGGTACGAATATAGCCATCATAATAAAAAATTGGGATTGAGAGTGTGAGGAACGAACACTCGAAAATCTCAATTTTTTAACACGTATGAAAGCACAAGAATAATTAACTCCCATGCATCAGCCATCAAAATTGAATCATAATCTGGTTATATTAGACACTAAATATTTCATTATTGTTTCGTTTTGCGTACCTATGCATTGTACATTCAAGCAGGGCAATGCATGAGTATGCAAAATATGATCACAATAAATGCCAACTAAATATTGATGAACCTTTTTGATAGCCGATGCACGGGCATAAGATATGAAAGCACAAGAATAATTAACATAGAATTGTCTATTATACTTTCCCACGCATCAGCTATCAAAATTGAATCATAATCTGGTTATATTATACACTAAATATTTTATTATTGTTTCGTTTTGCGTGTACCTATGCATTGTACATTCAAACGGGGCAATGCATAAGTATGCAAAATACGATTGCAATAAACACCAACCAGATAAATATTGATGAACCCTTTTGATAGCCGATGCATGAGAAAAGTATAATAGGTTTTCCTATAAATTAACAGTTTGATTTTGATTATCATTAATCCATTTAGACATGACACTATGAACTTGTGGTTTGGATGTTTTAAGATTATTCATTGTCTCATCAATAAGCTTATTCAGCCCTTTTCGGAATGCTTCGACTTGAATATCACCTGATTCTTGAGTCATTAATTTATATAGGAAACCAAGTAATGGATTGTAACTTAGTGCTAAAATTTGCCCTTCTTGAATCAAAAACATGAAAAGATCAAAACATAACATTTGAAATGATTTATCAGATTTATATTTATTTTCTATTTTTTCTCTATCACAAACATCCGACATAGTTCTAATTTCAGGAATATGCTCTTGAGTAAATTCCAAAGAAGTTATCTTTAAATTCTGAAAAGCAGGACAATTTTCTGTCGATGGGACTTCACCATTAAGTCGAACTAAAGAAGCCAAACCGGTTAGATCGCATTTATCATATCCCAGAGCTCTTGTCATAACTGCAATTGTTGTCTTAAGAATATTTTCAGCAGATGTATTCTTTAACAAGATGACATCTCCCCCAGTAATATCAGCTGCACAACAATAATACATTTGTGAACCCAGACCAATTGCGCCAATAGTATACATTGACATATTATGATCAACCAATTGTTTACATAACGGAATCCAATCTTTCTCTAAGCCTTTAGTATCTAATTCTTGACCTTCTTTAAAATGATTGTCTCCGATATTTCCTTTTTCTGGGAATGGAAATGAATGTGGGGGTGCATCCGTAAAATGGAAAATAATTGTTTGACCGTACAACGATTCTTCTTTCATTAGCATATTTAAAGCATATTTTTGAGCCTCCGGACCATCGCCACCACCAGCTGGAGGAGTCCGACCAATAATTTGTATCATGGCTTTACTATCAGCTGCAACAAAGGGTCCTCGGCATAATAATATATTTTCTCCAGTTTGATCAAAATCTCGATAAATGCATAGTAAAAATCTAGATCCAGGAGCATAGAGAGGTACAACCGGAAAAAGTTGGGGGAAAACTCCAGATTTGAGAGCTTCCAATGTTGAATTCATCGAGCCAGTTGCATCAATGAGAAAAACGACATTCGGCGGTTGATTATCCATGATGAGGGATACAATGATGGTTATTGAATACATTGTGATTATATATACTTTTTTAAAAATAAATCAATTTTTTATAATGCGAGTCTTCGAGAATTATAAAAAATTGGGCTTGAGAATTCGCCAGAATTCGAAA